>JAKFFO010000125.1:0-63687 GCA_036675035.1 Oxalobacteraceae bacterium
CCAAACGAGGCTCTTGTTGCAGCAGACTCGAATGAAAATTGATGAGCCGGTCAGACGCACTGCGTGCGCCGGACAATTCAGTTTTCGAACCGTTCATAAATTCACTGAGGATTCCCCGCCGCTAAACCGGTCAGGCCGGTACATGAATCGGAATGGAAACGACAATGATGTTTATCGTATTCGAACGGTGGGAGATTCTTTTACCGGGCAAGTGAGCGGATCGTCTAATGAGCTTGTTAAAATGGCTGCCTCTTAGTTTTTAATGATCGCTGACATTTCTTATGCTGAGTTATCGCCACGCCTTTCATGCGGGCAATCATGCCGATGTGCTCAAGCATGTTGTAACCATCCAGTTGCTGCAGTATCTTTGTCAAAAAGACAGTCCCTATATGTATATCGATACGCATGCGGGCGCTGGCGTATATGCATTGGATATTGGATATGCGGCAAAGAACGCGGAATTCGAAACCGGAATCAGCCAGCTGTGGGACCGCAAGGATCTGCCGGTTCCACTCGCCGAATACGTGCAACTCGTCAAATCGCTGAATCCAAGCGGCAAAATGCGCTATTACCCTGGATCGCCCTATTGCGCGGAAAAAACCATGCGCGAGCAAGACCGTTTGCGGCTGTTCGAGTTGCACCCCAGTGACAGCAAGATACTGGACGACAACTTCCGCAAACTTGAGGCGCATGCGGCTGCCCAAGGCGAACGGCCCAGTATACGCGGCAAGCGCGTGATGATTCAAAAAGGCAATGGCTTTGCGGGCTTGAAAGCCTTATTGCCGCCGCCGTCGCGCCGCGGGCTGGTGCTGATTGATCCGCCGTATGAAGACAAGAGTGATTACCGTAGCGTGAAGGAGACGCTTGAAGACGCGCTAAAGCGCTTTTCCACCGGTATCTATGCGGTCTGGTATCCGGTGTTGCAGCGGATGGAATCGCGTCAATTGCCCGACAAGCTGAAACGTTTGCCCGGCAATGGCTGGCTCAATGTCACGCTGTCTATCAGCACGCCGTCCCCCGACGGGTTCGGGCTGCATAGTAGCGGCATGTTCATAGTCAATCCACCGTGGACGCTGGAACCGATGTTGCGTGAATTGATGCCGTATCTGGTAAAGGTTCTGGGGCGCGATGCTGGTGCCGGCTTCACGCTGGAATCGGGGCAGCCCGTTGCGACGTTTACAGGTACGCGTCGCGTTTGATCGAGCGATTCATTTATCAATGCGATTCGATAACGGTTAAAAATGAACAAGGCTTTTGTCAAAGAGACGGACGACGACGGCGACGATCAGAATGGTGTCGAGTCACAAATTCCGGCCGGCACCAAAAATTACATTACGCCGGCAGGGTACCAGCGCATCAAGGACGAGCTGCTGCGTCTGATCGATGTGGACCGCCCCGAAGTGGTACGTATCGTGCACTGGGCTGCCTCGAATGGCGATAGGTCGGAAAACGGCGATTACATATACGGCAAGCGTCGCTTGCGCGAAATCGATCGCCGGATTCGATTCCTGACCAAACGACTGGATGTTGCCGAAGTGGTCGACCCGAGTGTGCATCATGGCAGCGACCAGGTTTTTTTCGGCGCCACCGTGATATATGAAAATCAGGCCGGCGAACAGCATACGGTGACAATCGTCGGCATCGATGAAATCGATCCGTTGAATGGAAAAATCAGTTGGATTTCGCCAGTCGCCCGCGCGTTGACCAAGGCGCGCGAGGGCGATTCGGTGACCTTGCAGACGCCGGCCGGAATGGAAGAACTTGAAATTCTGGAGGTGGGCTATCCGGCTTCAGGAACGTGATCCGCCATCGGGCTGGTCGAGTTCTTGCGGGAAAATACTGGATGGCGGCGGTAGGCGCATGCCGACGCGTTGACCAGAAATCAAGGCTGAAAATGGTTAGCTGCGTTCGCGCAGAATGCGCGCGACACTTGGAACCTGGCGCACGTTCCGTATCAGGCGCGCCAGGTGAATTCGATCTTCGACTTGAATGGTAAAGCGCAATTGCGACATCAGCTGGTCTTTGTCGCCATCCATCGCGACGTAGGTAATATTGGCGTCCGATTCGCCGATTTCCGCAGCAACGCGGGCCAGCACACCCTTGTCATTGTGAACCAGGATCTTGATACGGCAGTCGAAACGGCGATTCAATTCCGTGCCCCATGTGACATCGATCCATCGGTCCGGCTCTTTCGATCGCTGACGCTTTGCGATGTCGCAATCCGTTGCATGCACTGTCAGGCCTTGGTCGCGCCGTAGATGTCCGATCAGTTTGTCGCCTGGAATAGGCAGGCAGCATGGCGCAAGCTGAATCGCGGAGCCTTCGTTTCCATGGATCTTGACCGGGGCAGGTTTCCCGGCAGCTGATCCACTTTTACGGACTGCGGATGGTGCGGAAGCATCATTCTCGACCAGCCCCAGAATGTGGCGTGCCACCAATGCCGCCATGCGTTTTCCGACGCCTATGTCGGCATACAATTCGTCGAGTGATTTTGCGCTCGATTCGTTGAGCAGCCGCTCTGCAAGGGGTGCGGGAATAGTCGGACTGAGATTCAGTGCGACCAGCGCCTGAGCCAGCAGGTTTTGTCCGAGCTCAATCGATTCATGGAGATTGATGGTGCGCAGATAGTGCCTGATGGCGGAACGTGCCTTTCCGGTACGCACAAAAGTCAGCCATGTCGGACTTGGGCGTGACGTAGCTGAAATTACGATTTCCACGATATCGCCGTTGCGCAGTTCGGACCGCAACGGTGCATGTTCATGATTGATCTTGGCTGCGACCGTCTGATCGCCGATATCGGTATGGATCGTGTACGCAAAATCGAGGGCGGTCGCGCCGCGCGGCAATGCGATGATGGTCGATTTCGGGGTAAATACATAAACCGAATCCGGAAACAGGTCGACCTTGACATGCTCCAGGAATTCCGCCGAATCACCGGTTTGCTTCTGAATATCCAGCAGAGACTGCAGCCATGCGTGCGTGCGCTGCTGCAGATCGGTAAGCGCGCCGTCTTCTTCCTTGTACAGCCAGTGCGCCGCGACGCCGGATTCGGCAACGTGATGCATTTCCTTGGTGCGGACCTGGAACTCGACCGGGGTTCCATAAGGGCCGATCAAGGTGGTGTGGAGCGACTGGTAGCCATTGAGTTTTGGAATTGCAATGTAGTCCTTGAACTTGCCCGGCATCGGCTTGTATAGCGCGTGCAGCGTTCCCAGCGCGACGTAACAGTTTGCGAAGCTGTCGACGACAATGCGGAAGCCGTATACGTCCAGCACTTGCGAAAACGACAAATGCTTGTTGCGCATTTTGCGGTAGATGCCGAACAGCGTTTTTTCGCGACCGTAGACTTGTGCATCGATACCGTTTTCAGCCAGGGTATCCTTGACCGCATCCAGAATCTTGCTGACCACTTCGCGCCGGTTGCCGCGCGCCGCCTTCACTGCCTTGGCCAGCGTTCGATAGCGCACCGGATAGATATGTGCAAACGCCAGGTCCTGCAGTTCGCGGTAAGTATTGTTCAAGCCCAGCCGATGCGCAATCGGCACGTAGACTTCCATCGTCTCTCTGGCGATGCGCGACCGCTTGTCGAGCGCCATCGCGTCAAGCGTGCGCATATTGTGCAGCCGGTCGGCAAGCTTGATCAGGATTACCCGCACGTCACGGGCCATCGCCAGCAGCATCTTGCGGAAGTTTTCAGCCTGAACTTCGACCTGGCTCTGGAACTCTAGCTTGTCCAGCTTGGACAAGCCGTCGACAAGCGTTGCAACCGGTGCGCCGAAACGCTCGATCAGCTCATCCTTTTCCACATCCTGATCTTCCATCAGGTCGTGCAGCAGGGCGGCCATGATCGCTTGCGCATCGAGCTTCCAGTCGGCACAGATCTCCGCTACCGCGATCGGGTGCGATATATACGGCTCGCCGGACTTGCGCATCTGGCCCAGATGTTTTTCATCTGAAAAGCGATACGCTTCCTTGATCTTCTTGAGCTCCGACGGCGTCAGGTACTCGGCCAGCTTTTCGGAAAGCTGAGTGACCGACGCAACGCCCACGGTATTCGCAGGAGTCGGATCGATCAGGTTTGATTTCTTGCTTTTTCTGGATGCCGAGCGGTCGGATGCCGCTCGTTTCTTACTTGGAGCTGCTGATAATGTCGAATCTGTAGGGGGCAGGTTCATACAAGATAAATATCAGCTGCATGGTAGGCATGTCAAATTTAAACCGGCACTTTCTTCAGCATTTCAATGCCGACTTTGCCGGCAGCGATTTCGCGCAGTGCCACAACCGTAGGCTTGTCCTTTGCTTCAACTTTCGGTGTATGGCCTTGCAGCAGCTGGCGGGCGCGATAGGTCGCGGCCAGGGTGAGCTGAAAGCGATTCGGAATTTGTTTCAAACAATCTTCAACGGTAATGCGGGCCATACGTGCTCCTAAAATACGATGCTAGCTGAAATCGGCGTGGATACCCAATTGGGCGAACAGGGATGCGTTGCGGGCCGCTTGTTGCGCAAAGCGGCAACGAGTCGATTTTACAATGGAGGTTAATTCCGATAAAGCGGTCGCAAACTCTTGATTAATAATAGCATACTCAAACTCGGGGGCGTGCGCGATCTCGCCGCCTGCCGCGAGAATTCTCCGCGTGATAACTTGCGGGTCATCCTGTCCGCGTTTCTTCAGTCGCTCTTCGAGCGCCGTGATCGATGGAGGTAAAATAAATATTCCGACCGCATGTGGAAACTGTTTTTTCACCTGTTGCGCACCTTGCCAGTCAATTTCGAGCAGAACATCGGTCCCTGCCTTCATTTGTTCGTTAATCAACACGCGCGACGTTCCATAGTAATTTCCATGCACTTCAGCCGACTCGAGGAATTCGTTCGCCTCGCGCCGTGCCAGAAAATCGCCAGCCGAAATGAAATGATATTCACGCCCGTCTTGCTCGCCGGAGCGCGGTGATCTCGTTGTGTATGAGATCGACAGTTTGATTGCCGGTTCCTGAGCCAGCAGCGCGTTGACCAGTGTGGATTTTCCTGCGCCGGACGGCGCTGCAACCATGAACAGGCTGCCTGCGGCAGCATTGACTTTGGACATGTTGAATCTCGGTAGACGTGCTCAAAAAATCAAGAGAAGTTCAGCCCTGAAACGGCGCCGATTGGTACGAATTATTCCAGATTCTGAACCTGTTCACGCATTTGCTCAATCAATAGCTTCAGGGCCATTGCGGCGTCGGACAATTCTTTAGCCGACGCTTTGGAGCCGACCGTGTTCGCTTCGCGATTCAATTCCTGCATCATGAAATCGAGGCGCTTGCCCACCTGTCCGCCTTTCTTGAGGATATGCCGAGTCTCGGTCAGATGCGCGGACAACCGGGTCAGTTCTTCGGATACATCGATACGGATGCCGTAAAGAGTCACCTCCTGCCGGATCCGCTCGATCACTTCGTCGCGCGAAAGAGTCGGCGATGAAGAGCCGTCGCCATTCTGAAGCGCCAGTCCGAGTGCTTCCTGCAATCGGTCCGTCGCTTTCTGTTGGAATTGAGTTACAACCTGCGGAATCAATGGGGTAATGCGTTGCACGATCGCTTCCATGTCGCCGACACGGGACAACAGCATCGCCTCAAGCGCGGCACCTTCCCGCTTGCGCGTCTCGATGAATGCGTCCAGAGTTGCCGACATTGCGGCGGCGACTTCGCCTTGCAGCGTTTCCTGGCCGCTCTCCGATTCCTCGATTGCACCCGGCCAGCGCAGCAATTCGTTGACTGACAGTGGTGCAGCGTCCGGGAAGCGTTGCCGAAGATCTCCTTGCAAATGGGCCAATGTGTCGAGCACGGCCGGGTTCAGTGACTGGCCGGCGCCGGTTGCGATTTTGCGTCCGAAGCTCAGGCGACACTCGACCTTGCCGCGCGTTACGCGTGCCATGATTGCTTCGCGCATCAAAGGCTCATAGGCACGCAATTCATCGTTGATTCGAAATTGCAAATCCAGAAAGCGCGAATTCACGCTTTTCATTTCGATGGTCAATGTTCCACCGGTGGTCTCGCGCGTGATGACCGCATAGCCGGTCATGCTGGAAATAGTCAAGATTTCTCCCTCTGTTTCTTCTTTACAAAAGATTGATTTGTCCACACAATCCATCTGAGCTTGCCGGATTTCGGGAATGATGGCAGAAAATGAATTGTCGATTTGTTCATTCGACATTTCCGATTTCTGGTCCGGCGTACGCATGGATTACAAACATAGGACTATTATGGCCGCGCAAAATAATGCTCCATTGCCGGACGGTTTGGATATTGCTGGATACCGCATTGTAAAGAAGATTGCATCTGGCGGGTTCAGTATTGTGTACCTTGCATATGACGAGGATGGTAACGCGGTAGCGATCAAGGAATATCTGCCAAGCTCGCTGGCGCTGCGCCAGCCCGGTGAACTGGTGCCATTGATTTCGCCTGAAAACCTGCCGATTTTTCGTATCGGACTGAAATGCTTTTTTGAAGAAGGTCGTGCATTGGCGCGCATTACCCATCCCAACGTCGTCAGCGTTGTGAACTTCTTTCGGGCCAATGAAACCGTGTACATGGTGATGGCATACGAATCCGGCCGTTCGCTGCAGGAGCACATCTTGCGCCGCCGCGACAAGGGAGAAAAACCGCTGGTTTCGGAGCGCTTCATTCGCAAGATGTTCAGTCAGGTGATGAATGGATTGCGCGAAGTGCATACCAACAAATTGCTGCACCTGGACCTGAAGCCCGCAAATATTTATTTGCGGGTCGACGGCACACCGATCCTGCTCGACTTCGGTGCGGCTCGCCAGACGCTCAGAACCGATTCACCCAAGTTGTATCCAATGTACACACCGGGGTTTGCACCGGCGGAGCTGTATTCGAAAAATGGAAATCTGGGGCCGTGGACTGACATCTACAGCATCGGCGCGTCGATGTTCGCCTGCATGGTCGGTACGCCGCCGCAGCCATCTGATCAGCGCAAGGTCAACGATAGAATGGAGAGCCATTACCGCAAGCTGGAAGGCGTATATTCGTCGGAACTGATTGACGTGATACGCTGGAGCCTGATGGTTGACCCGCTGGAGCGGCCGCAAAGCGTGTTTGCGCTTCAGAAGGCGTTAAAGACCAACGTGCCGGAACAAAAGGAAACCAGCGCAATGGAAAAACTCGGGCGGAAAGTGCGCGGGCTTTTTGGCATCAAGGATGGAAACAGAATGCCGGGCGAGGTAACTACGACGATTCATGAAAATTCAAGATAGCGTTCTCTCACTACCCTAAACAGCTCAATAAACAGTTCATGCGATTCTCAGTCTATCAAGAAAGCAATATCGGCGGGCGCAAGTCCAACCAGGACCGCATGGGCTATTGCTTTACCCGTGACAGTTTGTTGCTGTTGCTTGCCGATGGCATGGGAGGGCATATTCAGGGTGAGAAAGCCGCTACCATCGCGATGCAGACCATCGGCGCACTGTTTCAGCAAACCGCGACGCCGTATGTCAAAAAACCTGAGCGGTTTCTTGAAGAGTGTTTTTTTGCCGCCCATCGTGAAATTCATCGATACCGCGCAATCAACAATTTGCCGGAAACACCGCGCACCACCATTGTGGCATGCCTGATCCAACACGGTAACGCGTTATGGGCGCATTGCGGGGACTCGCGGTTGTACTGGATGCGCAACGGACAGATACTTGCGCGCACCCGCGACCATTCGCGAATTGAGACGCTGATTGCGCAGGGCAAGGCAGATCCGTCCGAACGCGAAACCCATCCCGATCGCAATAAACTGTTCAATTGCCTCGGTGCGCCGACGATGCCGATCGTCGAGGTATCGCGCCGCGCAAACCTGCAGGGCGGCGACGTGATGTTGTTATGCTCCGATGGCCTGTGGGCGACGCTGCCGGATAATGTACTGGCGGAGCAGCTGAAGAACAACACAATCGTGCGCGCGGTACCTGACCTGATTCGGAATGCAGCCGAGATCGCCGGTAAAAAAGGCGACAATGTGACTGCGCTGGCAATGATGTGGGAAGGAAGCGGCAGTGGCGATAGCCTGCATGATTCGACCACGATCACGACCAACATCCTGCCGGTCGGAAGCGTCACGACGACAATCCAGGCCCCGCAGCATGCCGATCACGAGAGCTCCGATAACTTCAACGATAACGACATCGAAAAGGCAATTGAGGAAATCCGCGGCGCGATCGAAAAATCCTCTCGCCTTACATCAAAGAGTTGATCATGCTGCAAAAAACCCGCCCCAGCGGCCGTGCCGCCGACGCGTTGCGTCCGGTCCGGCTGACCCGTCATTACACCAGGCATGCCGAAGGTTCGGTACTGGTCGAATTTGGCGATACGAAGGTGATTTGTACCGCGAGCCTTGAAAACAAGGTGCCGGCTTTTTTAAAAGGCAAGAACCAGGGATGGATGACTGCGGAGTATGGAATGCTGCCGCGTTCAACTCATACCCGCATGGATCGTGAAGCGGCCAAGGGAAAACAATCGGGCCGTACACAAGAGATCCAGCGTCTGATCGGCCGGTCATTGCGTGCGGCATTTGATTTGTCCGCATTCGGTGAGCGCACGCTGCATCTGGACTGCGATGTGGTCCAGGCGGACGGCGGCACGCGTACCGCCGCGATAACCGGCGCAATGGTTGCCGCATACGACGCGTTTGCAAAACTGATGGACCAAAAACTTATTGCTGCGATGCCGGTCAAACATTTTGTCGCGGCAATTTCGGTCGGTGTGCATCAAGGTGTTCCGGTACTCGATCTCGATTATCTTGAAGATTCCGGCTGCGATACCGACATGAATGTCGTGATGACCGGCGCCGGACATTTTGTGGAAGTGCAGGGAACCGCCGAAGGCGCCGCGTTCGATCGTGCGACCATGAACTGTTTGCTCGATCTCGCGGAGCAAGGCATTGCCGACCTGATCACGTTGCAGAAACAGGCGCTCGGCATAGCCGCTTAAGCGGCATTGATTTCCCGAAAGCTCAGCGGCATATCAGATGCCGCGCATATTTTTCATACCCCCATGACCCGTACCATTATTCTGGCATCGAACAATGCCGGCAAGCTGAAGGAATTCAACGAACTGCTAGCGCCGCTCGGGTTCGATCTGCGCACGCAAGGAGAGTTCGGCGTGCCGGAGGCGGAAGAGCCGCACTGCACGTTCATCGAAAATGCGTTGGCAAAAGCACGCCATGCGGCATCGCGTACCGGCCTTCCGGCGCTGGCTGACGATTCCGGGGTTTGCGTGAACGCACTTGGCGGCACGCCAGGAGTATTGTCGGCCCGGTTCGCCGGCGAACCGAAGTCGGACCTGCGCAATAACCAAAGGCTCATTGATGAATTGGCGTCGCAGGCCGACAAGTCGGCCTATTATTATTGCGTGCTCGTATTCATGCGGCATGCAACAGACCCCCAGCCGATCATTGCCGAAGGGCGCTGGGACGGCGAGATTGTCGGCGAGCCGCGCGGGCAGGGCGGTTTCGGTTACGATCCGTATTTCTGGTTGCCCGTACTCGGCAAGACTGCGGCAGAACTATCGGCCCAGGAAAAAAATCGACTGTCGCACCGAGGGCAGGCGCTACGCATGCTGGTTGGAAAATTACGATGATTCCGATCAAGCCGGTGACCGGCAACACGAAGCCCGCCAACTCGTCTACCAGTCCGGCACAGGCTGCAAACGCGTATCTCAAACCAGGATTGTTGAATCTTGCCGCATTGCCGCCGCTGTCGCTTTACGTCCATTTTCCGTGGTGCGTAAAGAAATGCCCGTATTGCGATTTCAATTCGCATGAGGCAGGCAATGGTTTTCCCGAAGCGGAATATCTCGATGCATTGCGCGCCGATCTGGAGCAGGCGCTGCCGCTGATCTGGGGCCGCAAGATTTACACGATATTCATCGGCGGCGGCACGCCAAGCCTGATGTCCGCGGCGGGATTGGACCGGTTGTTGTCGGATATTCGCACCCTCTTGCCGATAGACGGGGCGGCGGAAATCACGATGGAAGCCAACCCCGGAACTTTCGAAGCTGAAAAATTCAGGTCGTACCGCGCCAGCGGTATCAATCGCTTGTCGATCGGAATCCAGAGTTTCAATGCAACGCATCTCCAGGCGCTTGGCCGTATTCATGATGGCAATGAGGCACGCCGGGCGGTCGATATTGCGCACGCGAACTTTGAGAATTTCAATCTGGACCTGATGTACGCATTGCCGTCCCAGACCATGGATGAAGCGCGACAGGACATTGCCACTGCAATTGGTTTTGCGCCGCCGCACCTGTCCCTGTATCACCTTACTCTGGAGCCGAATACGTATTTCGCGAAGTACCCGCCGGCGATTCCTGACGATGACGCGAGCGCGCAAATGCAGGACATGATCAGCGCGGAGACCGGCGCGGCAGGGTACCAGCAGTATGAAGTTTCGGCGTATGCCCAAACTGGGCGGCAAGCGCGGCACAACTTGAATTACTGGGAGTTCGGTGATTATCTCGGTATCGGCGCCGGCGCGCATTCCAAGCTGTCGTTTCCACATCGCGTGATACGGCAAGCGCGTTACAAACAGCCGAAATCGTATATGCAGCAGAGCCTAAACGGCAATCCGGTCCACGAGGAAGTCGAAGTCGCAAGAGACGAACTGGCATTCGAGTTCATGCTGAATGCACTACGTCTCACTGGCGGCTTCGAGGTAAACCTGTTTTCGGAACGGACAGGTCTCACGCTCAACATGATCGAGCAGCAACTCATTGCAGCGGAAACAAAAGGCTTGATTTATCGCGATCATAAAATCATCAGGCCGACCGGACTGGGGCAGCGTTTCCTGAACGATCTGCAGCAAATGTTCTTGAGTGATCCGGAATGATTTGCGGACAATCAAGTGGCAATCGAAGATGAGTTATGTATAATTCGGGCTTGTGATGAAATGGCGGTTCACTCAGGAACGGGTTACGACGCTGGTAGATGATCTTGCATTTTATTTCAATCATTCCGGAATGCAGGACTGCCGAAATTTTCATCGATCTCCGCAACTGGAGGAGTGGCCGAGCGGTTTAAGGCACTGGTCTTGAAAACCAGCGAAGGGTTAAACCTTCCGTGAGTTCGAATCTCACCTCCTCCGCCAGAATTTCTTCCGTATATCAATCAATCCAGGCTTCAATCGGGCCGAAATCGCCATGATCAATCTTCATGCCATTTGAAGCCGCATCATGCAATTTTTCGAATGCTCCAACCAGAAGTGATTGGCACTAGCGTTCGATATTGCACACGTACGAAACGAGGCGTTACGAATCGCTATTGTGAAACTGTCAATCAGTGCATCCGGGCCGCGCACCACCCTGCTACTGCAAGAAAAAACGCTTGAAAAAAGATTTCCGCACGGCAATAATCAATAAATGATTACTGCCACCTTCATATTTGAACCCACACTGCTTTATTTTGCGATTGCCAATGTCATTGCCATTCTGATCTACGTGTTGATCATCAAGCACAAGGATCGTCGGCAACGCCAGAACGTCAGGAAGATCAGGGCGGCGATCATCCTGTACTTTCGCACAACCGGGGTCAAGCTATCGGTGAAATGCGTAAATCTTCCTGGCGCCAGTAACTTTACGATTTTCATTGAATCGGAACCGATGAAGCGATTTCGGCTGTCACATCTTGTCGAGGCGACGTTGCGGGACCATGTGCGCGCTGTCTGCGGTTTAGAGCTTGACCGGATTTACTGGCGATTCATCGTGAAAGAGAAAATGGAAGAGGGTGACGATGAGTACATGCGCGAATCCTTGCGTTCGATGGCCAAATCAAAATATGAAATCACTGATGGGTCCTTTGAAGCGTTCGAAGAAATCAGCAAGTCCGCCGGCTATCGCGAGTAGCGTTTTCTGATTGAAGCGGAATCTGATTGGTTTGTGTCTGCGAAAGCCGGTGAATGCGCCGAGCGAAATACGAGTTACCGGTTCGGTCGGAAAATCATACCGTTCGACACTATCTTCTTAGCGACTGCTGTTAACTAACGGGCCCGATCGCCCATGCATTTTCGCAATGTCGAACCTCGAAACGGAGCGGGTTACTGATGAACAATTCTCGCCTGAACAATCAATTTCAAAAACAACAGAATGCAGTCTATTTACAAAAAACTTGCTGCAAGGAAATCACAAACAGTTACAATTGCTCTGTAGCAAATTAACTCGATAATGGCAAACCCATCGAAAGGCGGGGACGCAAAGCTTCTGGTCTAAGGGCGTAACGCCTATGACAGCAGGGTCGCCGAAAGTGCATGCAGAAGCGGTAATCTGCTGGCTTGGTACGCCTGTCACTGTCGTTGGACCCGACCACCTGAAGTATTCAGTCTCTTCCGTAAGCTCGATCCCGGCTTCTCATTGTTGAGCGGCGCAACCACACCGTGGTGCGATTCGATAAATTACTTATGGAGTAACAAATGAATACACCATCCAATTTGAAACAACGTGGTCTTAAGCTTGCATTGGTATCGGCGTTTGCTCTTGGCGCAACGATGAGTAGTTTCAGTTTTGCGGCGGACAATGCCGATGTAACGGCGACCGCCACGGTCATCGCACCGATACAGATCGACCCTGGTGTCGCGCCAAATTTCGGCGCCTTCTCTCCGAACACAGGTGGAACAGTCCTTCTCGATACCAGTGGCGCTACTACTGTAACGGGTGCAGTCGCCAAATCGACATCGGCAGCAACTGCGGCCGGCACGGTGCTGATTACGGCCTCCAATGGCGTGGGATACGGAATCACCTATACCTTTCCCGCGAACCTTTCTACGGGCGGCGCAACCCCTGTAACCATGGCGTTCAGCGATGGGGTCGGTTCCTTTAGTACCGGTATTGCTCCCGGCACCGCATCTGATGCCACCGGCACCGGTACGGGCGCACAGCAGACACTTTACCTCGGTGGAACATTGACCGTAGCAAGTGCTCAGGCTGCCGGCACGTATTCAGGCATCATTAATGTGGCGGTTGAGTATAACTAGGTTGGCTTCTTGTGTATGGGGTATTCCGGAGCATGCATTTGGAAACGCTCGTTCCGGTGAAGGATGGCCTTAGCCTCATATTGATGTTGTGGTTAGCACTGACGCCGTTCAGCGGCAATGCCACCGGGGCTTCGGCCCCGGTGGCTGCAAGTGCCTCTGTGGTTTTGCCGGCCAACGCAAACACCGCTATCCAGGAATTTTGGAGCACAAATTTTATTAGCCATGCAATCGCTGGCCGCCTGATCATACGCCTGCCAAGATTGGATCGGTATGCCGAGGCAAGCGCAATCGACGCCAATGAGATCGGGGATCCGGCTGTGTTCAGCAGTACCGGCTTTGCGCACGTCACGTTGACCGATTTTATCAAGCGCATTGTCGGCAACGAAGTGCTGAGAAGCGGCGACGTCATCAGTGCCTTGACGGTGGATGTCATGAGCGTGACGGGGGTTGCCATTGTTACTGTCGCATATAACTGAGGCGACATGCCGGCGATGAATTCCGTGAGGATGCAATGAAAAAATACCGGCTATTGCTGGCATTGGCATGCGCCTTTTTGGTTGGACCCGATAGTCGGGCCGAGATTGCCATCAGCAATGCGGGCGGGCTGGCGTTCGGCAGTTTCGTCGCCGGTTCCGGCGGCTCCGTCAGCATTGACACAAATGGGGCTCGCACTCGATCGGGCGGTGTGTTGCTGCTGAGCTCTGGTGCAGGTGCAGCCGCAAGTTTCAATATCAGCGACCCGGATTCCGGCAACCTGAACAAGACTTATATCATCACCCTGCCTGCCAACGACACGGTGACACTTGCCAGTGACAGCAACAGTATGGCAGTCAATGATTTCATCAGTAATCCTTCAGGCAGTGGCGTCATGACTACCGGGACGCAGACATTGACAGTCGGCGCGACCCTGTCTGTGGGGGCAAATCAGCCAGTGGGAAATTATTCTGGAAATTTTAGCGTTACCGTAAATTATCAATAGCCATGATGCGATTAGAAATCGCTATGCCGACAATACGAACAAGGAATTCAATGATATTTTTCTTCATTTCAGTCAGATCTCTCATTGCAGGTTTACTGCGACGAACCTTGCTGATAGCCGGTAACAAACAAAAGCACTGCCTGGTGCTAGTTGGATTGCTCATTCTGCTGCCGCAGCGCCAGGCGTTGGCCGATCTTATGTTGCATCCGACACGCATCGTGATTGAAAAGAATCAGCGCGCGGCGCAACTTGAACTTACTAACAATGGTGCGGAAGCGGCGACCTACCGCATCAGTCTGGTGAATCGGCGCATGAGCGAGACCGGCGAATTTTCCGCGATCGACAGTCCGGGACCGGGCGAGCAATTTGCTGATGAGATGCTGCGCTATTCACCGCGTCAGATCACACTGGCGCCAGGTGCCGGACAGGTCGTGCGAATCATGCTGCGTAAGCCGGCCGGCCTTGCGCCTGGCGAATACCGATCGCACCTGCAATTTGACAAGCTGCCGGATGCCAAGGGCGCTACCAGCATCGAGACACGCGGAGCGGGCGACAAGGAAATTGGTGTTGTCCTGACCATGCTGGTCGGTGCCTCCATCCCAGTCATCGTGCGCAACGGCGAGACTGATGCAAGCGTCAGGCTGTCACATCTCGAACTGCAGAAACCGACTGGTGGCGAGGCGCCGATCCTTTCGCTACAACTACATCGCAGCGGCAGTCGTTCGGTGTATGGCGATTTGACGGCCAGCTTTACACCGCAAGGAGGTAGCGAACAGATGGTCGCAAAAGTGGGCGGTGTTGCGGTTTACACGCCGAACTCGCTACGCCGTGCGAAGCTGGCGTTGCAACCCGCCGCTGGCGTGCCGCTCGCGCGCGGCACTTTGCGTGTCACGTACCGGGAACGTGCGGAAGCCGGTGGAAACCTGCTTGCCGAGGCAGCCATTGTTCTGCCGTGACGCCTTGACGCGGCAGCCAAGCCGGCCGCACATCACGAGCGGCTAACGCTGCTTTATCCGCGAAGCAGCGGTGATATTGCCGCTGCCTTATATGAAGTTCAGTGCGTTTTTGCCCTTTCGACATTTCACATGGGTTCGCATGCCGTCATACAAAAACGCCCGGTATCGGAAGCTCTTGTTTGCATTGCTGGCTTCAGCCGTCGTGCCGATTATTCATGTGCAAAGCGCGACTGCGCAGCAGCAGAAAATCGAACCGAATTTGCTGTTGCTGGAAGTGCGCCTCGATCGGCATGTGCTCTCCGACGCAGTCACTGCTTATCAATACGGAAGCGACGTATTCCTGCCATTGGCCGAATTGTCCCGGCTGCTTACCATCGCGATCAGGACGCAACCAAAAGAAGGGCGTGCGACCGGCTATGTGCTGACTGAAGAGCGCGGATTCAGCCTGGACGTGGTGCAGTCGACGGTAACGCTGGACGACAAGACCGAGGCGGTTGATCCTGCGCTGATCAAGATCGAGCCGGACGACATTTATGTAGCAAAGCAACTGATCACGCGCTGGCTGCCTGTGGATTTCAATGTCGACATGTCGACATTGTCGCTGCATGTGCATCCGCGCGAAGTGTTGCCATTGCAAGCGCGGCTTGAGCGTCAGAGCCGCAAGCCGGCCGGCCCGCGCGGCACCTATGTGGATCCGGGATATCCGCGCCACGATTCTCCTTATCGAATGCTGGGAATGCCATTCATCGATCAGACGTTCGGTGTCGATGTGCGCCGCGGTAACGGCAGCGAACAAGTCAATGCCGGCTATACCGGTTATCTGACCGGCGATCTGCTCGGCATGGAATCGTCGCTGTATGTGAGCAGCACCAGGCAAAAGCGATCGCCCGATGTGCGTCTCACTCTCGGGCGCCATGATCCTGACGCCGGTCTGCTTGGCCCGCTGCATGCACGCTCCTTTGTCTTCGGCAGCGTGCCGGTGCCCGGCGTCGCGAACATTGCGCTTACCAGTCCGACCGGGAATGGGCTGACCGTGAGCAATCGGCCGCTCACTCAGCCTACCAGCTTCGACCGGCATAGCTTGCAGGGTGATTTGCCGCCCGGCTGGGACGTGGAACTGTATTTCAATAACGCATTGGTGGGTTTCCAGCAGTCGCGCGCCGATGGCAAATTCAATTTCGACGATCAGCCACTGATCTACGGGGCGAATGAATTCCGGCTGGTGTTCCATGGGCCATTGGGGCAGGTGCGAGTCGAGCGGCAAAGCTTTTTGCTGGAGCAATCGCTTATCGCGCCGGGTGAGTTTTATTACAGCGTCACCGAGCATCGCGACGACGAAGGCCGTGCGCGCTCGGTCGCGCAATTCGACGTCGGCCTGAGTCGCAATTTATCGGCTACCGGCGGGCTGGTCCGGCTGCCGATCGCCGGAACCGAGCAGCGCTACACCAACCTCGGGCTGCGCGGTTTCTGGGGATCGTTCATCGTCAGCGGCGATCTTGCGCGTTCGGAAAATGGCGGATCACTCGGCGAGCTTGGACTCCGTACCAGGGTTGGCGGCATGTCCTTCGGTATCAGCCACGCGCAGTTGAATGACTTTACCAGCGACTTGTTTTTATTCAGCAGCGATCCGGTGCGGGTGCGCAACAAGGCGCGCCTTGACGGCGTGCTTCCATTCGGCTTCCTGCCGCGCTTGCCGATGACGCTGGAAGTGAAACGCGATCGTCTGCAGTCCGGCGCTGACAATATTGAGGTAAGCGGCCGGGTTTCCGCATATCAGTACGGCACCGCGCTGAGCAATTCCCTGCGCTGGCAATCGTTGGCCGGTGCAAAATCGGCGGACGGCACCCTGCAGATCAGTCGCAGGGTCGCCGGCATCGGTTTGACCGGTCAGCTCAATTACACGCTGAAGCCGGAAACCGAACTGGCTACAGTCGCCATTTCCGCCGACAAGAGTCTGTCCGCCGGCTATATCTTGAACCTCGGTGTGGCGCGCTCGTTCGCGAACGCGGAAACACTGTACTCGGCAGGACTGAACAAGAGTCTCGGCAGTTTCGGTCTCGGTGTGAATGCCAGCTACTCCAGTCGCGGCGCGATCGCAGTAGGTGCGCAGTTGTTCATCGCCATGGGGCAGGAGCCTCGCGAATCGACATGGTTGATCGATGCACAGCCGATGGCAAATTCCGGAGCCGCGTCGATGCGTGTTTTCATCGATAAAAATTTGAACGGCTCGATGGACGCGGACGAGGAACCGATCAAGGGCGCCAGCTTTACCGTCAACGGCGGCAACCATCCGGTTCGTACGAACGACAAAGGGATCGCATATCTTCGCGGTTTGCCGGTTAAACAGAACGTGGATCTCGCAATTGATACCGGGTCGCTGGAAGACCCGCAATGGAGCACCCGAAAAAACGGCGTTCGCCTGGTGCCGCGTCCCGGAAGAACAAGCACGCTGGATTTTTCGGTCATCATGACGGGTGAAATCGACGGGACCGTGTATCTGGTCGAAAACGAGGAAAAACGCGGAATCGGTGACGTGTTGCTTGAGCTGATGGATCCGAACCGGAACGTAATCGCCCGAACAAAGACCGCTTCGGACGGCTATTACATTGTGCCGGCTGTGCCGCCGGGCGAGTATCTTTTGAGGATTTCTCCTGACCAATTGAAGCGACTGAAGCTGACCGATACCGGAATGCACATGCTGACAATGTCGTCGGACGGCGACTTTATTAATGGAGTCGATTTCTCTTTGATCCCACCGTGGTAGCCGCGGACACTGGTTGTTCCAGCCACGGGCATTCGTCAGCGCTTTCGAAAAGTTTTCCGCGAAAATCTGTGCGCGGGTCGGTGAACGTTACCGGCCAGAAGGGTTTTGCCGGTTTTTTTGCTCGTTTGTATCAACTGGTTGAACGGCATCTTCGGTATCGCGTTTCGGTTCAATTTTTTCGATCGCTCGCTCCAGCACAACCAGCCTTTCTCGCCGGATTCTGTGGCTGATCGTTTCGACGGCAGGCATCAGCGGCACAAGCTCCGCCTTCTTCGCCTCGATCTTCATCCGTTCGATTTTTGCCTTCAGCGCTTTTACACGTCGGCGATCGAGCCAGTTCTTTAGCCAGTTCATTTCTCCTCCGATAAACCCCATGCGATTTCCGATGTTTTCGCTATTCTGCGTCCGATAGTGTGCCAATTTTATTGATTAAAGGCAATTTTCTGCCTTTTTCGGGAAGGAGCGGAGCGGCTGCGGCTTGCGGCAACTGTGAATAGGTGCCGAAATTGGCTTTGACATATTCTGGAACAATGCAAATGCCGACGGGTCCGACTGCATTTAAGGAGAGAGTGATGAATCAGCAGAAGAATGAACGTGATGAAGCTGCGCCTGTAAAAGATGGCGAAGGCAGGTTGGAAAAAATCGCCCGGTCGATCGCACCTCCGTCGCGGGAGACCAGCGACGCAGAATTGATTGATCCCGGTGCAAATGCGCCGGTACCGCAACCGCAGACGCCGGCGAAGCGATCAACACCGAAGCATCGATCGTAACAGTGACTGATTCCCTGCCGAGAGTCAGAAGACTGAAATTCAGGAAGGATTCAACACGAAAAAAATCAGGCCGAGTGCGGCCAGGAACGCGACCAGCAACATGATAACCAGCGTCGGGATTTTCACTATGCACCTCGAATGTGATATCGGAAAAGCAATTTAATTTTTGAGGGCGGCAAGTCGCATTTGTTCCACATGTTGGCGCAAGGCATACGTAACGCCGAAGGAGGTGCGAAAAATCGCAGACGATGTTGCCTGTAACCCGATACGGAAGATGCAGGCGGCGCTGCCATATTTAACTGTGGACAAGATTGGGGATAAATCTCTCGCGCTTTATTCAAGCCTATGTTTTTCAAATGAAACCAGCGATTGATGCAGCTCAACGCCGTGCATTTAGCCGCCTCGAACACGGGGTAGCTCGTCGGAAAAACACGGGTTTTTTGAATGCCGAGAGCTGCTTCACAAACAAAAAAGCCTCAATCCCGTAAGGGGCTGAGGCCAAACCCACCGCTTTTTTCAAAGCGGCCGGAGACGGTGTAATTAGACCTGACCTGTTCCTGATCGGAAATCCCCCTTATGGGGGGTACAAAACCGCTAATGCAGGTCGTTCCGATATTCCGTAAATGGGCTTTCGCCTCCGACGACATCGACGGCCGTTTTTGGTTTCCCGTTTTTCCTGGCTTGAAGCGCTCTCATTGATCTTTAGCAAAATCATTTGAATGCAGTTAATTAACAATGAACTGCAAATGACTTTGCATTAAAAAAATGGTGTTGGTAAATGAAGAGCAATGAGAGAGAGGCTATGGTCAGAACCGCCACAAATCCGCAGGTGACAGAACAGGGAATTCACTTCACCGTGACAGCCGGTTTCATCGAACGCGACTGTATCGTTTCAAAAAATGCGCTTGCTTATCTCGGACGAGAACAAGCTAACGGCAGAACGTTCATGGAAATCTATTCCGCCTTCGAGGACAAGATACAGAGCGTGGCCACACGTCTGGTGGCGGCCGGAGAAAGCGCCTCGCCGCTCATTCTCGGCGCGGCATACTTTATAGATGTGTCGATGCCGGCAATGTCCTGAGCCGCAGGAGATGCAAGCGGCGGGGTGCCGCGACGTTACGAAGCGAAGTGCGGACCCGGCAGAATCCGCATATGAAGATTTAGAGCGGCCGACATAATATGGGACGCTCTATCGGCGTATTTAAGCCTAGTCGAATTGGTTGAATTCAAGCTGCTGCGGCCATTGGCCCGAATGCCCCTGGTTTCGCTGGCGAGATTTCGTTTTTTGGTGTGCCGCGGCGAACGCGGAATTACCGATCAGTTTTCCTAACGATCTTCTCATCTCCAGCACTTGTTCCGCTTTTGCCAGGCGCACAAGTCCAAGCAATGCTTCTCTGAAAACGAACTTTTCCCGCGCATTGGCATGGCTTCCGCAAGTTGCATTGAGCAAGTCTTCAATCAGGATGTCGGTAGAGGATGTGATCTTCATATATGTTTGCTGGTCGGGACAAAGAAAATATTTCGCTATGGGAAAAATGTTCAAGTCGGATATTACGTGTATCCAAACGGCATTCATTGACAAAAATCAAACCGTCTTGTGTTGCGGATATTTCATGGGAACTTTTTGTTTCGGAAGAGACACAACAGGATTGCAACGATCGCGTGGCCATTAAATAGCGTCTGCATTTCAGCAGGGCGCCCAGAGACTAATCACCAATCGCATTAAAAATTTCCGAATGGAAATGATCTGCTTGGGCCAGCGCTTGTTACAGATCAAGGTGAGGGCTGCTTTATGCCATGAAAATTGATTTCACAAGTCCGATATAACTGCCGGCGTCCCGGACAAGCGATCCGTTAAACAAGAATACCGATGCAATACGCTGGCATGGACGTAATGCCATTAGACCTATCCATATGACAGGGTTTGTTCGCCGCGAGCTCGGTCGCCCTTACCGGTTTACCGCTTTTTAAAGACGCAATATGAAACCACTGACTTCGAAAAAGCTCGACCATTTGACGGAATTGCTGGACCTGCGCGAAAAGGCTCTGCGCAGCGATATTCGACGGGAAGTCAATTTGCAGGACGATTACGCCGATCTTGCCAGTGAAGTACCGGATCCGGGTGACTCGTCATTTGCCAATCTGTCGGTGGATCTGGGTAATGCAGCCGTGAGCCGGGACCTGAAGGAATTGCGTGCGATTCAGCTGGCTCGCTTGCGCATGGAGCAGGAAACCTACGGCGTTTGCGTCGAGTGCGGGTACGAGATCCCTTATGAGCGGCTGGAGGCGCAGCCGATGGCGGCGCGTTGCGCACATTGCCAGGAGGTCTACGAGAAAACCCATGTCGACGCGTTGAAGGGCGCTTCGTTATAAGCGCCCAAGGCATCCGGCTGTCAGGGATGTGGTCGGCCGATCCGGAACTCCGGGGACGCTCTCGCATTCGCTGCATCCATCACCGCCATATCACCCGCGTTTCCAGCAGCTCACGCATTGCCCTGGTTCGATGTAAGCTGCCGCGCTTTACATGAACTTCGGCAACATTCTGCGCCGTGACTTTGCTCGATTCGTCCAGCTTGTATACACTCGTCACCATGTTCTTGGGACGCCAATGCGTCATCGCACTGGTGGTGCCCGAAGACGCCGAATCTTAAACCGAATCAATTACGAGAAACAGGAATGGACGAATTGCTGCGCGAAACTTTGCGGGCGATGCCCAAGGCTGAGTTGCATATCCATATTGAAGGATCGCTCGAACCGGAACTGATTTTTGCGCTTGCGGCGCGCAACCAGGTCGCTCTGCCGTACGCGTCGATGGATGAGCTCCGACGCGCTTATGCGTTCGAGAATCTGCAGTCATTTCTCGATATTTACTATGCCGGGGCAAGCGTGCTGCTTACCGAACAGGATTTCTACGATATGGCATGGGCCTATCTGCAGCGCGCCGCGGCGGATAATGTCCGCCATGCCGAGATATTCTTCGATCCGCAAACGCATACTGCGCGCGGCGTGGCCTTTTCCACCGTGATCGACGGGCTCGACAGGGCCTTGCGTGATGCGCGGTCCCGGCTCGGCATCAGCAGTGCGTTGATCATGTGTTTCTTGCGTCATCTGTCTGAGCAGGATGCATATACGGTGCTGGAGCAGGCGCTGCCGCATAGGGCCAAGTTCATTGGCGTTGGTCTTGATTCGTCGGAAAAAGGCCATCCGCCCGAAAAATTTGCCCGCGTGTTCGCCCGTTGCAAGGAACTCGGCCTGCGCCTGGTCGCGCATGCAGGCGAGGAGGGGCCGCCGGCCTATATCCGGACCGCGCTCGACCTGCTTCAAGTCGAACGCATCGACCATGGTGTACGCTGCCTTGACGATGAGGCGTTGACGCAGCGCCTGGCTCGCGAGCGGATACCGCTGACGGTGTGTCCGCTTTCCAATATCAAGCTGTGTGTATTCGACAGATTGCAGAATCACAATTTGCTGAGGCTGCTCGATGCCGGAATTGTCGTAACGATCAATTCCGACGATCCGGCTTATTTCGGCGGCTACATGAACGATAATTTTATTGCGACGTTCGAGGCGCTTCCGCTGCAACGGCAGCACGCGTTCCAGCTGGCCCGGAACAGCTTTGAGGCGGCTTTCCTCGGCGCTTCGGATCGGCAGCGCTACCTGGATGAGGTCGACGCATTCTTTGTGCGTTGAGACGAATCTGTCGCGTGCTTTGAGTTTCTCTGCATGCAGCATTTTTTTGCGTTAGGCTTGTGTAATTTTTCAAAGAGAACTACATGAAAGACGCCGCATTTCCGGTCGTGCTTATTGTGCTGGGCGCCGCCTGGCTCTTGAACAGCCTGCACTGGCTGCCGGAAGTGCATTGGCTATGGATACTGGGTCTGGCCGGCGCGGGCCTCGGCATACTGGTGCTGGACGGCATGACCAAATCGTCGGTGGTGGCCGGACCACTTTTGATCCTGGCCGGGGTGCTTTCTTTTTTTCGCGAATACCATGCGCTGGGCTGGCGCTTCATTGTTCCGATCATGCTGATTGCAGCCGGTGTATGCATGTTGATTGCTCGGTCGCCGTCGGTTCCGGAATCGCGCGCACTCAATCGCCGATTCCGCCCGAAATCCCGTAACGGTGACCCGCATGACTGAAACGCTTTCGGCAGCGGCGCTGGCTGGCGGCCTGTCGTGGGCCAGCGGCATCCGTTTGTACATGGCGCTGTTTATTGCCGGCTGGTTCAGCCGTTCCGGTTGGATCACGCTTCCGGACAGCCTGCAGGTACTGGAGTCGCCATGGGTGCTGGCCGTCACCGGCGTGTTACTGGTAGTTGAATTCCTGGCGGACAAGGTGCCTGGCGTCGATTCGGCGTGGGATGCAGTTCAGACCTTCATCCGGATTCCGGCCGGCGCGATTCTCGGTGCTGCCGCGCTCGGACAGATGGACCCGGCGTGGACCACCGCCGCCGCGCTGCTGGGCGGTACGATCGCCGCCGGCGCCCATTTCACCAAGGCCGGCAGCCGGGCGCTGATCAATACATCGCCGGAGCCGTTCAGCAACTGGACCGCTTCGTTCTCGGAGGATGCGGCAGTCGTCGGAGGGCTCTGGGCGGCATTCTTTTACCCCTGGGTGCTGATTGTCTTTCTTGTCATATTCTTCCTTCTCGCCTTGTGGTTGCTGCCGAAGCTGTGGCGCGGACTGCAATGGCTTCTTCGAAAGCTTGCCGCCTAGATGTTTTATCAATCGATTCGAATGACCCGGCGCGACTGGCGCGCGGGAGAGTTGCGCTTTCTTCTGATCGCGCTGATGGTCGCAGTTGCCGCATTGTCGTCGGTAGGATTCTTTGTCGATCGCATGCGCACCGGCCTGAACCGAGATGCGCATCAATTGCTCGGCGCCGACCTGGTAATGAGATCGTCGCGTCCGGTCAATGCGGATTGGCTGGCCGAAGCCGAACGCCGCGGCTTGTCGGTAGCCCAAACCGTCGCGTTTCCGAGCATGGCGATTGCCGGCGAAGGGGATCGGTCGACTTCGCAGCTGGCATCGGTCAAGGCCGTGACGCCGGGATACCCGTTGCGCGGCAATCTCAAGATCACCGGACCAAACGGTTCCGACATCGTTACGCAGGCAATTCCGGAGCCGGGCACGGTATGGGTCGACGCCGGCATGCTGACTGCGCAGAATATCGCAGTCGGCGATCAGCTCCGGCTCGGCGACCTGGCATTCCGGATCGCGAACGTGATTGCGATCGAACCGGACCGGGGCACTTCATTCATGAACTTCGCGCCGCGGGTGATGCTGAACATGTCCGATCTTGCCGCAACCAACCTGGTCCAGGGCGGCTCACGGGTCAGCTACCGACTGATGGTGGCTGGGCAGCCGGCGGCGGTAGAGCAGTTTCAGCGCTGGGTCCAATCGCAAATCGAACGCGGCGATGTCAAAGGAGTGCGGATCGAATCGTTGGAATCGGGGCGTCCGGAAATGCGGGCCACCTTGGACCGGGCCGAGCAATTCCTTTCGCTGGTCGGGCTTCTGTCAGCGATGCTGGCCGCGGTCGCCGTTGCGATGGCGGCGCGACGTTTCATGCTGCGGCATGTCGATGCGTGCGCAATGCTGCGTTGTCTCGGCCTGACACAGAACCAGGTGACCGGTTTGTACCTGATCGAATTTCTCATGATCGGGCTGGCCGGTAGCGCATTAGGTGTGCTGACGGGATTTGCCGCGCATTTTGTGTTACTCGAATGGCTAGGAAAACTGGTGACAACCGAGCTGCCGCCCGCGTCTTTCATGCCGGCGGCGCAAGGCGTGGCGACCGGCTTACTATTACTGATCGGCTTTGCGATTCCGCCGATATTGCAATTGCGCGATGTGCCGCACAATCGGGTGATCCGGCGTGAGCAGGATCCGCCGCAACCGATGACGCTCGCAACTTACGGGCTGGGGTTGGCCTGCTTCATCGGCTTGCTGTTATGGCAGGCCGGCAATTTGCAACTGGGCTTGCTGACCGCCGCCGGATTTCTGGGCGGTCTGGCGGTGTTTACACTGGTCGGCTGGCTTGCGTTGAAATCGTTGCGCCCGTTACGCGGTGCAATCAACCATCCGGGATGGCGCTTTGCGGTGACCGCATTGCAGCGACGGCCGGGAGCGAGCGTGGTGCAGATCGTGGCGCTTGCATTGGGCCTGATGGCATTGTTGCTGCTGACGGTGATTCACCAGGACCTGGCGGACGCATGGCGGCGCTCAACGCCGCCGGATGCACCCAACCGCTTCATGCTGAACATCCAGCCGGATCAAAAGGACGAGATCGAGGCCCGCCTCGAAAAAAACGGTATTGCCGATCCGATCCTGTACCCGATGATTCGCGGCCGCCTGATCCGGATAAACGATGCGCCGATTACCGGCGACACCTATATCGAGGATCGGGCCAAACGTCTGGTGGAGCGGGAGTTCAACCTGTCGACGATGCGCACCATTCCTCCGCAGAACCAGGTGGTCGCCGGCCGCTGGTATGGCGACGGCAAACCGGAAGCATCGGTCGAGGAAGGGCTTGCCAAAACCCTGAACCTCAAGCTTGGCGACCGGCTCACATTCGACATTGCCGGACAGGCGGTCGAGGCACCGGTGACCAGTCTGCGCAAGCTCGAATGGGGTTCGATGCGGGTGAATTTCTTTGTGATTCTGAGTCCGGCCGCGGTTGCCGGCATGCCGCAGACATGGATCACCGCGTTCCGCCTGCCTCCGGAAAAAGCGGCGCTGACCAATGAGCTCACGCGCGATTTCCCTAACCTGACCGTGGTCGATATCGGCAACGTCATCAAACAGGTCCAGGACGTCGTCGACCAGGTTGTCACGGCGGTTGAATTCCTGTTCCTGTTTACCCTTGCGTCGGGAATTCTGGTGCTGTATGCAGCCCTGGCCGGATCGCAGGATGAGCGCATGCGGGAAGCCGGACTGCTGAGAGCGCTGGGTGCGACCCGCACTCAGCTATCCCAGGCCCAATGGATAGAGTTTGCGCTGCTGGGCGGGCTGGCCGGGATGCTGGCAGCGACCGGTGCGGCCGTTATCGGGTGGGTGCTCGCCACGCGTGTATTCGACTTCGAATGGATCTTCAGCCCGGTCGTGTGGATCGCCGGATTGACGGCAGGCGCCGCATGCGCGTTCATCGGCGGATGGGTCGGGCTGCGCAATGTCTTGAACCAGCCGCCGCTGCGGACTTTGCGCGAAGTCTAGGCCGCGCAAGGCGGTTGCCGGCCGCGATATGCGTGGAGCGGATTGCCGCCGCCGGACTGTAATGGGTGGGACGCGCGGTGCTGCCGCCGACACGATTTTCCGGCCGGCAAGTATTCCGGTTTTCCGGTTGCACCATCGGGGTTTAATTTGCCGTGCCCGCTCGCCTCGCAAGTTTACTGTCGCGCCAATCATACGTTTCCTCAGCACATATTCGCCTTCATTTCAGCGCGCTTCAAACGCATCAGCCACGGTCTCTTTCCACATCTCTTCACTGGCGGCGCAATCCGGTCTGCAGCGAATTCATGCTGTAGCCCCATGATGTTTGCGTCGCACCGCAGCGACTCGCGCTTGCAATCGTTTGAGATTGGTCAGTGTTTTGAAACGCTGCTTGTCTATCCTGATTTTCAGACTGAATCGGCACTGCGCTGCGATCATTCAATCGCGTGAATTTGTAGATGTACTTAGCGTCATTAATTGCAGTCGGAAATAAAAACGGACCCCATGACGGATGTCAATACATGCCGGAGGGACATACGTACAGTTGTGTTTATGGCTAGCTGCTTACCGATAGAAACAGCTCGCAATGCATGCCGGGGAACGAAGCCTCGACCAGTTCCCAGGCTTCCAATTCGATTTTTCATCCGGCTTGTTCTGCGATACATCGGCAACGAATGATTTTGAAACTCGCATGCCGTCCAAGCGGTTTTTGACGGTATTGCTCAATCAAGTAGGAAAACATCATGTACCTTTTTTCAAAAACAGATTTAAAGAAATGGAGCATGGTTCTTTGCCTGCCCCTGATAGGCGCGTGCGCGTCGTCGTCCGGCTTGAATTTCGATCAAGCGAAAACCGCTGCGGCGGACGAACCGGCGGCTGATGGTGCGGTGGTGCCTACCGTGAGGCCGATTACGCCGCAGCTCGTCAAGCGCGAAAGAGAACAGCGGGAGAAAAAGGTCACGCAGGACATCAGCAAGCTGGTCGGCAATGCCAAGGCATACGGCATTGAAAGCGGCGACATACTTTCGATTGTCGTGTGGGATCATCCCGAGCTTTCCGGCACGGGTGTCGCGGCAGGGGCTGATCCGGTCGCGGCTGCCGCAGTTGCCGGCGCGGCTGCGGCGCCACCGCCGGCTGCCGGTTTCGTCGTCGATCATGAAGGCATGTTGCAGTTTCCTTACGCGGGACGGATCAAGGTTGCCGGGCTGACCGAAGACCAGGCGCGCAATCTGCTGACCACCAAGCTTGCTCACTACATCAGAAATCCGAAGGTGACGCTGCGCGTTCAGTCCTATCGCAGCAAGCGCATTTATATCGACGGCGAAGTCAAGAATCCGGGCTTGCAGGCAATCAACGATATTCCAATGACGCTGATCGAGGCATTGAACCGCTCCGGCGGCATGCTGCCGACCGCTGATCAAAGCCAGATATCGCTCACCCGCGCTGGCTCCACCTACAGGATCAATCTTCCCGAAATGGTGCAGAAGGGTGTGAATCCAGCTTCCATCATGCTGAAGAACGGCGACGTGGTACGGGTGATGTCGCGCGACGAAAGCAAGGTATTCGTTTCCGGCGAAGTCAACACGCCGAAGGCGCTCACCATGCATAACGGTCGCCTGACGCTCAATGAAGCGCTGGGTGAAACCGGCGGCATCAATCCGCTGAGCGGCGACAGTGGCCAGGTGTACGTGGTTCGAAAATCGGCTACCGAGCCGCTGGTCTACAGGCTGGATGCATCGGCGCCGGGCGCACTGGCGCTGGCCGAAGGCTTCGAGTTGCATCCGAAGGACGTGGTCTATGTTGCCGCGACGCCGCTTGCCAACTGGCATCGGACGATCAGCCAGATCCTGCCGAGCGCACTGTCCGGCGCCGTGGGTGCCGTCGCCAACCCGCTGGCAGTCGGGAATTAACGTGATAAACAAAGTGCTGTTCATTTGCATCGGCAATATCTGCCGCAGTCCGATGGCCGAAGGCTTGTTCAAGCAGGCATTGCCGGACAAGGCGGTATTCTCCGCCGGGCTCAGCGCAATGATTGGCGACCAGGCCGACCCGCTGTCGATCCAGCTGATGTGGGAATACGGAATCGACATCAGGACGCATCGCGCGCGCGGGCTGGCAGGCTGGATGATCAGCGAAACGGACCTGATCGTGACCATGGACCTGGATCAAAAGTATTTTATCGAACAAAGATATCCGACGGCGAAAGGCAAGGTGATACGTATCGGCGAAAGTGGAAATTACGATGTACCCGATCCTTACCAGCAAGGTCTGCCGGTGTTTCGCCATTCATTCAATCTGATTGCGCAGGGTATCGATCAGCTTGTCGAAAGGATTGCCGATGTCGATGATAAAGCGAGTCGGTATATGCCGGCGCCGATGCAGGGAATTCCGATGACTCTGCCGCCTTGAGCGAGCATCGGAGGTTTTGTACATGTGGAGACAGAGATAGATGAACTGTGTAATCGACTGCCGCTACCGGCTAAATTTGTTCGGTGTCTTTTCCGACGCATTCTAAAAAACATTTAAATATTCAATATGATGAATCCACTAATCGTGCAGCAACCGGTCTCGGGCCATATGCAGCAGCCGGTGCCTACCATCTTCCAGGATGAAAGCGACTCCGAACTGTCAAGCTATCTGAATGTGATTCTTGACAATCGATGGTTGATCGCCAGCATTACGCTGGCCGTTCTCCTGCTTGGCGCGGCATACGCGTTCCTTGCAAAGCCGGTCTACGAAGCGACCATGCTGATCCATGTGGAAGAGAACACGCCGCGGGAAGCCAAGAATATTCTGGGCGAAATGGGCACCATGTTCGAGACCAAAACAGCGGCCAGCGCGGAGACGGAACTGGTGCGTTCCCGCCTCGTGGTTTCTCGCGCCATCGACAATCTGCGGCTGTATATCAATGCGCAGCCCAAGTATTTTCCGGTCATCGGGAAGTGGATTGCCGAAAACAATACCAAAATATCCAATCCGGGATTGTTCGGATACGGCGGCTATGTCTGGGGCGATGAAAAAATCGAGGTGTCGAAATTCGACGTCCCGGATGCATTGCTCAATCGGGCATTCGTCGTTACCGCAGAGGAAAACGGGCAATTCCGCCTTCATGAGGAAGAAAGCGATATCACTTTGAAGGGTGCCGTAGGAACGCCGTTGACTGTGGAAACCGCCAAAGGACCGATAGAACTGCAAATCGATCAGCTCGCCGCGCGTCCCGGCGCACAATTCTCCTTGTCGCGCTCGTCGCGTCTGGCACTGATCGAAGGCGTGCAGAGAGACCTGGAAGTCGCCGAGGAAGGCAAGCAATCGGGCATCATAAGCGTCAAGCTCAAGGGTACGGACCCGGAAGCGGTCCATAGCATTCTCAGCGAAGTCAGCAAGGAATACATCGAACAGAATGCGGCACGCAAGACTGAAGAAGCGAGCCGGTCTCTCGCGTTCCTGAACAAGCAGCTGCCTGATCTCAAGGAGCGCCTGCAGCAGGCGGAATCGAAGTAC
Source organism: Oxalobacteraceae bacterium (assembly GCA_036675035.1). Classification (GTDB taxonomy): domain Bacteria; phylum Pseudomonadota; class Gammaproteobacteria; order Burkholderiales; family Burkholderiaceae_D; genus MESE01. Next base: position 29,180 of record JAKFFO010000125.1, read on the forward strand.
AACCAGTTCCGCAACACGCACGGCACGATCGACCTGGGCGAGGAAGCCAAGATAAGCCTGCAACAGGCGGCTGCCGCAAAAACAAGAAAGATCGAACTCGAGCAAAAGAAAACCGAATTGCTGACCCGCTTTACCGAAAATCATCCGGTCGTGATCGGCGTCGAGAACCAGCTGCGCGAAATCAATCGCGAAATGCGCGCCACCACGGAACATATCAAGACACTGCCGAATATCGAGCAGGAGCTGGTGCGCCTTCAGCGCGACGTGAAGGTCAATACCGATTTGTATACTGCGTTGCTGAATACCGCGCAGCAGCTGAAGCTGATCACGGTTGCCAAGATGAGCAATGTCCGACTGGTGGACGCGCCGATGCTGCCTGAAAAGCCGGTCTCGCCGAATCGACCCAAGGTTATTGCAATCGCGCTGCTGCTGGGTCTGTTTTTAGGTGTGGTCGTCGCATTCATCAAGAAAGCGCTGCATGCCGGTATCGATGAACCGGAAGAAGTCGAAAAAATGCTGGGCGTTCCGGTTTATGCAACGATCCCGCACAGCAAAATGCAAAAGGAATTATTCGACCAGGTCAGCAGGAAATCGCCGAAGCTTCCCTTGCTTGCGAAGATATCGTCGATGGACGTGGCGGTGGAAGCATTGCGCAATTTCCGGACCGCGTTGCAGTTCTCGATGTCGCATTCGAAAAACAATATCGTGCTGATTACCGGCCCGACCGCGGGCATGGGGAAATCGTTCGTATCGGCGAACCTGGCGGCGGTCATGGCTTCCAGCGGCAAGAGAGTGTTGCTGATCGATGCGGATTTCCGCAATGGGCATCTGCACCGCTATTTCGATATCGGAAGGCAGGATGGATTGTCGGATGCGATCGCGGGCACCAAGCGGCTGGAGCAGATCATCCATCGCGATGTGACCGACAACGTGGACTTTATCGCAACCGGCACGCTGCCGACCAATCCGGCAGAAGTACTGATGCGTCCGAACCTCGGTACATTGCTTGAATCGCTTTCATCGCTGTACGACGTGGTGCTGATTGACGGCGCGCCATTGCTGGCGGTTTCCGACACCATCAATATCGGCATGCACGCAGGAGCCATCTACCTGCTGACACGAGCCGGCGTGACTACGCATGGCGAGATTGCCGAATCGATCAAACGTCTGAGCCAGGCCGGCATCGCCGCCAAAGGTGTTGTCTTCAACGACCTGGCACTGCGCCCGGGACGCTACGGCTATGGCTATAAATATGGAAAGTATCGCCAGGTGCAGTATTCGTTCGGCGCGCAGCCATTGATCGAGCATTCACCCGATGTCAGATAATCAGATAGTCGGATAGTCGGCAACTTCTGGCATGCGCGGGTGACGCGAAACGATTTTCAGAAATGGAAAGCCGCGGCGGCAGATGTCGGTGGAAACCGGCAACTGCTTCCGCGACGGCTGAGGTGCGTCATCGTGACTTTCGCGTTCACCATTGCAGCGATCGGATTCGCGCTTCACACAGGTTAACTTCATTGATTAAAGCAGATACAGTGTCAATCCCCACTCCCGGTATATTCAAAGCCTACGACATCCGCGGCATCGTCGGTAAGACCCTCGATACCGCCATCGCGCGCCAGATCGGCCAGGCGTTCGGCAGCGCGGTGCGCGCCAAGGGCGAAACCGCCGTCATCCTCGGCCGCGACGGCCGCCTGTCCGGCCCCGACCTGTCCACCGCACTGGCCGCCGGCCTGCAGAGCACCGGCATCGACGTGATCGACCTGGGCATCGTCGCCACCCCGATGGTGTACTTCGCGACCCACGTGCTCGACGCCCGCTCCGGCATTATGGTCACCGGCAGCCACAACCCGCCCGACTACAACGGCTTCAAGATGGTGCTGGCCGGCGACGCGATCTACGGCGATGCGATCCAGGCGTTGTACCAGAGCATCGTCCGGGGCGACTTCGCACAGGGCGATGGCGGCTACCGCACGCACGACATCCGCGCCGCCTACATCGACCGGATTGCCGGCGATGCCAAGCTCGCGCGGCCGATGAAGATCGCCGTCGACTGCGGCAACGGCGTGGCCGGCGCGTTTGCCGGCGACCTGTACCGCGCACTCGGCTGCGACGTGATCGAACTGTTCTGCGACGTCGACGGCACCTTCCCGAACCACCATCCCGACCCGGCCCACCCGGAAAACCTGCAAGACCTGATCCGTTGCTTAAAGCATACCGATGCCGAAATCGGCCTCGCGTTCGACGGCGACGGCGACCGGCTCGGCGTGGTCACCAAGGATGGCCAGATCATCTATCCGGACCGGCAACTGATGCTGTTTGCGAAAGATGTGCTGACCCGCCACCCGGGCCAGAAGATCCTCTACGACGTCAAGTGCACCCGGCACCTGGCGCCGTGGATCAAACGGCATGGCGGCGAGCCGATGATGTGGAAGACCGGGCATTCGCTGGTCAAGGCCAAGATGCGCGAGACCGGCGCGCCGCTGGGCGGCGAGATGAGCGGGCATGTGTTCTTCAAGGACCGCTGGTACGGCTTTGACGACGGGCTGTATGCCGGCGCCCGGCTGCTCGAGTTGCTCAGCCGCGAACAGGATGGATCAAGACTGCTGAATGCATTGCCGCAATCGATCAGCACGCCGGAGTTGCAATTGCAGCTGGAAGAGGGCGAGAACTTTGCACTGATCGACCGCTTGCAGCGGGAAGCGCAGTTTCCCGGCGCCGAGCAGGTGATCACGATCGACGGCTTGCGCATCGAGTATGCGGACGGATTCGGGCTGGCGCGCTCGTCGAACACCACGCCGGTGATCGTGATGCGCTTCGAGGCGGAATCGGCGCAGGCGCTGGAACGCATCCAGCAGGAATTCAGGCGCGTGATTCTGCAGGTGAAACCCGATGCGGTGCTGCCTTATTGATGTCGGCATTGACTCGATGACGCTGTTTGCCGCTGGCATGTCGAATGATCCGTGCCGGACAAGATAGTGACCGAGGGAGAAATGAATGAAACGGACTTCCACGGCCAGAATGTGGTACTCGACGGATGTTTCGGCTTCCCGCAACGGAGCGCATCCATCGACGGCGCCCAAAGCCGTAACAATTGCCTGTTACGACAACGAGATACCGCCGTTTGTCGAACAGGAAATGAAAAGACTGTACGAAAATGTTTACTCGTCTCTCATGCAATTTCGGGTCTACGGCACGATTGCAGGAAATACCAGCACTTATGTTGTGCGGGAAGGCACCAGGATAGTGACCATTTTCCTGTTCGTGCGTACCCAGGGCCAGGTTCATGTGCTCAATGAAGTAATTCCGATTGGCGCCCGGGAGATCAGCCGCTTTGCGGAATATATCTTCGCAGCCTTCAGGAAAGTGACGGTCATTACGTTTCACGCGATCCAGACGGACATTCGAAGACTGCGGTTTCCATACCAGCGATTCAACTGTTCAGAGGATATCGTGCTCGCGTTGCCGCAGAACGAGCAGGAATACCTTGCGCAGCTTGGCAAGCATTCGCGCAAGAACATCAAGTACTACATGAACAAGCTGAAGCGGGAACATCCGACCTTTGAATTCAAGGTCTTTTCGAAAGGGGAGATCACGCATCAGCAGATTCGCGACATCGTGATTCTTAATCGGCAGCGGATGGCGGGCAAGAACAAGGTTTCCGCATTCGATGATGAAGAAACTGACCGGATCATCACGCTGGTAAATGAGTGCGGCATGGTCGGCGTGGCGACAATCGATGGAAAAGTGTGTGCCGGTGCAATTTGCCTGTGTATCGGGAAAAACTATTTCCTGAACGTGATTTCACATGACTCGGCATACGACGATTACAGAATGGGTACGCTGTGCTGTTTCATGACGATTTGCGAAAGCATTGCCCGCGGCGGCAGCGAATTCCACTTTCTGTGGGGACGGTATGAATACAAGTCGACGCTGCTCGGCGTGCCGCGCGATCTTGACCACGTCAATGTATATCGGTCTCGCACCCAACTTATGATGAATGCCGGCACGGCATTGCGGACAGCGCTGAATGGATACATTCGCCGCACCAAGTTATGGCTCCATCATGGCGGCGGGCCGGGTAGCGCCGTCGGCCGGTTTGCGCGCGGATCGCTGGGTCAGTTGCAGAAAGCGAAACATGTCGGAATGCGGTTGATCGGAGGGCGCCACAAGACGTGATCCGGACAGCAAAGGGGTCCGATGCGAACAAGAAAGCGCAGTCTGATCGTATTGGCAAATTGAATTCGTATTCGATCGACGAGATGGCTTTCTTTTCGAACATATTTGGAAAAGCAGGCAGGAATGCCTCTTTAACGCAGCACACCCGGGGCTGTTGGCTTCAACCGGAATTTTTGTCCGGCACTATCACAAGCTTGATTTACTTCAGCGCTTACGCTGGGAAAAAGGTGTATTTTTTGTTGCCTTGATACTGGCGTCCGTGGAATGAATGGGGAGGAAATACAATAATGTTTATTGATACACGACGCGTGGAAGAAGGCACCGTAGTCGAAACTACGGTATGTATCATTGGCGGAGGCGTCGCCGGCATAACACTGGCACGCGAGATGGAAAAAAAGGGGATCGATACTTGTCTTCTGGAAAGCGGCGGATTCGACCCTGATGACGACACCCGCGATCTTTATCGCGGAGAAGACGTCGGCCTGCCTTACAGTTTTTCGGACGGTTGCCGCGGACGTTTTTTTGGCGGCAGCAGCAACTGCTGGGGTGGCTGGTGCCGCCCGCTGGACCCGTGGGATTTCGAAAAACGGGACTGGATCGCCCATAGCGGCTGGCCATTTGATCTCAATGAATTGATGCCGTTTTACGAGCGCACCCACGCGCTGCTCAAACTGGGACCGAACAATTTTGATCCCGCATTCTGGGAGGCATCCATCGGCCGGCGCGACGTGCGCAGGATTCCGCTTGTAACCGGAAAAATCAGGGACACGATTTCGCAATTCAGTCCTCCGGCACGGTTCGGAAAGCTTTATCGCGACGAATTGCGGCGCGCGAAGCATGTACGGATTTTTCTGTACGCGAATGCGATCAACATCGCGACCAATCTTGCTGCGAGTACCGTATCGAAAATCGATGTCGCCACCTTGAGCGGACGGAAGATCGCGGTGTCGGCGCAATTGTTCGTGCTCGCGACCGGCGGAATAGAAAATCCACGGCTGCTGCTGGCCTCCAACAAGATTCAGAAAGAAGGGCTGGGCAATGGAAACGATCTGGTCGGGCGCTTTTTCATGGATCATCCGCGGCTGCAATCGGGCAGCATCCGGTTCGCCAAATCCTGGGCGCGCAACAAGCTGTATGACATCAAATACCATTACATGAATTCGACGGTGGCCGCGCACGGAACGCACATCGCGTCGCAACTGGCGCTGGTGCCCGAGGTGCTGAAGCAGGAGCGCTTGCTCAACGCGCGCGTATGGTTCTCATCGATTTTTCCGGGCGAGGGCAGTGAGGGCGCGCAGGCGCTGTTCCGCTGCAAGCAGGCCTTGCTGAAGAAGGAACAGGCGGGCTGGTCGCTCAGCCGTGATCTGGTCACGATGGCTTCGCATCCGCTGGACACCGTTGGTTACGGGTTCACACGATTGTTCCAGCCGCGTGCATTGATCCAGGGTGTCAGGTTTCAGATCATCGTCGAACCGGAACCGGACCCGGACAGCCGTGTCACGCTGTCGCCGACCCGCAAGGACCAGCTCGGCATGAATCGGGTCCGGGTTGACTGGCGGCTCGGAACGCAAGTCAAGAGGACTTTCGACAAGACGCTGGAAATTCTCGCAAACGAAATGCGGCAAAGCGGCGTTGCCGAAGTCAGGCTCGATCCGCCAATTGAAGGCGGAGTGTGGCCGGACACGCTGGAAAAAGAAGGCACCTGGCATCACATGGGCACCACCAGAATGCATGACTCGCCAGAACACGGCGTGGTTGATCGCAACTGCAAGGTGCACGGCATAAGCAATCTCTATATTGCCGGCAGCTCGGTATTCCCTACCGCGGGCGCCAACTTCCCGACCATCACGATTGCGGCGCTGACGCTGCGCTTGTCCGAGCATATCGCAAGAGAGCTGGCCAAGCCTGGAGCAGGCGTCTTGATCGAAAGTCAGAGCAGATCGGAAGCGCAGCCGAGATCTACAGCGGTCGAAGAATTTCCGGCATTTGCCTCGTCGTCGATTGCGGCTCGATAGCTTGCGCGGTAGCTTGTTTAAACTACCGCGTTCGATTGCCGAGTGGCGCGCGACCATGCCTGGTTACGGCAGCAATTCCTGCGCTCCATTCCACAAGCTGCGGACAATGTCGGATGCCGGTTCCGCGCGCGCCATTGCTGCCGCTTGCCCCGCCCACGCCTGCATCCGCTGAACATCCCCGTTCTTCTGGGCGTCGCTACGCATCGCTGCCGCCAATCCGCGCTGTACCGGATATGGCGCAGGCACCGGCGCATCTGGCGCAGCTGCAGCACGCACATACTTGGTGGCGATGCCTCGACCGGCACGTCCGCTGAACGCACGGGTCAGCATGGTCTGCTCGGGCAAGGTATCGGCCAGCGCCGCAGCCCATGCCGGATGAAGACCGGCTTCGGGCGAACGCAGGAACCCGGTGCCGATCTGGACCGCGCTGGCGCCTAGCACGAATGCGGCGGCGATGCCGCGTGCGTCCGCGATACCGCCGGTGGCAACTACCGGAATGCGCACCGCGTCGACGATGGCCGGCAATAGCGCGAACAGGCCGACTTGCTGTGCTTCCGCCAGATCGGCGTCAAAGCAGCCGCGATGCCCGCCGGCCTCCATTCCTTGCGCAACGATGACATCCGCGCCGGCTGCTTCTGCTGCCCTGGCTTCGGCCACGGTCGACACGTTGGCGAACCAGGCGATGTTGCGTGCCTTGAGCTCCTTGACAAATTCCGGCGGATACATGCCCATTACCGATGAGACGATCGGTGGCGCCGTTGCGATTAGCGCGTCGCATTGTTCCGAAAAATCTCGCAGCGCGGGATTGCCGGCCTCGGCCGGCACGCTCGGGCCCCAGTTACCGAGAAATGCACGGACGCTTGCTTCGTGTTCCGGATTCCGGACTGGTGCCGGGTCCGGAATCCACAGGTTCATTTGAAACGGTCCGCTGGTATGAGCACGTACTTCCGCGGCCCACGCGGCAATTTCAGGCGCGCCCATCAACAGTGCGCCGCAGGCGCCGAGGCCGCCGGCGTTGGCTACCGCAATCGACAGCGACGGTGGGCACGCACCCGCCATCGGCGCGAGAAGCACAGGTACGCGTAACTGATAGCGCACACAGAATGCATCAATACGGCTTCGAATCTTCGTCATTATTTTCTCCTTCGGGATCCGGTCCACGGAATCGTCCCCGGTAGCATTGCATCCTTAAAAATATTTGCAGGCCGTACACGACGTACTGCAATGCGCTGCCGCAGTGCTCGTTGCGCCCGTACGGTCCATGCTTATACAAAGCCGGCTGTCATTTTTTCTGTCTTCGCACGGTGACGGTCTGTCCCGCGATACCCCAGTTATCGGTATCCACTTCGTCGATCAGAACGAAGGTAGTGGCCGGGTCCTTGTTCAGCACGCGTACCAGTAGATCGGTCACGCCCTTGATGAGTTCGGCTTTTTGCGCAGGCGTGACGCCGTCGCGGGTTACTTTGATATTGACATAGGGCATAAATACTCCTTGGATGTTTGAGCGCGCATGCGCGCCCGGTAGTGAGTAACTGGGCATCGGCCTGGTCGGCATAATCTGTCGCAAGCTGAACATACCTTATCGATCTGTTGGCGGCAAGATCGGATTTGCGCACGCGCGACTGCCGCAACCGATCAGGCCGGTGCGACATGCGTGAACAGCTTGCCGGTGATGGTGCAGCGACCATCCGTGCACAGCAGTTAAAGAAAATCGTGATAGTTAAAGCCGAGCATGACGCAATGCGTTTTTACGAAAGCGATATTGCCGAGCACTTCAATGCTTTCCGCATGCATCTGAAAAGCTTCGCCCGAGTCGCGCGGCGACTTCCGGTTTGCAACGCTGCAATCGCCTCTGAGCAACCGGACCAAGCGGAATATTGAATGTGGACCGACCGCTAGCGTAATTCACCCAGGCGCTCGCTAATGTAATCGATGAACAAGCGTACTTTGGGTGTCAGCCGCCTGTTTTCCGGGAACAGGATGAACGGCTTCGGCCCGGCAAGCTCGAACTCTTCAAGGACTCGCACCAGGCGACCATCGGCAAGTTCCTGCCGAATATTGAATTCAAGCGCCTGCATGATGCCGACCCCGGCAGTGGCCGCGACAGCCAGCGCGCTGGAGTTCGTCGTCAGGAAATTGCCGTGCGGCCGGACTCTCTGTTCAGTGCGCCCCTTGTCGAATAACCAGTCGATCGAAATCCCGGTGCTTGCATTCAACAAGACCATGCAGTTGTGCGCGGACAAATCCTCCGGCCGTCGCGGCGTTCCATGTTCCGACAAATAGCGAGGCGCCGCCGCCGTTATCAGCCGCCGGGGCGCAAGTTCTTTCGCGATCAAACGCGCATCCGGCATATCGCCAATCCGGATCGCAACATCAAAGCCTTCCTTGACCAGGTCGGTCACGTAGGCGGACATGTTCAATTCGATCTTGACCGCCGGATGCTGCGTCAGGAAGGCCGGTATCAGCGGCATGATTTCCGTCATCCCGAATGACGGCGAAACCGTCACCCGGAGCAATCCGCGCGGTTCTGCTTGTGCCTGCACCAGGGACTGGCGCGCATCTTCCATATCGCTGACGATTCGCCTGCAACGTTCGAAGAATGCCTGTCCCTCCTGCGTCAGCGTCACGCTGCGGGACGACCTTGTAAACAAGCGCGCCCCCAGCTCTCCTTCAAGTTTCGTGACAGCTTTGCTGACGGCTGATGGAGAAATTCCCAGGCGATGCGCGGCAACGGTGAAGCTCCGTACCTCAGCCACATGCACAAAGGGAAGAATGCCGCTGAATTCATCCATCGTATCCGGCCTTTATTGAAAATTTTTCACAGATGCATTTCCATTTGCATGGATTATATGTTTTTCAGAATTCTCGTATAGTGCTTCAATCAGCCGTTGGTAGACACTTCAAATCAAACAAGCGAAGGAATTTTCGATGAGCGACAAGAAAGCTGTTTTGGTGATTGGCGCCGGTGACGGCACAGGCGGCGCGATTGCACGCCGGTTTGCCCGCGAAGGTTACATCGCCTGCGTAACACGCCGCAATGCAGACAAACTGGCGCTACTGGTTAAGCAAATCGAAGATGCCGGCGGCACCGCCCATGCGTTCGGCTCCGATGCGCGAAAAGAAGAGGAAGTGATCAAGCTCGTCGACGACATCGAGCGTGACATCGCGCCGATTGAAGTCCTGGTATTTAACATCGGTGCTAACGTTCCATGCAGCATTCTCGAAGAAACCGCAAAAAAATATTTCAAGATATGGGAGATGGCCTGCTTCAGCGGCTTTCTCGCAGGACGAGAAGTCGCCCGGCGCATGGTCAAGCGCGGCCGAGGGACCATTCTGTTTACCGGCGCTACCGCGAGCATGCGCGGATCATCAAAATTTGCCGCGTTTTCCGGAGCGAAGCACGGCATTCGCGCGCTGGCGCAAAGCATGGCCCGCGAACTCGGCCCGATGAATCTTCACGTCGCCCATGTGGTGGTCGACGGCTCCATCGATACCGAATTTATCCGGGAAAATTTTCCGGCAAAGTATGCGATGAAAGATCAGGATGGCATCCTCAATCCGGACCATATTGCTGAAAACTACTGGTATCTCCATACGCAGCCACGAGATGCGTGGACGCATGAACTGGATTTACGGCCCTGGATCGAAAAATTTTGAAATCCTGGCAAAATTTGAGCGAAGCCCGGCGCCTGGCCTGAGCTGCTTGTCAATGGCAGAATCACCAGTGCAATTTGTCAGAGCCTGGGAAAGCAATCACTATCGCCAGATTTATCGCCTTGCAAAAAACAGATGAAGTTCAGTTTTCGCCTTATGACAATAATGACAAGAGCGGTCTGAATCCCCCACCGGCAGTCCCATGATCTTCAAGGAGCGACGATGAGCAAAATAAACGCAGATTTTCTATTCGATTTCGGCAGCCCGAACGCATACCTGAGCCACAAGGTCCTGCCGGGCATAGAGCAGCGGACCGGTGTGAAATTCGAATATGTTCCGGTTCTGCTTGGAGGCCTGTTCAAGATGACGGGTAACCGTTCTCCGGCTGAATCGCTCGCCGGGATCAAGAATAAGCCTGAGTACGAACAACTTGAAATGTCGCGTTTCATCGAACGTCATGGATTGACGGCTTTCCGGCGAAATCCCCATTTCCCCGTCAACACGCTGCAGATAATGAGAGGAGCCGTCGCGGCAAAACACGAAGGAATCTTTCCCGAATATGTAAATGCGGTGTTTGCCAACATGTGGGAACAAGGATTGAAAATGGATGACCCCGGAGTCATAAGGACAGCGCTGATCAGTGCTGGCTTCGATGCCGACAAGCTCATTGCGCGGTCGCAAACCGCCGAGGTCAAGGAAGAACTGCTTTCGAATACAAAGTCCGCGTTTGAGCGGGGCGTATTCGGCTCGCCTACATTTTTTGTAGGAACGGAAATCTATTTTGGCAAAGACCGCTTGCGTGACGTCGAAGAACAAATAGTCCGTGTTTCGCATGCCGGGCGTTAAGGGCACCGCACGATCATCTGACAGGGCTGCGTGTGCAGCATCGAGCCTGGTGCGTTTGGCAACGACCATCATTTTTTCGAAGTGGTGGCGGTGCCATGTCAAATGGCAGGCCGGCTCATCCATGCCCGATACGTCCTTGACGACACTTCAGTTACTGCAACTGCCACCGTTTCTGTATCAATCCGCTTTCCTCTTCATCAAGAGGCAACGATTAAAAGTTGCCGAAGCTGTATTCGCGCACAGCCTTCAATCGGCCCTTTTGTTGTAGCCACTACCATCATCTATTTAATTCCGTAAAAAAATTTTCCGAAATTCAAAAATATTTTTTTTGAGAATCGCGCGACCGCTGGGTTCGGCGCTTTCTCAAGCGAACCGTTTCGGCCGTCGCGAAGCGGTTCTCTGAAAGCGCCTGATGGCGCGGCCTCCAGCGTAGTTGCATAAATCGTCTCTACTCGAAACGCAGAATTTTTCCCGCTCTGGCAGCTTGCCATTTTAAAAACGTTTTTTACATAAAACGTAATAAATTCCGTCAAAAAACCTTTATCGTCGGCAAAAAAACTTTTGCCGGCCGGAACTCTTCCCGAAAGGAAAGGCTCAGACACAGGCCTTTTCACTGAGCTTTGGAAAATAAACCGAAGCGCATTTTTCTGAAAGAGATCCTGTTATGTTTAATGTGTCCTTTACTCGCCGTACCCTTCGTACTCTCTCGTGTGCCGGTCTCGCAACAATATTTTTGGCTTCGTGTGGAGGCGGTGGCGGTTCGGACGGTGCGGCAGTCGCATCGGGCGAACAAGGCAGCACCATGCAGCCTGTCAGCTCCAGCACATCTTCCGGCGTAAGCGGCACTGGCGGCGCAGGTTCTTCAGTACCGACAGACGGTCCATTCGGACAGGATGCATCTGCATATTCCTTGTCGTTTTCCGACGAGTTCGATAACGGTCTGTCCTCCGATACCTGGAACGATACCGTTTGGTACGAAGCATCGAATCCGACCAAGAACTATGCGGTCGAAGACGGCGTGCTGAAAATCTGGCCGCAACGCGATGCTTCCGGCAAGTTCTTCAACCGGACCGTTGATACCGACGGCAAGTTTTACCAGACCTACGGTTACTTCGAAGTCGAAGCCAAGCTGCCGATCGGTAAAGGCACCTGGCCTGCGTTCTGGCTGTTCAACCATATCGGCGATCGCCGGCCCGAAATCGATGTGATGGAAGCATATGCCGGCGGCGGTCCTGACACTGGCTGGGGCGATGCGAACCTGCATCCGGTGGCATATGCACCGACCGTGTGGCGCGATCAAACCGATATGGCCGGCAGCAAAATGATTGCAACGCCTGATCTGTCGGCCGCGTATCACAAGTATGCAGTCAAGTGGGAGCCGAACAAGCAGACCTTCTATTTCGATGGCAAGGAAGTGTATTCGGTGGATGTGTCGATGGGCGATCCGATGTACCTGATGCTCGATCTCTGGTACGGCAGCGCGAGCGGCCAGCCGGACGATTCGACCCCGCAAGGCAAGGGCAATTCGTACGAAGTCAACTATGTTCGTGCGTGGACATTCAAGTAAAGCGACTGCATCAGGTCTTGAATTGACAATCTCGCTGCCATTGCAGCGAAGATGCAGATAGACGAAAAAGGCCGGCAAATTTGCCGGCTTTTTTTGCGTTTTTTATGTGCTTTTTTATGAATCTCATATGCGGCAAGTTTGCGGCGACCAGTTTGTGCCGCGTGCACGCGGCTTTTCGTTGTTTCGGCTCCGCACTGATGAAGCATGCTTGCCGAGGCGGCAAGCATTTGTCCCGGTGATGATTTCCTTATTGCCAACCATTTGATTTCAGCGCGCCGTCATCCTGAAAAAATTCATTGAAGTTACTCAGAAAAAATTTTTCTGTGAGGAACTATTCCGGTACGGAAACGTTCAGACACGGGTCGTTACGAGAGATTTGAAAAAAATCAAATCCCATTTTTCTGAAAGAGGAACTTCCATGATTACTGTGTCATTTGACCGCTACGCATTGCGCAAATTTGCGTGTGCCGGCGCTGCAACAATATTATTGGCGTCTTGCGGTGGCGGGGGCGGCGGCTCACCATCCGCTGACGGTACCGCGCAAGATGAATATTTGAAAACCACGAACACGAACGCCAATTCCAACGCACATCCGACCTCACCGGAATCGACGACCGAGACGCCTTCGACAACATCACCGACGACTACGCCTCCGACCACCACCACACCCCCGACCACCACCGCGCCGACGACCGGCGCACCGGCACCTTACGGGCAGGATGCATCGGCTTACGCGCTGTCGTTTTCAGATGAATTCGACAACGGCTTCCGCACCAGCATCTGGAACGACACCGTCTGGTACGAAAGTCCGAACGCCACCAAGAATTACACGGTTGAAAACGGCGCGCTCAAGATCTGGCCCCAACGCGATGCCTCCGGCCGTTTCTTCAACCGCGCGGTCGACACCGACGGCAAGTATTACCAGACCTACGGTTATTTCGAAATCGAAGCCAAGCTGCCAGTCGGCAAAGGCGTGTGGCCGGCATTCTGGCTGTTCAACCATATCGATGCGCGGCGTCCCGAGATCGATGTGATGGAAGCGTACCCAGGCGGCGGCCCGAACAGCGGCTGGGGCGATGCGAACCTGCATCCGGTGGCGTTTGCTGCGACCGTGTGGCGCGATGAAACCGTGATGGCCGGTACCAAGACGATTGCGACCACCGACCTGTCGGCGGGTTTCCACAAGTACGCAGTCAAGTGGGAGCCGAACAAGCAGACCTTCTACTTCGATGGCAAGGAATTCTATTCGGTCAACGTATCGATGCCTGATCCGATGTACCTGATGCTCGATCTCTGGTACGGCAGCGCGAGCGGCCAGCCGGACGATTCGACCCCGCAAGGCAAGGGCAATTCGTTTGAAGTCAACTATATCCGTGCATGGCAATTCAAGTGATCGCACCAATGAAAGGCGGCTCGGAACACGCAATATGACTGCGTTGATCTGAGCGCCACCAGGTGCGAAGCAGGACAACGAAGGCCGGCAATATTTGCCGGCCTTTTTTATCGCCTTGCAAAGACTGCGGTAATCGACCGATGGTTGACCGAAAACAATAGCCTTGGCCAGTGCGGCATTTATTCTCCAAAAGCAAGGCTATGCGGGCTGATTGGCTGCGGATTACGCGGTTTCTTGCTCCGTCGCACATTCAGTTGCCCCGTGCCGTTGTACAAAAGCGGAACTTGACGATGCAAAGGTGGGAGCATGGACAGAACCAGGACCAATGGATTTTTAGGACCAGTGCGATGTATCGCTGCGGTAGCGCTGGTTGCGCTTTCTTCGGCTGGCAACGCGGCGCGTGCTGACGCCGATTCTCCTTCCTCGATCCAGCAAAAATCTTCCGATGCATCGGCGTCCAGGAACAACGCAACGGACATCTCGAAACATGCAAGGCGCGCCAAGCCCTCGGATGAAATGCTCCCGGTGCCGACCAGTATCGTCAACGGCGCCATCATTCAGTTGAAATGCGGACGGACTTATCACGGGACGCTGAATCTGGCCGGAAAATCCAATGTCACGGTAAAAACTGCCGGCAGCTGCGGCAGGGCCATCATCTCGCCAGGCAAACCCATCAGTGGATGGAAACTGCATCGGGATAACGTTTATTCGGCACCGGTCGAGTTCGCGCCGGTACAGGTGTCGGTCAATGAAAAGCCCCTCGCGCTGGCGCATTATCCGAATCAGCCGCAAACCTGGGCAAAAGCAAAGCGCAACGGCACCGACAGCTTGCGGCATACGTTGCCGAACGACGATCTGGCCGGCGCATTGCTGGTATTTCGCGCCAACGAATGGCTGATCGAGACACGGCCGGTCAAGGATTATGTGGACGGGACGATCGTACTGGCGTCGAAGGTGCCGGATGCATTCGATCTGAATCCGGAAAATGAATTTTATGTTGAAGGAAAATTGTGGATGCTCGATTCGCCCGGCGAATGGGCAGTCAGCAAGGGCCGCTTGTACGTGTGGGCGCCCGACGGGAAATCGCCGGAAGGCCGGGTATGGGCGGCGCCGAAAGAGAGCGGAATCAACGCCAACGATTCGATCAACGTAACGATCGACGACGTCAAGATATTCTCGGCTGCCAACGGCATCGAAGGCACCGGCTCCACCAATCTGCGTATCGTCAATTCCGAAATCCTGAACAGTTCGGAAGACGGCATGTTCGTCGGCGGCACCGGCCTGGTAATCGACAATGCCCGCGTCACCAACTCGGTCAAAAACGGCATCTACGGTTATTACGGAAGCACCGGGTCGGTGATCACCAATTCGACGATCGCATCGACCGGCATGATCGGCATGCCGAAACGTTCCAAAGGCGGAATCGTTTTCGAAGAAGGATCGGGGCAGCGTATCGAAAACAACAAGGTCGTCAATTCGTCCTACATCGGGATCCGCGTCCATAAAAACGCGATCGTAAGAAACAATTTCATCGATGGCGCCTGCCTGATCCTGACCGATTGCGGTGGCATCTATACTTTCGCGCGCGACAAGTTGCCTTCCAATGTGCTGATCGAAGGAAATACCATCAAGAACCTGGCGCAGCGCTACGCATTCGCAGTGTACCTGGACGATTATGCGAACGGCGTTACCGTGACCGGGAACACGATCACGAACAATCCCAGCGGCGTCATGATGCACAACGGCTTCAACAACCTGGTGACGAAGAACGTGTTTTCATCGAGCGGCTATGAGCACATCCTGTTCAATGAGACCAGCTCGACGGCCAGCATTCACCTCAATCACATTGTCGACAACATATTCATATCGACGCGCGGCGAGATGACGTATCGCTTATGGAGCGGCCTGGATAATTTGAGCGTCAAGAACTTCGGGAGGTTCAACAGGAACACCTATACCGGCGGGACCGGCGCATTCGCCGAGATCAACGGCATCGGCACGCTGAGTTATGCAAAATGGAAGGCGAAGATGAAGCAGGACGATCGTTCCATTCTGAAGCTCGCGGATATCAGGCGCAGGACCTCCGTCGGTTCATTTTGAAAGTGAGGCGATTTCATGATGCGCATGATGCGGTGTGGGCCCAGGCCGTGAATACGACCTTGCGGCAGGCCGGATGATTGCCGATACATGATGTAGGCCGGGCCGCCGGCAGGCTGCTGGAGCAGGCAGCCGGTATGCAAGGTGCGGTGCTTTTACGGCCGGAACTTGAACGGCGCGCGGGCATATAAGCCAAATACCCGCATGCCGTCCTCTGAACACTCAAACGCTCCTGGAAAAGACTTTCTGTACCTTGCGCAAGCTTTTCGACACGACAGGAGACGAGTCGATCGAAGCCTTGAGATCCATTTTCAGCTTCAGCATCATCGTGTAGTCCTGCTGGGTGCGATAGAAGTTCATGCCGTTATAGATCTTGTATGTCACATCCTTGACGCCGAATATGTTGCCAAACTTGAATTGGGACGGCATGTAATGTGCCGTCATGGATTTTCTGGAAAAGCTCGGGTCAATGGTCGGTAATGCGCCGTGAATCGTGCGTGAATTCCAGAACAGCACGTCGCCCTTTTTCAAGGCCGGTGCATACACCTGTTCGGGGTGCGTTTCGACGTAAGCCGCAATGCGTTTCTGCCATGCCGCATGTTCCAGGCCTGGCGTGTCGCTGTGAAAATTCAGCAAATGCGATTTCGGCACGACAAAAAACCTGCCGGCGCGCTCGTCGATATCTTCCAGTGCAATCCAGGAGGCGAGCAGATGACCGTGCGGAACCGAATCCAGATACCACCAGTCCTGATGCGGCACGGTTTCGGTATTCGCATCGAACAGCATGGTTTGCATCAGATTGAACGAGTCGTAGCCGGTTACTTCCTTTAGTGCAGCGCGCATGTTTGCGCTCGTATAGATATCCCGCGCTGCGCGGCTGAATTCGGAAAATTTCTGGTAATCGTGAATATCGAGGTAGCTCTGTTTCACGTAACCGTGTTCAGTCAATTCATTCGGCTCGTAGGCATCGGTGCTCTGCCGGAAAAACGGGTAGCTGCTCGGCACCAGATCGGCCTGATAGCGTACCAGAACGCGGTCGATCAGCTTTTCAGGAATAACTCCGCGACAGAGGTAATAGCCGTTTTCCTCGTAATATTCCTGAGCTTCTGCTTTCATTTCGCCTGGTTTTTCTTGTGCAACAACATCGCTCATTTGCATCTCCGTAATTAGTCTGTCTGATAGTGCCGGGCGGGCCGCGCGGCTGGAATGGGCAAGCGGGCAATCACGATGTCTGGAAATGCAAGCGAACGACACAGCGCTGCAACAGACTCATCGACTGTCTGACTTGAAACTATACGGTTCGCGCGACATCTGAAATTGAGAGGGATCAATCGGCTGCGAACTAGCGGTAATTTGCTTGCATGCGGGCGAGCGGGAGATGCCGGAGCGAGCAATCCAGGCCCAAGTTGACGGAGAGGCCGGTCGCCGCTTCCGGCTAAAATACGATCTTGGCGCTTCAATGACATGGTTTCAGTATGCGAAGCGGCCCAACGGCAGACCGCGCCTGTTTGAATCATTCAATACATCATGGCCACACATCGCATTCCAATCGACGATCCCGCCCCGACACCGCCGGCCCCGCCCGATGACGGCGAATGCTGCCAGAGTGGGTGCAACCCTTGTGTCTTTGATCTGTATGAAGACGCAGTCGACCGCTATCGGATCGAATACCGGGCGTGGGAGCAACGACGCGCAGCCCGGAAGAATGATGCCGGCCGGGTGAAGAAGAAAAAATGACCGGCGTGGCGCACCGGCGTCATTTATCCTGCAGTTTTCTCGTGATCAGCTGCCGTGACAGTCCGATGATAAACAGCGTATTGGTCACCATGTAGCGCTTGAGCAGGCGCTGCGGATCCGATCCCAGCCGATACAGCCATTCCAGCCCGTTGCGCTGCCACCAGAGCGGTGCACGTTTCACGGTGCCGGAATGATAGTCAAATGCTGCGCCGACTCCGATCATCACCGCATTCACGCGGCCACGATGTGCCGCCATCCATTTTTCCTGCTTCGGGCATCCGAGCCCGACGAAAACAACGTTGGCGCCGGAGCGGTTGATCATGTCCACTTCGGCTTCGTCTTCATCGTCGGACAACGGGCGAAAAGGCGGGGAATGCATGCCGCTTACCTGCAGGCGCGGGAAGCTGGCGGCAATGTGCTCCTGGAGCCGGCCCAGGGTTTTTTGCGTGCTTCCATAGAAAAAAACCGATTGCCCCAGCCGCTCGGCCTCAGCCAGGTATTTCCACATCAGGTCCGGCCCATTTACCCTTTCCTGGGTTGCACAGCCGAAGCGGCGCAGGGTCCATGCAATCGGAGCGCCATCCGGCGTTGACATATCGGCATTATTGATCACCGACTTGAATTCCGGATCGCGGGTTGCGGTCACCACCGAATGCACATTGCATATGCAGACATAACGCGACTCGCGCACCGCGGCCCATCCGATGATTCTTTCGATGGCATCGTTCCACGACAGCGCGTCAATGCTCGCGCCAAGCACCGAATGGATTTTACGCGGCATCGCGCACCCGGCTTGCTGCGATTGCTTCCTGATATATGTTCATCAGCAGTTCGTAATTGAGTTGGGGAGTAAATCTGGTTTCATATTCGGTACGGGCCGCCTGTCCCATCCGCAGCATTTCCGCCGGATGCGATTGCGCCCATGCGATTTTTTCTGCCAGGTCGGCGGCATCGCCCGGATTGACCAGTAATCCGTTGACGCCGTCCGAGATCAGTTCGCCAAGGCCGCCGTGGCGGCTCGCGATGACCGGTGTGCCGCACGCGAATGCTTCGATCGCAACCAATCCGAATGTTTCGTAACAGGTGCTGGGTGCAACCAGGAACTGCGCCTCGCGCATCAGATCGAGCACCTGGTCTGATGTTTTGGGGCCGAGGTAGTTGTCGCCGAAAGCTTGCCGTACTTCTGCGTCGAGCGGGCCGGCGCCGACGATCCGGATCGATGTCGTGCTCAGTTTCGCAATCGCGCGGATCAGGACGTCGAGTCCTTTTTCATGCGACAGGCGCCCGACGAAAAGTCCGCCATTGCGATTCTCCCAGGTTGGCGTTCGATCCGACGCGACAAAATTCGGCTTGATCCGGATCAGGTGCTCCGGCAATCCGCCCTTGATGAATTTTTCCCGGCAAAATGAATTCAGCGCGATATAGCGCGCGATCTTTCCGCTGTAGGTGCCGATTGCACGGTGCGTTGCAAGCATGCCGCTTACGACGGCGGATTGCACCGCCGAGTCGCGATAACATTTCCGCGAGACCGCACGCCATGGCACTTTCCCGATGCAGTCTTCGCATACCTTGCCATCCCGGAGCAGCATGGCCTGCGGGCACAGCAGGCGGAAATTGTGCAGCGTCTGAACCACTGGCACCTTCCAGCGTGCAGCCGCCCAGTAAAGCGACGGCGAAATCAGCGGGAGCGTATTGTGAACATGGATCAGATCGGGCCTGAAGGTCTCGCACAAGCGGCTGACATCGTCGGCCGATCTGCGCGCCCAGATCGATGAAATCGCCGCCGCCGGACGCGGCATCAACTCGAGCTCGTCATTGTGCCGCTGGTACAGCGCGACTTCATGGCCATATGAACGCAGCAGCGATACTTCTGCATCGACCACCGCGTCTTCGCCGCCGCGATGTTGGTAGGCATTGTGCGCGATCAGAATTTTCATATCAAAACATAGTGCGATGCAGACGCTCTGAAAGAGTGGAGGGAAGGGCGGGTAACGGGTGCGCTGCGACGCACGTCCGGGCATTTTCTTTCTTAACGGCAGTGTGCTTATTTGACACCGGACCGGCCGCAGCGGCACTGACGATAGTCAACAAGCGCTTCAATTGAAGCGGATGCGCGCGCCGCAGGTGAAAGCTGAATGCGCCAAAGAATGAAGCGATGCGTGATGCTGCCGTTTACTTCCTCAAGATTCATCAATCTGTCACATTTCCCGCCTCGGAATTTCCCATTTTATGAGCGAGGGCATGGGCTCTCCGATTCTTCACTGCTTCAATTCTGCCGCCGACCGGCGGCTACGGACGCGGACTTTTTTCAATTATCCGGATCGACACCTTGTCGGAATCCGCGCACCGCTGCATTGCCGTCTGTTTCTTGTTCTTTCACAAATCGACCATTCCGGTTTCCAGTGAATATTCATAAGGAACATGATTTTGCGGGGCTGAGACTGGTTTGATATCGCTGCGTACCGCAGCTTTCCCGGAGATCTTCACGAATAAGGAGAAAATAATTGAAGAATGCGATGGATGCACAATACAGTCCGATCCCTGCGGGAAGTTCTCTGGAAAAGATGCTGGCTGCGCAACGGCGGCGTCTGTTCGACGCATTCATGGCTTTCAAGCAGAGTGCGCCCGATGGAACCATTCTGGATGTCGGCGCCATGCCGGCAGCAATGCTGGAAGGCGCAGACTATTTGATGGAACGAACCGATCCGGCTGACCGTGCGCGCATTACATCTTGCCGGATCGCGCCGCACATCGGCAAGGCTTCCCCTTTGTCGAATGAAGGGCAAGGATTCCGCAAGGTGGGGAGTCGGCACCTGCCTTATGCGGATGGCGAGTTCGATTGGGTATTCTGCAATGAAACCATCGAGCGCATCGGCAGTTTCGAGCGCCAGTACGAGTTGCTGAAAGAGCTGATGCGAGTATCGCGCCGCGGTATTTTTGTCACCACGTCGAATCGCTGGTATCCGATCGAATTTAATACCGCCCGTGCGTTTCTGCACTGGCTTCCCGATGCATGGTGGCGGCGTATCCTGAAGCTGTCCGGAAAGGAAAAATGGGCCAGCGAATCGGCTCTCAGCCTGCTGGATGCGGAGGGCTTGAAGGAACTTACCAACCTGCTGCCGGGAAAGCCGAAAAGCGAAATCGGGCATATCCGCCTGTTCGGAATGAAAGCGCATTTCTTCCTGCAGATCAGGAAGGCTGGACCAAAGCAGGAGCAGAAAGTCGACGCTTGAAGTCAGACAGCAGAATCAAAAGCGCAGGAGGAAATGAAGCACAGCGATTCCGAACAGGCGTGCCGTCACGGGCAATACCAGTTGGAAGGCAACACCGCGAACGATCGTTGAAACCAGTTTGTCTTGTGCTCTAGAAGAATCGAGCGGCAAGTTGTTCGTTACTGAGCCGATCCTGCGGCGCAACCCTGGATGCGATGCGGGCGAGAAGGCGATCCATCTCGGACCATGCATCAAGCCGGTCGATATCGTTCGAATGTGTCCACAGGTGAAACGACCCGCCGCGTTTCGCTGCATGCTCGAACATTGCATGCAAACGGTCGATCCAGTTATTGTGCCGTACCGCCAGGCGCAGGCCGTTGCGCCGCTCCACCCATTTTCCGAAACGGGCATAGTTGCGAATATAAACGTTCCTGTCGTGCGGATAGAATTGCACGGTGGTCGGCATCTCGAATGGATTATCGCCGGCATCAAAGCACAGGTTCATCGTGGTGCGCGCGTATCGAAATCCGGCCGCCTTGACCATGTCCGCGTCACCTTTCCGGTATTTCCCGCCCGGATAGCAAAAGCCGGTGACCTCCGTGCCAAGAATATCTTCCAGTTGTTTTTTTCCTTCGGTAATCTGGAAATGTGCTTCGGTAATGGCGACATTTTTCAGGAAACAGTGATCATAGGTATGCGAACCGATCTCGAACCGGCGTGCGAGATCGCGGATCTGCGAACCGCACATCACCGCCGGTCCTTCGCGGTTTTTAATTGGAATGAAAAAGGTGCCGTTGAGCCCGTGCTTGCTCAACAGCTCAGCCATTTTCATGTCCGAAGGATGGCCGTCGTCAATGGAACAGGTAAAAGCGACGTTCATTGCCGGCTCCACTGAATTTTCCCCGTCCGCTCATGCCTGACCCTTTACGTCGCTCTGGCGCGGCATGTCGGCGGATAATGCGGCGCGGCACGCTTCGAGCAGGCCGGAGGCGGCGTTGTCGAAGGTGTACTGGTTGACCAGCGAAAGGCTGCGCTCGGAAAATTTCCGGCACACATCCGGCTGCGTCAACAGAAGCACCGCCCGCTCCGACCACAAGTCGATATCGAGATCGCAGACGAAGCCGTTCTGCCCATTCAGCACCAGTTCGCCCACTACGCCGGCGTGCGGCGATACGATCACCGGCAAGCCGGCGGCACAGGCTTCATTGGCAACCACGCCCCACACGTCGGCCAGCGTGGGAAACAGAAAAATCCGCGCCGACCGGTACAGCGCCGGCAATTCCTGTTGCGTGGCGAATCCGTGAAAATCCACACTCAGAAGATCCGGCTGCAATGCCGCAGCTCTCTTGACGCTTTCTTCCTCGCTGCCCGAGCCGACAAACAGGATGCTGGTTTTCCTTTTCATCTTCTTGGCGACATCGAGCGCGACGTTCAGCGCGAAAAGCGGGCTCTTGCCTTGTTCCATCCGGCCACAAAAAATGAAATCGTACTGCTTGTCCTCCGGCCGCAAGAACGGCGTGAAAACCGCATTATTAACGCACAGGCAGGATTTGAAGCAGCGCTCGATCGGTATGCCGTAGCTACCGTACAGCCGGTCGCCGCCGATGCTGGCCGAAAGAAAGGCTGCGGATCTGGCGTAGACGAAGCGGCGTATCGCCTTGTGCACGCCGCTCAATGCCTGCTCCGAAATATCGGTGCCATCGGTCATTGGAATATGCGGAATTCCCTTGAACCATGCATATGCAAAAGCGTATAGCGAAGTGGGGTTGAAACCGTCGGTGACGATGACGTCGGGCGCAAAACGGCCGAGCGCCGAAATGACATCCGGATTGTTGTGGATATAGCGTCCGTTCACCGTGGTGATCCGTTCCCGAAGGAATACGTGGTCGAACTCCAGCGGCGGCAGATTCCAGTGGCGGTTCGGTTCGCGTCTGCAGCAGAAAATTACCTGAAAGTCGACATCTGGTGCTCGTCCCACTTTGTTGAAAATCGGAACTCGATACGGTGGCGGTTCATTTGTTACAAGTGCGATTCTTGGCATTAATTGAACTCACTGTGATTATGGAGAGGACTTGCGACGCATGCCGATTGCTCCGCGAAAAACGTTCATTCGCGTGCAACAGGGGCGATCGCGATCCATCGATTGAGTATCCCAAGACATCAAAGGCGATTCGATTGGCCGGGTCTTATTGATCCGGCCCGAAAAGGATTGATTTTTCGGGCCGCCATTCTCACCTTCTCCCAGTGGGAGAAGGCCGGAATGAGGGGATCGGGTTCTAACTTTTCGTTGCCGATCTATAAGAGGTTTGCGCGGAACACTTTCCGGATCTGTTGCACGTCGCGTGGGCGCACTGTTGCGTTGCCAATTGTTTTCGTAGATCGTCATTACTTCACCTCGCGCCATGCACCGCAGCTTAACGGGATCCTGTTCTGCGCACGCCCTTTAGCTCTGAACCTGCTTGATGAATATAGTTTAATGAAATCGGATGCAAACGATTTGCGCCGAAACAATTTTTCAGTGCTGCCGGCGGTACCAGCCAAGCAATCCATCGATCCGGCCAAGCGTTACCGCGCAGCCATGCGCCAGATCGGAACCGATTGCGCCTTTCAGCAATGGCCTCAGTACCGGCGCCACCAGTCCACGCAGAATTACCCATACGGGCAAGCCGTGTTTTGCATAAAGGGCGCCGGTGCCGCGCGCTCGCTTGCGTGCCGCCAGTCGCGCCTGCGGATCGGCGGACGGCCGTTGCGGCCCAACCGCATGGTGCACTTCTGCCGCGGGTGCGTACGACAGTACCGCACCGCTGCGCAAAGCGCGCAATACCAGATCGTGTTCTTCTGCGGCCCCGAACCACTGGCCGACGCCGAACCGCGAGTCGAAGCCGCCGATGCTGTCGAACAGTTCGCGTTGCAGGAACAAGGTGATGGAGCTGACCGGCACATCGCGAAATGCGCTCGAACGCTCCCATGTCAGCTTGGACGCCACCACCGGCGGTTCGCCTTGCTCCACCCAGCGCACGATCACGCCTTGCGGCGCATCGCTGTGATTGAAACGCGCAGCGACACGTTCAAGAAGCGCGGCGTCGTACCAGCAATCGTCATCGGGAAATCCGATCCACTTTGCTGTTGCCGCCTCGATGCCGGCATTGCGCGCCGCGGCCAGATTGGGCGGATCATGTTTCAGGTGTTTTACGATAATGCCGAGATTGCGGGCACGCTCGACAATCGGCAACAGGCGGTCGTCCGCATTCTGGTCCACTACGATAACTTCGAAGTCGCCAAACGTCTGCGCTGCGAGCGAATCGAACAGCCGATTCAGATCCTGGGTGCGGCCGACTGTGGCGAGTACAAGTGAAATGGCTGGCATATCTACCTCCCGGTTCCGGCCTGGATGGCACGTTGTCGTCGAACGAAATAGCGCGCATAGTGCATGGCTTTTTCCAGCGGATGCCGGTCCGCATGCGCGAGCCGGACCATGAAATCCTCTTCCATCGCCGCCAGCCGGTTGCGCGTCGACAGGCTGCCTTCATGCTCCCGAAAGGCGGCAAGCGGCTCGTCGATCTGCACCGGCTCGCTCAGACATCCGAGCTTCAGCCACAGGTCGTAATCCATTGCATACTTGAGATTCGTATCGAAAGCGCCGGCGCGCAGCATCAGTTCCCTGCGCACGAACGTGGCCGGATGGGGAATGAAGTTGCCTTTCAGGATGCGCGAGTAACTGTATCGCGGCGCGACATATCCCTCCGGCTGCAAGGTGCCGTCGATATCCAGCATGGTCCGGCCGAACAGCCAGCCGCGTGCCTTCGGCTCAAGATGTCCGGCCACTTTCGACAGCACGTCCGGGCGCAAATAATAATCATCCGAGTGAAGGTGCGCGATCACATCGCCGGTAGCAGCGTACAAGCCTTCGTTCATTGCGCGGCTGATGCCGCCCCGGATATTTTCAATCAGCCGGTAGGGGCGCGGCAGCGCGCGGATTTTTTCCAGGGTACCGTCGGTCGATCCGCCGTCGACAAAAATATATTCGACGTGCGGATAGTCCTGCGCCAGCACCGACGCGATTGATTCGTCCAGGTAGGCGGCACTGTTCCAGGTGCAGGTAATGATCGAAAAGCTGAGTGGCATAGGAGTACCTGTCAATTGAGAGGATGGCCCGGGGGTAATTGATATATACGCATCAGCTCCCGGACCGCACGTTCGGCGCCGGCCAGTTCTTCGCGCGGGAAGCCGTAGTCGGTGTGGCCATTGAAAGACACGAGATCCTGCACCAGTGCCGGCATGTCCGGATGCAGTCTTAACTGGTCGGGCGACGCAGCATAGATCGCCAGCTCCGGCGTGCCGCCACGGGCCAGTGCAAAGGTCGGCTTGCCCAGCATCAGGCCCTCAAGCGTGGTCGCACCAAATGATTCTTCGAGAATAGAAGGCACGACAATCGCATTCGCGGCGGCGGCGATTTTCAGCGTCGTACCAGGTGTGCACCAACCGAGAAAGCGGATCTGGTCGGATTCGAACTCGGCGCGCAGTTGCGCTTCTTCGCTACCGTCTCCGGCGATCTTTACCCGCATGTCGGATCGCAAATGAGGGGCAAGCTCGCGCAGGAATGCGCCGATTCCCTTGGCCGGATACAGCTTTGCGGCGATGAAAATATGGAACTCATCCGGCGATACCAGCGGCTTCGCTGCATCGCGCGCACGATGCAGCGTACTGGTATCGACAAAGTTATGCACGACGCCGCCCCAATTTCCGGGTCCGGCGGCGCGTGCAAAGTTCCGGCGCAGCATGTCGGACACGAAGACTGTCTTGTGGCGGCGGAAGCTTTCGGCCACTTCATGCCGGTAGTGTGTTACCGCAGCCGTGGATACGGCTCGCTGTATCAGGTTCGGGTGCTGCACCTTGCAGAATGCACAATCCGACGGGTTGATCGAGTTGCATATGTCGCCGTGCCGGAAGCGCACATCGGTCAGGCATTCGCTGCCCTGGTCATGGCGCGTCTGGACGAAATTGACCGTCTGCGGGATGTAGCGCGCGACATTCGGTACATGGCCGTGGTAATGGATCACGTCGTAATCCGCCGCCCGGCGCAGGATGATCCGCGCGAAATGCCGCGCTACCCAGGTTCGCCTGACCGGCATGAAGACACCGAATTGCTTCTCCTTCCAGCCCGCGATATGCCCGTTCAATTCGCCGAAAAAGCGGCCGCCGAAATTTCCTTCTTCACCCGACACCTCGATCGGATGCTGATTGCCGCCGAGAATATCCACCCGGTGACCGGCCTGCTTCAGTGCGCGTGCAAGATTAAGCGCGTGCTTGGCGAGGCCGCCCATGCTCGGGTACGGAATATCTTCGCTGACAATGAGTATGCGCATGATCTGTCAATCACGAGCGGAAGCGGCGGGCTACCGCAAGCAGCGCCGCACGTTCATCCACGCTGACGATGAAAATAATTCCTGCCACCGCAAGTGTCAGCAGCGCGCCGGAAACGATCGCTACTGTGCCGACCAGCCCTTCGGGGATCAGCCACTTCAGCGGAAACAGCACGCCGAATATCAAAAGACCGACACTGAAACTGCGTCCAAGGCCTTCACGCAGGGTATCGCCGATCGGAATAGGGACCGTACGCCCATGTACGAAAAGCAGAAACAGGGCGCTCATCACGACCGAGGCCACCAGATGCGCAATGGCCGCACCGACGATCCCGCCCATCAAGGTGCCGATATATACCAGCCCGACTCCGATCAGGCCGCGCGCAAGCGCGAATTTTCCGGTGACGTGCGGATGACCGAGTGCGTCGTTCACCATCGAAGGTATGTTGGTCAACGAGTCGAACAACAGGCCGATCGTAATCAGCACCAGGATCGGATAACCTTGCGTGACGAATTCGTCGCCGACCCAGCGCCGCAGAAATTCGTCACCGGCCAATACGATCACGCCAAGCGCTACCAGGTTGATGTAGGTGATGTAGCGCATCGCGCCGAGATAGATCGGACGCAGGTCCTGAATCCGCTCGGTTGCTGCAATCGCAGATGCTCTCGGGTAGATGACGCTGGACAGCCGATAGGTCAGTCCGAGGATGCGGCCGGCCAATGTGACCGGCACTGTATAAAAGGTAACCGCGATCGGCCCGGCCAGCGCGCCGACGATCAGCTTGTCGCCATGCTGGTGCAGCGTGGACGCGAGCTTGCTCAGATAGGCATAGGCGCTGAACGAAGTCAGTGACGAACGCACGTCCTTGCGCGGCCAGCAGAATCCCATGCTCAAGTCAAACCGCTGGATCAGCCAGGTCAGGTACAGCACGTTGAGCGCCGAAATCGCCACGCGGGTCGCAATCACGCCGGAGATTCCCCAGCCGGCGAATGCCGCTGCGACCGATGCGACATTGACCAGGATGCCGAAGAACGCTTCGCTTTGCGCTGAACGATCGTAGCGTTGCAGCGCCTGCGGCACCGTCAGCAGATAGTTCTGGATTTGCGTCAGCAGGAAGCCGAGCGCACCGATCTTGAACGCGAGGACGGTATCGGTGTACACAGCGCTGGACACTTCGAAGAAGCGTTCGACCAGCACGTCCGCTGCAAAATAGATGACGGTCGCGCCGGCCAGCCCGAGTGCGCCGTAAAACATGATGCCGAACCAGAATGTCTCGGCAAAGCGCTTGCGGTCGCCCGATGCGTGATACTCCGCCAGATACTTGATCGAGCCCGCACTCAGATTGACGTCCAGTATTGCGAAATAGCCGATCACCGAGCCGATCAGGGTCACGATGCCGAACCCTTCGACTCCGAGCGCGCCGATCAGCAACGGCAGAGTGACCAGCGCGGCAACTGCCGGGAGTGCCGATCCGCTCAGGTTCCAGAGAGAATTACGCAGCAGCATAGTAAGTCCGAAGCTGAACAGTTTCCTTGCGTGCGGCCACAAATGGCAATGCCAGCGTCAAGCCGATCATGAGCATGGTTCTGAATTCAATGATCGGGGTACCGATCAGCAAGGTAGGAACCCAGAACAGGAATCCGGCGAATCCGGCGTCGGAAAGCAGCAGCGCATTTCCGGCGCGATACTTTCTGGTCTTGAAATAATACGAGGTGTAGGCAAATAGCAATCCGACAAAAATGAGCAGGCCGGCTACGCCGGTTTTCAGCACGATATGGCCGAAGCCGCTATGGACGAAATCGAGCCGGCCGACATGATAGTCAAGAATTTCGCGGTTGCCGCTGTACTCGCCCCACGACCCCAGTCCGAACAGCCAGTTGCTGCCGATGCTTTGCGCCGCTGCATACAGTTCGTAGAATCGGCTGTCGGTAATCCGCTTATCCGGGCTGATATCGTAGGTCAGAGAACTCAGAATGCCGCCGGCCGTATTGAACTGGAGACGCTGCTCGAAAAACACCACGGCAACCACTGACAACATGCCAAGGCCAAGTATCACGAATTTAAGTCGGTGGCGGCCCGGTAACTGATACAGCAGCAGTGCAAACATCAACGCCAGGCCAAGCAGCGACGAGCGGCGGAACGACAACGCGACCACGGCCACTTCGAGCGCAAGGAAAAGATACAGCGCAAGCCGCTTGGGCGGTGAAAGCCTGATTTTCGGTGACGTTACCAGCCAGGCGGCACAAAATGCGGCGAGCGCGGCAACAAAGTTATCGGCAATATCGAAGAAGAATATTTTCATGTCCAGCCCTTCGAAATTCCGATACGGGTTGGCGGAATCTCCCTCGAACAACACATAGCGAACCAGCCCGAACACAGCCCTGACCGCAGCCAGCGCGAGAATCGTAAGCAAAAGATTCTGCTGATCTTTTTCACTATTGAAAGCCATGATGACCAGGTACATGAACACCAGCATGTTCAGTATGTTGATGATGCCGTTGTAGGCGAGGATCAGTTCCAGGTCGACGCCCGACATGAGGCCGAGTACCAGATGCGCGCATAGCAGAAAAACAAACGCGACAGAATACTTTGCCAGCGGCGCGGCAAGATAGGGCGTATTCGGATTCGCCAGCTTTTTCAGCAACGCGGCAACTCCCGCAGTCAGCAAGATCAGGTTCAACAATGAAAAATAGAATATGCCGGTGCCGCGTGAATAGATGGTGGTCTCTTCCTGCAATTGTCCCCAGGTGGACGAGGAAAAAACGAACAGGATGACGATGAATCCGAATACGACCAGTTTTGGTGCTTTGATGGTGAATCCCATAATGACAGGAATCACCATTAACGAGGCCAGGAGAGTACCGAATGTGCCGATAGGTGTCATCATGGTGACGTTTACGCTGATAAATGAGTTGCCAGGGAATTGTCGGGATTTGCCAGGTCGATCTGCGCCAGCCGGTTCGATCTGATCAATTTCCGGTTTTCGGCAGCAGGTCTTTCCGCAAGCCGGCGGTCAACGGTGCTCCTGCTGGAAAACGCCGGCTTGTTATTTTCGCGAGCAGCAGCGCTCGACATAAAAGCAGCGCTGCCTGCGAGCGCGACCCGTGAGCCGCTGAGCCCTTCGTCACTGCAGCGCATGGCGTTTTTCCGTTGTTTCCGATTCGCTGGGCTCCTGGCCCGATAAAGCCGCATCATCCGGCTGATGCATGCCGTGCTCGGACAAGAAGTGCCGATATGTTTTCGCAATGCCGTCAACCAGGCGCACTTTCGGCGTCCAGTTCAGTGACAA
Source organism: Oxalobacteraceae bacterium (assembly GCA_036675035.1). Classification (GTDB taxonomy): domain Bacteria; phylum Pseudomonadota; class Gammaproteobacteria; order Burkholderiales; family Burkholderiaceae_D; genus MESE01. The sequence continues at coordinate 58,533 of JAKFFO010000125.1, forward strand.
TAATTTGCCGCTATCCATCAGCTTTCGCGGGCTGCCGTCCGGCTTTCCGGTATCGAACTCAAGCCGGCCGCGATAGCCAACCGTATTTCTGACCAGTTCTGCAACTTCGCGTATTGTGTATTCTTCGCCGGTCCCGACATTGATATGCGACAACGTCGGCGATGTACTGGCCTGGTAGATCTGGCGGTCCAGTTCCATCACATGGACGCTGGCATCGGCCATGTCGTCGACGTAAAGAAATTCGCGCAGTGGCGCACCGGTTCCCCAGATCACTACCTTGTCGGCACCGGCGAGCATTGCCTCATGAAAGCGCCGGATCAATGCCGGCAGCACGTGGCTGTTTTCCCGGTGATAGTTGTCGCCCGGCCCGTACAGGTTGGTCGGCATGACGCTGCGATAATCGGTGCCGTATTGCCGGTTGTAGCTCTCGCACATCTTGATACCGGCAATCTTCGCGATCGCGTACGGTTCATTGGTCGGCTCCAGCGTTCCGGTCAATAAATATTCTTCCTTCATCGGTTGCTCGGCCATGCGCGGGTAGATGCATGACGAACCGAGGAACAGCAGCTTTTGCACACCGCTGCGCCACGCTTCGTGAATTACATTCAGCTCGATCATCAGGTTTTGTTGGATGAACTCGGCCGGATAACTATTGTTGGCATGGATTCCGCCGACCCGCGCGGCGGCCAGATACACTTCATCGATTTTTTCCGAAGAAAAAAATTGCCGCACCTGTGCCTGATCGGTCAGATCCAGTTCGGCATGCGTGCGCGTGACGACGTGGTCATACCCGCGCTGTGTCAGCGCACGAACAATCGCCGACCCCACCATGCCGCGGTGGCCGGCGACGAAAATGCGCTTCTGTCGAGAGGTTGTGATTTGTTGCATGGTGATCGGTGCTTTCGAAATGTGCCGCAGGAAGTTGCCGCAATACGCGGCATTGATCATTCGTTGTGCGCGTATGCGATAAAGCCGTTTTTCTTGACCAATGCATATTTGCGGGTGGCATCCAGGTCGCATTGCACCATTTCCCGGACCAGCTCTTCGAATGTGGTGCGCGGCTTCCAGCCCAGCTTTGCATGTGCCTTGCTTGCATCGCCAAGCAATGTTTCGACTTCGGTCGGACGGAAATAACGAGGGTCGACGCGCACGATCACTTGTCCGGGAACGGTGCCCTGATGCTGACCCGGATTCACGACGGTAGCGGTTTCTTCCAGGCCTTTTCCATTCCACTCCAGCGTCATGCCCAGCTCCGCGGCGGCGGCGTTGACGAAGTTGCGCACGCTGTACTGGATACCGGTCGCGATCACGAAGTCTTCCGGCTGCTCCTGCTGCAGCATCATCCATTGCATTTCGACATAGTCGCGTGCATGGCCCCAGTCGCGCATCGAATCCATGTTCCCGAGGTACAGGCAATCCTGCAGGCCGAGTGCGATACGGGCCAGCGCGCGCGTGATTTTCCGCGTGACGAAGGTTTCGCCGCGCAGCGACGATTCGTGATTGAACAGGATACCGTTGCACGCGTACATACCGTACGCTTCACGATAGTTGACGGTGATCCAGTAAGCGTAAAGCTTCGCGACCGCATAGGGGCTGCGCGGATAGAACGGCGTGGTTTCACGCTGCGGTGTTTCCTGCACCTTGCCGAACAGCTCCGAGGTCGATGCCTGATAGAAGCGCGTCTTCTTTTCCAGCCCGAGAATGCGGATCGCTTCCAGCACGCGCATCGGGCCGAGTGCATCGGAATTCGCGGTGTATTCCGGCTCTTCGAACGACACCGCGACATGGCTTTGCGCGGCGAGATTGTAGATTTCGTCCGGCTGGACCTGTTGAATCACGCGGATCAGCGACGAACTGTCGGTCATGTCGCCATGGTGCAGGATGAAGCGGCGCGGTTCTTCGTGCGGATCCTGATAAAGATGATCGATGCGGCCGGTATTGAGCTGCGACGTGCGGCGCTTGATTCCATGCACGATGTAACCCTTGTTGAGAAGCAGCTCGGACAGATAGGCACCGTCCTGGCCGGTGACACCGGTAATCAAAGCCACTTTCGGATTCGGCTCAACGGAACGGTTGATCAGGTCGCCAGGCACGTGCGGTTCTTTCGTCATAAGGAATTCCTTGAATATGAAAATGGAAATAAGCTGATTCGATATCGGCTGCAGCCAACGTCGATTTTTTTCAATCGTTCTATTCTGAAATTGTGCGCCGGAGGCGGTTTGACATGCGTCAGGTTCCTGCAAGAAATAACGCAAGGCATGTGTCGATAAAAGCAAATTCAAGAACGCATGTGAATCCTGGTGGATCACTTGGCAATGGAGCAGAAAATAAAAGCGATGGATTTTTGTGCCAAGCTAGGCACAAACCGCAGCGGTAGCTAGCCTATCGCGACGATTTGCAATAACGTACGGCGCAAAAAGGCGTGCTTTTATGCAGCTGCCAATGCCAAGTGACCCACTAATAGCCGTCCGGATTCGCTTTCTGCCAGCGCCAGTGATCGCTGCACATTTCGGCAAGGGATTTTTCTGCGCGCCAACCCAGAAGTTCATACGCCAGTGCCGGCGATGCGTAACAATTCGCGATGTCGCCCGGCCTGCGCTCGACGACTTCATACGGGATGGTTTGGCCGCTTGCGGTTTCAAACGCGCGTACCGCCTCCAAAACGCTGTGCCCGCATCCGGTGCCCAGATTGACGGTAAATCTGCCTTGCCTCGAAAACAATCGATCGAGTGCCGCGACATGGCCGCGTGCCAGGTCGACGACATGAATGTAGTCGCGTACGCCGGTGCCGTCGCGCGTCGGATAGTCATTGCCGAACACGGATAGCTTGTCGCGGCGGCCGATCGCCACTTGCGCGACGAATGGCATCAGGTTATTGGGCAGGCCGCGCGGGTCTTCGCCGATCAGGCCGCTCGGGTGTGCGCCAACCGGATTGAAATAACGCAGAATGCCGATGCGCCATTCCGGATCGGATTGTCCGAGATCATCGAGTATCTGCTCCGCCATCAGCTTGGATCTGCCGTACGGGTTGGTGGCCGATACCGGTGCCGCCTCGGTGATCGGCACCGAGTCCGGATCACCGTAGACCGTGGCCGACGAGCTGAATACGAAGCGCTTGACGCTGGCGGCTGCCAGCGCCTGCAGCAGTGTTATGGTTCCGGCGACATTGTTCTCGAAATACTGCAAGGGCTTGGCTATCGATTCGCCTACTGCTTTCAGGCCGGCAAAATGGATCGCCGCATCGACCCGGTGTTCCTTCAGGATTCGGTCCAGCGCAGTGCGATCGCGTACATCGCCTTCGTAAAACTGCAGCGTCTGCTCAGTGATGCGTTCCACCCGTTTGAGCGCGACTCGCGAGCTGTTGCAGAGGTTGTCGAATGCAATGACCTTGAAACCGTTCTGCAGCAACTCCACACAGGTATGGGACCCGATATAGCCCGATGCTCCGGTGACGAGAATGGTCTTTGACATGGTATGGCGCTCTGCTGGTTCTCGGCGTGTTCCGGCTGGCCGCCGGAACAATTGCTTTACAAGGTATTTCGGTCTTTGACGTAGATGACGGTATGCGGCTTGGCAGGCACCTCATCGGACCGGGTAGCCGGGTTCGGTTCTTCGTCGCTTCGCAGGTCATTCAGGAAAGAGCGGAACTCTTCTTTCACTTCCGGGTGCTTGAGCGCAAACCGCACCGTGGCCTGGAGGTACCCCTGCTTGCTGCCGCAATCGTAGCGGGTGCCCTTGAACTGGTACGACAGTACCGCTTCCTGCTTGAGCAGCGCGGCGATGCCGTCGGTCAACTGCAGTTCGCCACCGGCGCCCGGTCGTATGTTGTGGAGGTGTCTGAAAATCGACGACGTCAGTACATAGCGGCCGACCACACCCATATTCGACGGCGCATTTTCCGGCATCGGCTTTTCCACGATGCCGTCGAGCTTGAGCAAACGATCGGCGAATGCTGTGCCGGCAACGACGCCATAGGACCGGCTTTGCTCTGGCGCGATGGTTTCCACGCCGATGATGCTGCTGCCGTAATGCGCATGCAGGTCGACCATCTGCTTCATCACGGGCGGCGTACCGTCAAGAAGATCGTCCGCCAGGATGACTGCGAACGGCTCGTCCTGGACCAGCCGTTCCGCGCACAGGACCGCATGGCCGAGGCCGAGCGCTTCGGCCTGGCGCACATAGAAGCATTGCACCGAGTCCGGCTTGATGCCGCGCAGGACTTCGAGCAATGCCTGCTTGTCGCGCGCCGCCAGCTCCGCTTCCAGTTCGTAGGCCTTGTCGAAATGATCTTCGATCGCCCGCTTGTTGCGCCCGGTAATGAAGATCATTTCGGTGATGCCGGCGGCCATTGCTTCTTCAACGGCGTACTGGATCAGCGGTTTGTCCACAATCGGTAGCATTTCCTTGGGACTGGCTTTTGTGACCGGCAAAAAACGTGTGCCCAGTCCTGCAACCGGAAATACGGCTTTGGTAATTTTCTTGTGCATGATGTCGGTAGCTTTTATCTTTGATGAAATGGTGTCAGAAACAACGGTGTCAGAAACGGAAATCCAATCAGTTCGGTCTTTCGGCCGGCCGGGCGGAGCGATGATCCACTTCGGGTCCAGCATCGGTGCCCGAACTCAGCAATACGAGGATGCCCAGCGTTACACCGGCAGCCAGAAGATCGAAAACCCAATCCGCAAAATTGGCGTTGCGGTAAGGCATGAGGCTTTGGATCGCTTCGTCCAGGCTGGCCAGGAATCCAATCATCATGATGGTTCGAAAAACGCGGCCGGTACTGTTCCCGGTCAAGCCGCCGAACAGTACGCAGGTAAGAAATGAATAAGCGCAGAGATGCAGCAGTTTGTCGCCGACCGCATCGGAGAGCGCTGCGGCTTCGCCCGGGATCGCACCGATCAGCAGCATCAGCGCAAAGAAAACGAAGGCGATTTTCTGGCAGCGCTGCGGCGTGAGGAATACAATCGCCGTCGAATGCCGGTTGCCCGCGGGCGGTGCGGGAAGTTTTCGCGTCGGATTGCGGTTTTCATCGCTCAATTTTTTGTATCTCATTCTGAATTTCGGTTATCGATCGGGGGGAACGAAAAAGTAGCACCCGATCCCTTCACTGCAGCTACCCTTGGCTCCCCTTGCTCGCGGGCGGGAGGGGGAGAGG
>JAKFFO010000034.1:0-2513 GCA_036675035.1 Oxalobacteraceae bacterium
AATCGCTAATTAAACTCGTTATTGATTTACTTCAATCTACGGAAAGTAAATACAGCACTGAATACTCATGCTGTCTCGACAGACGGCGGTGCGAGCCGGACGGTTTGCCAGTTCCGGTTCATTCCGTCCTATCACTTCAGGGAATTTCATCAATGAAAAAATCGCTTATCGCATTATCTGTAACAGCCGCACTGTCGGGCTCTGTTTTTGCCCAGACAAACGTGACCATTTATGGCGTCGCAGATGCCGGGCTTGCCTACACTGACAACGGTGCGCCGGGCAGCTCGAAAACGCTCGGCCTGAACAGCGGCTTGCAATCCGGTAGCCGGATCGGGTTCAAGGGTACCGAAGATCTGGGCGGTGGACTGAAGGCAATCTTCACGCTGGAAAACGGCTTCAGCATCGACAACGGCGCGTTCGGCCAGGGTGGCCGATTGTTCGGTCGCCAGGCATTTGTCGGATTGACCGGCGGCTTCGGCGCAGTCAAGCTCGGCCGGCAATACAATCCGATCCGCAAGTCGCTGGAAAGCATCGATCCGTTCGCGTTCGGCCTGGCCGGCAATATTTCCAACCTGTTTGATGCGCATGGCGAACGTGCCGATAACACGATCAACTACTCGACCCCTGACATGGGCGGATTCTCCGGGCAGCTCGCATTCAGCCTGGGCGAAGTCGCCGGCGATACTTCGGCCGGACGCCAGATAGGTTTGTCCGCCGAGTACGCGACCGGCCCGATCAAGGTAGCGTTCGCGCATCACGACAGAAATCTGGCTGGCGGCACTCCAGTGGCGTCAACCGGCGAAACCAGGTCCACCATGATCGGCGGCACCTACGATTTCAACGTCGTGAAAGCTCACGCCGCTTTTGCGGTTAACAAGGGCGATACCGCAGCCGGCGTCGACAACATCGATAGCCGCGACATGATGATCGGCGTGAGCGCACCGTTTGGCGCCAGCACCGTGATGGCATCGTACATGCGCAAGAACAACGAGCTGATCTCGGATGCCGATTCGAACATTTGGGCGCTCGGTTACACCTACAGTCTGTCGAAGCGCACCAATCTGTACACGTCGTATGCACGCGTCAGCAATGACGGCCTGGGCACGGTCGGCCTGGGCGGCAATGCCGGTGCCGGACGCGATCCTTCAACCTTCAACGTCGGCATTCGCCACAAGTTCTAAATCGGTGCGGCACGTGCATGTATTGGCGTGGCGCGCAGGCCTCTTGCCATCGAACGATTCGGTGCGATGGCAAGAGGCCCGCTTTTTTAGATGAGCGAGATGCTGAAGCTCTTTGCCCGCATGCGGATTCCCTGAGATAGCGGCCGGACGCTCTCGTGCGAAAGCCGGGTTTGCAGAATCAGACGATGCCTGGCGCACCTGCATGCGTGCGCTCTCGGCAATACTATTTGGCAACCATGTCTGGCGTAACCACAGTACGCAAGCAATTCCTGGCTGCGCCATCTCTTTCGTCCCGTGTAATCCACCACACGTTCGATTTCTTGATGGTCCAATCCTGTTCCGTGCCACCGATCAGGAGTGCGGCGACCAGGCCCAGCGTTGGCTGATGACCGACGATCAATACCGGCTCGCGGGCATCGGGCCATTTCGCCAGTGTCAAAATTGTTCCTGCCGTGGCACCCGGTGCAAGCCCCGGCTCGATCCGGAACTTTCGCCCAAGTACTTGTGCCGTCTGTAGTGTGCGCCGGGTCGGGCTTACGAGAATTCGGCAGCGCTCGGGCAAATTCCGGTCCAGCCAGCCGGCCATTCGTGCTGCCTGTTTGTGGCCTCGCGTCGTGAGCGGCCGTTCGGCATCCGGTTCACCCGGGCCGGCTTCTGCATGGCGCCAAAGAATCAGATCCATTCAGGCATTTCCGCCGCGGTCGAGCGAACCTAGCGATTGCATCAGGTGCCGCTGCGCGCAGAACGATGAGCGCGCCGTACGCGGCGTTCTTTTGCGATAAGAGCCGTCTGGCTCAAGCTGCCACGAGTTGACGTTGTCCTTCAGATAGGGACGCAACCCTTCCGATAGGATGCGCTTCTTCAATGCCTGGTCGAGAACCGGAAACGCGACCTCGATGCGCCGAAACAGGTTGCGGTTCATCCAGTCTGCGCTGGCGAGAAACACGTCATGCGCCAGGTCATTGCGAAAGTAGAAAATCCGGGTGTGCTCGAGAAATCGGCCGACGATGGAGCGGACCCGGATATTTTCGGACAGCCCGGGAACGCCCGGCCTGAGAGCGCAGGCGCCGCGCACGATCAGGTCGATCTTGACGCCATCCGACGACGCCGCATACAGCGCGCGGATCACCGATTCGTCCAGCAACGCATTCATTTTCGCGATGATGTGTCCTGGTTTTCCGGAACGCGCGATCCTGGCTTCGTTTCGAATCGCCTTGATGAACTCCTTCTGCATGGTAAAAGGCGCAAGCCACAGATGGTCGAGTTTGCGCGCGCCGGTCAGGCTGGTGAGATGAATGAAGACTTCATTGACATCGGCGGTCAACGCCGGAT
>JAKFFO010000197.1:0-2498 GCA_036675035.1 Oxalobacteraceae bacterium
CGCCGATGCCATGGTCAGTGAAGCCGGTAGCCGCATTGCGGTCGGCATCGATGAAAACGCGCACCCACTTCGGTGTGCCGCTGTAAGGAATTTGATAGTAGACATTCGCCGCATCGCTGCTTACTTGCGGTGCAGTTACAGCAGTAGTGAGTGTCTTGCTGAGCTTGGCGGAAGTGTTCCGCGGTGGGTCGGTTTGCGTGACCGCATCAATCGCACTCGGCGAACCCAGATCGGTTCGCGCGATGGTCACATTGGCCACGCCATTGCTGACGGTGGAGGGAACGTTTTTCACGAAAGTCCAACCCCAGGCGCCGCGGGTACCGGAATAGCGATACAGTCTGCCGTTCTCGATCAGGTGGCTAGAGCCGATGGTATAGCCGATGAAGCCGGTAGCCGCATTGCGGTCGGCATCGATGAAAACGCGCACCCACGTCGGTGTGCCGCTGTAAGGAATTTTGTAATAAATATTGGCGGCATCGTTAGTCACTTGCGGTGCCGTCTGGGCCATCGCAATTGGAGCCAAACCAAATGCGGCGGATAACAAAAGAGCGTGAGAAGCTTGAAAAGGAGATGGAGCTAGTTTCTTACATAACCAAGACATGATTATTTGGCCTTTTAAAAATTAAAAACGTGACAATCCAGCCGCCTGAAAAACCAGGCAGTTGCAATTCGCGCTAGAAGTCGAAATCGGAAAAGTTAGGAACTTAGATGCAATGCGCGCAACGGCCAAAAATTGGCGGCATTGTCTTGATGCATGCAATACGTCCTGTATAAAAACAGCAAGTAATTGACGCAATGAACCTTACAGCTTGAATACATGCGGTATAGATCTTCCTCCCTGATACTGTTGTCTTTGTTAGTTGGTTGAAGTAAAGAAATAGTTCCGCGCATAAATTTTTATTTGGAAATATTTGTGCGGCCAATGTTGTTTGTCATAACAACAGGCTTGTCAAATTCCGACAGCATCCGGTACGCGATGACTTACTATTTCTCAGCAGTGAAATTGCAGTTTCATTTGGGAGAAAGCTTGAATGCGCGCCGGCTTGGCTCAAGCCCCGAAAGTATCGAGCCTATCGGTGCCTGGTTGCGCGCGCCGATAGCGGCGTATTCAGTCGCTGTGATTGGAAAATCATCGGCACGCAACGCGCCTTGTCTTCCGCGCTTGCCCAGCAGGCTGTCCGCGATGGGTCTGGTCGGATTTCCGTTGCGTGTCACGCAGATATGGCCATCGGACATGGCGTCGTCAGCTAGGCTGCCGATCGGGATGATGCGGCATGACGCGATCAAAACCGCGTGGCCACCGTCGATGAGGTGTTTTAAAAGTCGTTATTTACTGCAGCTGGCTGTCCACCCGCTTCGAAATGAATGGTCGGGAAGATAACAATGGAATAGGCCAGAATGTCGAGCCTGGACGGGGCAAGGAATCAAATCGCCGCACTGAACGCATCAGTCCAGATGAGACCGCGAGCGGTGCTTGCAGGGATTCTCATCTTGCGGAAAGACGTAAGGTTTTTTGCAAGCTTTGGGTAACTCGCGTCATTGATCAAGCCAGATAGGCATGTTCTGGGTCCGAGTAATGATGACGAGATGATACGTAACGTTTTGCGCAACCGGTTAAAACCGGCAATGCAAAGGGGACGATTCAGGAAATGATTGGGTGCGTCTGACAAGTGCGCGTGTGGGTTGCACGGCACCTGCCATTGTCAATTTTCCGACGGGCCGGCGAACCCGTCATCCAGCGTCACGCCGGCGCCATGCGCCTGCAAATCGGCATGGTAGGAACTGCGCACCATCGCGCCCACGGCCGCATGCACGAAACCCATCTTGTAGGCTTCTTCCTCGAACATTTTAAACGTGTCCGGGTGCACGTAGCGCCGTACCGGCAAGTGGTCGCCCGACGGCATCAGGTATTGGCCGATGGTCAGCATGTCGACATCGTGCGCGCGCAGATCACGCATCACTTGCAGGATTTCTTCATCGGTCTCGCCCAGCCCGACCATGATGCCGGATTTGGTCGGTGTATTCGGGTGCAGCGCCTTGAAGCGTTTCAGCAGGTTCAGCGAATATGCATAGTCGGAGCCGGGGCGCGCTTCCTTGTACAGGCGCGGCACGGTTTCCAGGTTATGGTTCATCACGTCCGGCGGCGCGGCATTGAGGATTTCCAGCGCCCGGTCCATGCGGCCGCGAAAATCCGGCGTCAGGATTTCGATGCGGGTGTTCGGCGACAGTGCACGTACCTTGCGGATGCAGTCGGCAAAGTGGCCGGCGCCGCCGTCACGCAAGTCGTCGCGGTCGACCGAGGTGATCACCACATAGTTGAGCTTCAGGGCCGCAATGGTTTTGGCCAGGTTGTCCGGTTCATCGGCGTCCAGCGGGTCCGGGCGACCGTGGCCGACGTCGCAGAACGGGCAGCGGCGGGTGCACTTGTCGCCCATGATCATGAAGGTGGCGGTACCCTTGCCGAAGCATTCGCCGATATTCGGGCAAGACGCTTCCTC
>JAKFFO010000144.1:0-2483 GCA_036675035.1 Oxalobacteraceae bacterium
TTCTTGATGTTTGGGCAAACGAAGATGGAAGAAAACGGATGGGATTTTTCTTCGCTGACTTGCTCGACACGCGCCTTGCCAGGCGTGACGATTGCGCCGAATGTCGAAGTCAAACCAGCCTGCCAAATCGAATATCGACGCACATTCGATGCAGGCGCAATTCCTCAATCGGTCTTGGCGTACCCGACATTTGAAAAGACGGTTGAAGGATTCAAGGCAAGCAAGCCGGTTGATTTTGAATATGCATCGATTAATGCACAAATGAAGCCAGCGGATTTGTTTGCAAAATTTCAGCCAATTACGGCGCTTGATCAATTGCTTGATCAATTGCGAGTCGCACACGATTTTGAAATGGTGCAGAACTATCAACCGCCGACAACTGTGCAGCCAGGGCCGGGACAAATGCCGTTGCCGTCGATTCCTTTGGGCGAAATGAAAACTGGCACTTGGAGCGTAAACGGCCCGTTTGAATTGCGTGATGTTCTCATGCGTATGCCGGAAACGGCCTATATGCATACGCTAAAAATCGAACGTCAGGGCAAGCTAATTACGGTGAAGACCGATGGTTACTACTTCGTTGCGATGCCATTGCCTACGCCGGTTGTTGCAAGTCCGATTATGCCAACAGTGCCGGGGTCGGTGCCATCCGTGGCAGGCGCTCCGGGGGCACCCGTGGCCGTGCCAGTAGCAAGCCCGGCACAAAGTGCAGGCGGCGCGATTGCGAACGCCCCTGCACCGGCTCAAGCTCCCGTAGCGGCACCGGCTCAAGCTGCGGCCTCGGCACCGACTCAAGCTGCTGTAACCACTCAAGCGCAAAAGGCGTCGCCTGCACTTCCTGCAACGGCACCGACTGCGCCGCCTCCGCTCGATGGTGGCAACAAGGCTGCTAGTGGCTCGTCACAAAAGCCGATGACTTTGAGCGAAATGCCGCCGTTGTATGGCGATAAACCGAGCGCAAAAGCGCCGTCGAAATAAGTGAACGATTTTAGGGGGAATGTAATGCGTTTTCAGAAAACGATTTTGGCGAGCGCAATGCTTTGCGTGATGGCGTCTATGGCACATGCTCAAACGCTTGATGAAATGTATGAGGCACGCAAGAAAGAATATGTGGACAAGCGCAAATCGAACGGTATGGCATTACCGCAAGCCGGTATGCCGTCTGGTTCGGGTGGGCCGATGATGGGTGTTACACCGCTTGGCGCGGTTGCTGCGCCTTCGCAAAACGGGATTAAGCCTGTAAGTGCCGTGAGCGATAAGGATATGCGACTCACTGGCTTATTTGGCGTCGGTGATGATATCGAGGCGCACGTTACACAATTCGGGTCAACCCATACGATCAAACAAGGCATGACGATTGACGGCTGGCGTTTTACGTTAATGGGTGATCGCTGGATTGAATTAACGAAGCCACGCGGCAAAGGGAAAAATGCAAAGGTAGTGACGAAGCGTCTGCATATTTCGACTATCCCGCGTAACTACGAGGCAAAAGGATCGGGCGCGGCGGCTTTGCCTCCAGTTATGCCCGGCCAGATTCCGTATCCATTCCCGACTGCTACTCGTTAATTCATAGGAATACTGGCTATGTTTAGCATTTTCGGCAGTAAGGACAAGAAAGATGCGAGCGCGACGGCGAGCGGGATGCCTCCGCGTCGTCCTGCGGTTCAAGCGAGCGCCTTGCCTGTCCGTGGCCCTACAAAGAGCGTTGGCGCGACGGCTCTGCCCGATGTGGGATCGGTTGAGCTACCGGCCAAACAAGCCAATGGCGCGGCTCCTATGGCTGTTCCGGTAGTTGTTCCGGCTGCGGCTCCGACACAAGCGGCAGCGAAATCGTTAGCTGCTGTAAAGAATGCACCTGCACGAACTGAAATAGCGATTCCCAAAGCGACGGCTGCGCAAGCCGCGCGGCCTGCGGTTTTGCAAATGCCGACACGCACACCGGCCCCGGCTGTTGCGGCCTCGGCAAAGGTGGCTCCTGCGGTAATCAAAGATGATGCGCCGCCGAAACGCTGGCAAGACGTAGAAATCACTAGCGAAGACGAATTTCACATTGATTGGCAGTTGGCGAAAATCATCAATGTGGACAAGGAAATGAAAGAGTTTTCGGATAAGGGCGTGCGCAATTACGTCGTTATCCAGGCGAATTCAACAACCATTGTAATGATGGTCACGCGCTCGCTGTTGGCGAACGACATTGGCCTAACGATCTTGAGTAGCGCTTGTGAAGCTCGGCAGCATACTCGCATCGAAAAGCATTTAGTGTCTCAGCCGGTTCTCACGCGCGCGATGGAGCGGTTGAACAAGACCGGCGAAACCGCTGTAGTCAAGAAAGCTGACAGTGAGAAGATTCGGGCATTTGAAGACGTGGTTCGTACTGGCGTGATTAAGGATGCATCCGATATTCACTTTATCGGTGATATTGATCATCCACGCATTGAGTATCGCATTCTCGGTGAAGTGCGCGACTCAGGCATGCCTTTTTCGCT
>JAKFFO010000021.1:0-2480 GCA_036675035.1 Oxalobacteraceae bacterium
GGCGGGCTGCCGCTCGGCGGCGTCGCCGGGTGGCGGGGCGGCCAGGGGCGCGTCCTCGGTCTCCGGCGCGTGGAAGACGGAGCGCGGCGCATATCGCGTGATTCGCAGCCTCGGAGGATTGGAGGCGGCAATGGATGTGCGATTCAAGCGGATCAATCCGAATCTGGCGAACGATGGCGATATAGGCATGTACGAAGGCTCGCTGTGCATTTTCAGCGGGGCGCATTTGGTCGGGGCTGGATTGACTGGACTTACACACATTAACCGAATGGAAGCGAAAGCCGCATGGATCGTCAAATGATACGGCTGATCGTTGTCCTGGCATGGCTGCTGATGCCTGCCGCAGCGTATGCCGCGCCGGTCGTTGGTGCGCTTATAGCGTACCTAGCCCCCACCGCTGGATGGGCGCTAGTGGCAAATCTCGCGTTCGTGGCCGCTCTCAGTGTGTACGGTTCCGCGCAACAAAAGAAAGCAGACCGGAAGAAACGCGACGAGTACAACGCAGGCTTACAGGACCGCATTGCAACCGTTGTTGCTACCGAGTTGCCGCATGTCTTAGTCTATGGCCGCGCCCGCGTCGGTTCCGCAGTCGTGGCGATGTTCACCAGTGGCGACAAGGATCAATATCGGCATCTTGTCTGCGTCCATGCCTCCCATGAATGCGATGCGTTCGAGGAAATCTACGTCAACAAGAAGGCGCTTGGCACGCTGGATGCAAATGGATACGTCACGAGCGGCGATTACTACAGCACTCGCACCGAAGCAGTCACGCAATACATTTCCAAAGGCCAAAGCTCAATTCCGTTGTCCTATACGCCAATCGGCGGGACGGTGCAGGTATTGAGTTGGTCTTTCAGTGAGGATGGCGACATCACCGTTGAGACGTATTCGATCACTGATAACGTACTCACGCTGTCCGCGCCCGCTGAAAGAGATGTAGCAATCTCGTATTTCTATCAGGTCGCACAGCCCCGCGTAAGGGTGCAGAAGCATCTCGGCACACCTACGGACACGGCAGATGCCTATCTAATGTCGGTCGTTCCAAGTCAATGGACATCGACCGCAGTATTGCGCGGATTCTGCTACACGGTTATTACCCTTGACCTGAATCAGCCAGAATTTCAAGGCGGGCTAGTACCAATCGAAGTTCTGCTTCGCGGCAAGAAACTGTATGACGTTCGTACTGGAGTAACCGCATGGAGCCAGAATAACGCGCTCGTGCTGTACGACTATCTGACCGGCCCATTCTGCAATATAGATGCTGCCGATCTGCCTACAGCGCAATTCATCACCGCAGCGAATGTATGCGACGAGGCGCAATCGTTCGGCGCTCGGTACACGTTTAACGGAACCATTACATCGGATCAGCAACAGCCTCCGGTACTGGAAAAAATGGCGCAATCGATGGCCGGCTCCATCGTGCCGACATCGTGGGAAATCACCGCAGGCAAATACGTTGCGCCTGTGATGACGCTGGAACAGGAAGATATTGTCGGATCGTTCGGCCTGACTCCCGGCATATCGGATGCAGACCTGTACAACGGTGTTCGCGGCCAATACGTCAGTTCCGAGACGAACTATATTGCCGACGATTTCAGGCAGTTTCAAAACGCCACGTATCTGGCGACGGATGGACGCGATCTGTTCAGCAATATCGATTTCCCTTATACCGATTCAGTACAACGGGTGCATAACCTGTGCCGGATATTCACGGAAGACCAAAGGAACGCTTACACCTTCCGCGCTGAATTCTCCCTGAAGGCATGGAAGCTGAAAGTAGGCGACCGCGTAACGATGACTTCCGATGTGTTCGGATGGTCATCGAAGATATTCCGCGTAACAGACAAGAAGTTTTCGCCTACCTCGTCCGTTGAATTGACGCTGAAAGAGGATGCCGAATCGATTTGGGACTTTGCCGACGCAGTAGAGGCCGATTCAACGCCAAACACGAATCTACCGAATCCGTTTGACATTGCTCCGCTCACATCGCTGACATGCGAATCAGGAACAGACGCGCTACTGATTCAGCAGGACGGATCGATTATTTCGCGCATTCTCGTGACATGGCCGGAAGCGAGCACGCAGGCGGTATTTACGCAGGGCGCGATAGAGATTGAATATCGCAAGTTCAATTCCGATGTATGGCAGGAGGCCGAAGCCAAGGGGTCCGACACGCAGATATTCATATCGCCTGTGCAGGACGGGCAGTACTACATCGTACGCGCCCGCACCGTCAATTCGTACCTGAACGTGAAATCCGACTGGACCTATGCCGAAATGCATCAGGTCATTGGCAAGACGGAGCCCCCTGACAATATCGAGAGCCTGTCAATTTCCGGCGCAGTGCTGAACTGGACTGCGGTCGATGATGTTGATCTGGCTGGCTATAAATTCCGCTTCCATTACGGCAATAACCTTGATTGGGGCACTGCGGTTCCGCTGCATACGGGGCTGATTGTCTCGGCACCGTTCGTCCTTGT
>JAKFFO010000149.1:0-2458 GCA_036675035.1 Oxalobacteraceae bacterium
AAGCCGCGCCGCCTCGTCAATGGCAACGCGCCTGCGGATTACCCGGCAAGCCATTGACCAGCAGACCGTTGCCCGCTCGCTGAACAATCAGAAGAAATCAAGGAAACCGTGGGAACTCGCGCTCGAAAGCGAGTAAGCCGCGTTTCTGACCGTGCGCAGCGCAATATCGAATGGATTGAAAGCCATCTGCGTGTACCGGAGGGGCGATTAGTAGGTAAACCGGTGCAACTTAGCCCGGCGCAGCGTGAGTGGATGGAGTTGATTTACGGCTCTCCGACGCGCATGTTTATATGTAGTTTGCCCCGTAAGAATGGCAAAACATCGTTTTCCGCAATGATTGTGCTGCTTCACCTGGTTGGCCCGGAAGCTGTGCCGAACGGTCAGCTATACAGCGCGGCGCAATCAAGGGAACAGGCGGGCGTTTTGTTCTCGCTGGCGGCAAAGATGGTGCGAATGTCTGCGGAATTGTCTGAATATGTGGGCATTCGGGACACCGCAAAGCAGCTTTACTGCGGCGATCTTGGCACTTTGTACCGCGCATTGTCCGCTGATGCATCCACCGCGATGGGCTTATCGCCGTCGTTGGTGATCCATGACGAGCTTGGGCAGGTAAAAGGGCCGCGCTTTGAACTGTATGAGGCGCTTGAAACGGCGTGCGCAGCGCAAGAACGGCCACTATCAATCGTAATTAGCACGCAAGCGCCTACGGATGCCGACCTTTTGAGCGTCCTGATTGACGACGCCATGACTGGCGCAGATCCGAGCATTAAGTGCATTTTGTACTCAGTGCCGAAGGATGCTGATCCGTTCGACCCGGAAGTGCTGGCAGCAGCGCAACCAAACTGGCATCTGATGAATCATGCGGAGGTACTAAAGACCGCTGCTGATGCAAAACGGATGCCGTCAAGCGAGGCGGGATTCAGGAATCTAGTTGCAAATCAGCGAGTCGAGGCCCGTAACCCGTTCGTCACGCAGTCGATCTGGCAGGACAACGCAGGCTCACCTGATGAGCTAGACGGCCAGGAAGTCTATGGCGGCTTGGATCTGTCGAGCGTGTCCGACCTGACCGCGCTGGTGCTTGTAACGGACGCTGGCGATGTGCATTCGACATTCTGGCTACCTGCTGAAGGACTGGAAGAAAAGAGTCGCAATGATCGCGTGCCGTATGACATTTGGGCGCGTGATGGCTATTTGCTGACCACGCCAGGCAGGGCGATTGAATACGACTTTATCGCCGCCTACCTGCGCGAACTGTTCGACCGCTGCCATGTTCGGGCATTGGCCTTTGATCGCTACAACATGAAGTTTCTACGGCCATGTCTGGAGCGGGCTGGCTTCACGGAAGAAGAATTAGAACGATTTATCGAGTTTGGCCAGGGGTTCGTATCAATGAGCCCGGCCTTGCGCGAACTGGAAACCAAGCTGCTCGGCTCGAAACTGAGGCACGGCAATCATCCGGTGCTGGAAATGTGCGCGAAGAACGCGACAGTATTGCAAGACCCAGCAGGAAATCGAAAATTCATTAAGAGCAAGGCGACTGGCCGCATTGACGGCATGGTTGCTCTTGCAATGGCTGTGGGCGTGATGCCGAATACAGCCGAGTCAACCGATATAACGCAAGGATACGTGGAATTATGACCAACAAAGCATCGTGGGACGACGTGCAGCGCCGTGCTGCGGTGCCGGGATCTACTGTCCTGAGCGCATGGAAAGCAGAGCGCGAAGCAGCGCGGAATGTGTCGAATGTGACCTATAGCGATCAGGTAATGGACGCTTTCGGCGTAGCGCCATCTGGTGTTACGGTATCGGCAACCACTGCTATGCGCGTGTCAGCCGTGGCTGCGTGCGTGGCAAAGATCAGTGGCGCGATTATCTCGATGCCGATCCATATTTACAAGCTGAATGGCGGCGATATTCCCGACCGCCTGCCGCGTGATGACTTGTGGTATCTGCTTAATGAGCAGCCAAGCGAGCAGTACACATCGGCGGCAATGTGGGAGGGCGTCAACATGGCGCAACTTCTGCGGGGTGATGCATTCGGCCTGATTCGCCGTCGCATGAATGGCACTTTCCGCGAAATCCTGCCGCTGCCGTGGGGAGCGGTATCGCCTGTACGCATGCCTTCCGGTGGCGTTCGCTACTACGTCAACCTGCCATCGCACGGTATTTCGACTTGGTTTGATTCGTCCGACATTCTGCATTTCCCCGGCCTTGGCTTCGATGATTCGACCATGCGATCCATGTCGGTCATCCAGTACGGCGCACGCAATGCCATTGGCAACGCGCTGGCAATGGATGAATACAGCGGCAAGTTCTTTGAGGGCGGCGCGCATCCGTCAATCATCCTGAATGCAGCCGGGAAAATGAACCCGCAGCAAATCACAGACTTGCAAAACGCATTCGTCAATAAGTATGCGGGCATTAGCAATGCACATCGTTTGCCGCTGGTGCTGACTGA
>JAKFFO010000146.1:0-14837 GCA_036675035.1 Oxalobacteraceae bacterium
CTCCCAACGTTATTCAATGCTGGTCGACAACGGTGTGGTCAAGCAACTAAACGTCGAAGCACCCGGTAAATTTGAAGTATCGAATGCCGAAACGCTGCTTGCGCAGCTAAGCTGAGCAAGCGGGTTTGCAAGATAAAAAACGACGCTGAATGCGTCGTTTTTTATTGACGATGCAAATTGCTTGTCGTGGCTTTTGCCCCACATCGCTTCAAGATACGAACGGCTGAGAAAGCAGCGGATTGCTATAATTCCACAATGCTCAAACAACGCACCATCAAACAATTGATCAAGACCGTCGGTATCGGTCTCCATTCGGGCACCAAGGTCGAGCTTACGTTGCGCCCCGCCGCGCCGGATACCGGCATCATATTTCGCCGAGTGGATCTGGATCCGATCGTCGACTTGCCCGCAATGGCCCTTGGCGTCGGGGACACCCGGATGGCCTCGACGCTGGAACGGGACGGCGCCAAAGTGTCGACCGTGGAGCATTTGATGTCGGCCTGTGCCGGCTTGGGCATAGATAACCTGTACATCGATCTGACTGCGGAAGAAATTCCGATCATGGACGGGTCGGCATCGTCATTTGTTTTTCTGCTGCAGCAAGCGGGGTTGCAGGAACAGAATGCCGCCAAGAAGTTCATACGTGTCAAAAAATCCGTGGAAATCAAGGAAGGTGACGGCCCGAACGAAAAATGGGCACGTCTTGAACCTTACAACGGGTTCAAGCTGAAATTTTTCATTGAATTCAATCATCCGGCGGTCGATGGCACCGGTCAGACTGCCGAGGTGGATTTCGGGATCGAATCCTATGTGAAAGAAATTTCGCGCGCACGCACTTTCGGATTCATGCAGGATGTCGAAATGCTGCGCGGCATCGGCCTCGCTCGTGGCGGCTCGCTAGAGAATGCAATCGTGATGGATGAATACCGGATCTTGAATTCCGACGGACTGCGTTACGACAACGAGTTTGTTCGGCACAAGATTCTTGATGCAATCGGCGACCTGTACCTGGTCGGCCATCCGTTCCTGGCTGCGTATACTGCACATAAATCGGGCCATTCATTGAATAACCAATTGCTTCGCGCTTTGCTGGCTCAGCCCGATTCATTCGAGATCGTGAGTTTCGATTCGCTGGAATCGGCTCCTGCCGCATATGTCCGGCAGGTGGGTCGGGAATGGGCGTTGAATTAGGTATTGCGCATTTCTGGCGCACGCCGCTCTTCAGGCCGATTGCATTGCTGCCTGCATATGGATCTGCGTCAATTGCCAAGAGGACCAAACGTCTTTCTTGCAAACTGCTGTCGTCGAAGCGGCATGCGTTCGGCAAATCCGGGGCATTATTGATCTGTCTTGATCTTGATCAGGATTACGACCATATCGCACGATGTCACTTCATGGCACGATGACGTCTTATCATCGTGTCAATTGCAGTTTTCAGCGCTGCATTGCGTGGGGACTCTTCCAATACATTATTGAGTGTGGCAAGTGCCGACATAGCTTGCGTTGGCAACTGTAGTTGCTTGGACACTATAGGCGTCTCTGCAATGTTGCCAACTTGCACTTTTAAGCGTATTGCGCTAACCTGCCATCCATGTTGCATTAAAGAATCTTGCAGCTTTGGTAGTTTTTGTTTCAACTTTGCGGCGAGCGCAGCATTCGGAACCGAAAGTGTTAATTGGTCCGAGTCGAACTGAAGCACCGTGCAGGCACTAAACATTTCAGGGAGAATCGCCGCGCAATCCTTTTGCAACGCGATCATGCGCGCGACGGTAGGCAACAATGAAGCCAGCTTGTCGTTTGCGCGCAGATAGTCAGTAGCACCTTGCGCAGTACGTGTGGAAGCACGCGTCGCAGCCGTGCTTTGGTGGTAAGGGGAGAACGGGTATCGATGCATCGTTCATGAACCTTATCACATCTCTTCCAGAATGGATGAGCCGGAGGAGTCACCATGCAAATTATTCTGCTGCACCCCCGCTTTCAGGCCAAGTCGCTGACCTTGAGCAATACGCATATATTGATGATCGCACTGGTGTTCGTAGCTGGTGTCATCGGTGGTGCGGCATTGCTGTCCTACTTGACAGTCAATAACCACGGATCCGCCGGAAAATGGTCGTTCATTCGGGAAGCCCTCGCTTCCGATTCACTGGATGACGCGTCGCGTCAAGACAAATACGTTAAGGAAAACCTTGCCGCCATGGCAATCAAGCTGGGCGAAATGCAGGCACAGCTGATGCGCCTTGATGCACTAGGCGAGCGGGTGCAGGGATTGGCCGGCGTCAAGCCGGAAGAATTCAATTTCAAGGAATTGCCGGGGCGCGGCGGCGCAACTTTATCCAGCTGGGACAAGCATGAATCCCAAGCACTCGGCATGGCCGAATTTCAAAAGCTGCTGGCGGCGACCGAGAAAAGCATCGAGCGTCGCGCTGACTACATGAATGTCGTCGAAACATCGTTGATGCGGGACAAGATCAAGTTCAAGTTGCTGCCAACCATACAGCCGGTCAATGTAAGCTATAACGCGTCCGGGTTCGGCTGGCGCATCGATCCGTTCACAGGACGAGGCGCATTTCATGAAGGAATCGATTTTCCTGCGCCGAGCGGTACGCCGATTATCGCGGCAGCTGGCGGCGTAGTGATTGCGTCGGAATATCATCATCAGTTTGGCAACATGCTGGAAATCGACCATGGTAACGATCTCGTCACACGTTATGCGCATGCGTCGCGGTTGCTGATGAAGGTAGGTGATATCGTCAGGCGAGGCCAGCAGGTAGCGCTGGTCGGCTCGACTGGGCGCTCAACCGGTGCGCATCTTCATTTCGAAGTATTGATCAGAGGTGTGCAACAAGATCCGCAGAAGTTCCTTGCCGCAGGCGCCACTCAGGCTAAAGCCGCCGCATTGGCCGCCAAATAGCAAGCGGACAGCAGAGGGGCCGCGACGGCCTTGTTTCTCGAACCATAACCCCGATCTACCGGGGACAGCATGATAGAATCCCCGATTTAGCCAACGCCCGACCCGATGCGGACCATGCAACGCGCACCGGGTTTTTTTCGCGGCACCTTTTTTAGAATTCAAGCATGTCCTTACTGACTCAGATTTTCGGTAGCCGTAATCAACGGTTACTCAAGCAATATCAAAAAACGGTTCGCGATATCAATTCGCTTGAACAGGCGACAGCCGCATTATCGGACGCGCAGCTGCAAGCGAAGACACCGGAATTCAAGGAGCGCGTTGCGAAGGGCGAAACGCTTGACGATATCCTGCCTGAGGCCTTTGCAGTGTGCCGCGAGGCGAGCAAACGGGTGCTGAAAATGCGCCATTTCGACGTGCAACTGATCGGCGGCATGGTGCTTCATGGCGGCAAGATAGCGGAAATGGGCACCGGCGAAGGCAAGACTCTGATGGCCACGCTTCCGGCTTATCTGAACGCATTGTCGGGCAAGGGCGTGCACATCGTCACGGTCAACGACTATCTGGCGCAACGCGATGCTGAATGGATGGGAAAACTGTATGGCTGGCTCGGTCTGACCACAGGCGTCAACCTGTCGCAGATGGATCACGACGTCAAGCAAGCCGCATACGCTGCAGATATTACTTATGGGACCAATAATGAATTCGGGTTCGACTATCTGCGCGATAACATGGTGTACGAGGCACGGGACCGGGTGCAGCGCACACTGACTTTTGCGATTGTGGACGAGGTTGACTCGATCCTGATCGATGAAGCGAGAACGCCGCTGATTATTTCCGGCCAGGCGGAAAATCACACCGATTTATACCAGAAGATAAATGAGGTGCCCCCTCTTCTGACCTTGCAGATTGGTGAAATAACCCCCGAGGGCAAGGGCCAGATCGAGGTCCCCGGCGATTATACGAAGGACGAGAAGTCGCATCAGGTGCTGCTGACCGAAGCAGGCCATGAGAAGGCGGAGCAGATCCTGGTGCGCATGGGATTGTTGCCGGAAGGCGCCTCGTTGTACGACGCCGCCAACATTGCGTTGATTCATCATTTGTATGCCGCATTGCGGGCGCATACGCTGTACCACAAGGATCAGCACTATGTAGTCCAGAATAATGAAATCATCATCGTTGACGAATTTACCGGCCGGCTGATGACTGGCCGCCGCTGGTCCGATGGATTGCATCAGGCAGTGGAAGCCAAGGAAGGCGTTCGGATCCAGAATGAAAATCAGACGCTGGCATCGATCACGTTCCAGAATTATTTCCGCATGTATTCCAAATTGGCTGGAATGACCGGAACCGCCGATACGGAAGCGTACGAGTTCCAGGAGATCTATGGTCTGGAAACCGTCGTCATTCCGCCGAACAAGCCAAGCCAGCGCAAGGATCGCCAGGATCAGGTTTATAAAACCGCGCAAGAGAAATACAACGCGATGCTGATCGATATCCAGGACTGCTATGAGCGTGGTCAACCGGTACTGGTTGGTACGACTTCGATTGAAAACTCGGAACTGCTGTCAGGCATACTCACCAAGGCAAAGCTGCCGCATAATGTGCTGAATGCGAAGCAGCATGCCCGTGAAGCAGAAATCGTCGCGCAGGCAGGTCGGCCGAAAATGATCACGATCGCAACCAATATGGCCGGTCGCGGAACCGATATTGTATTGGGCGGCAATGTCGAAAATCAGGTCAAGATTATCGATGCGGATGCCAATCTTTCCGATACCGAGAAACAGTTGAAGGCGCAAAAGCTGCGCAACGAATGGCAATCACTGCACGATCATGTGGTTGCCGCTGGCGGCTTGCATATCATCGGTACCGAACGCCATGAATCGCGCCGCGTGGATAACCAGTTGCGCGGCCGTTCCGGCCGTCAAGGCGATCCCGGATCGTCGCGCTTTTACCTGTCGCTTGACGATACGCTGCTGCGCATCTTCGCCGGCGATCGTGTCCGCGCAATCATGGACCGCCTGAAAATGCCTGAAGGCGAACCGATCGAGGCGGGCATTGTGTCACGATCGATCGAATCCGCACAACGCAAGGTGGAGGCACGCAACTTCGATATTCGCAAGCAGTTGCTTGAATATGACGATGTCGCCAACGATCAGCGCAAGGTCATTTACCAGCAACGCAATGAATTGCTTGAAGCCCATGACATATCGGAGCTGATCCTGTCATTGCGACACGGCGTCTTCACCGATCTGTTCCGTACCCATGTGCCTGAGGAATCGGTTGAAGAGCAATGGAACATAAAGGTATTGGAAGATGCGCTTGCCAATGAATGGCAGCTGGATGTTTCATTGTCGAAAATGCTCGAGGCCGAGCCTGATTTGACCGACGAGGACTTGCTCGAACGTGTATTGAAGGCGGCGGATGACGCATATGACGCCAAAATCGCGGTAATCGGGAAAGAGTCGTTTGGCGGATTCGAACGTAGCGTGATGCTGCAGAGTATTGATACGCATTGGCGCGAACATCTGGCGGCGCTGGATCATCTGCGTCAGGGCATTCACTTGCGTGGCTATGCGCAAAAAAATCCGAAGCAGGAATACAAGCGCGAAGCATTTGAATTGTTCGGCCAAATGCTGGACATGATCAAGAATGATGTCATTCGTATTGTCATGACGGTTCGAATTCAGTCACGCGAGGAAATCGACGCTGCAGAAGAGCGATTGTCCCAGTCGCATGTGGAAAACGTGAATTATCAACATGCGGACTTCAATGCGAATCTCGCACCGGAAGAGTTGCTTGCACCGACTGCCAGTGCCGAGCCGTCCCGGCAGCAACCCATGGTAAATGCGGTACCCAAGGTTGGGCGTAATGATCCATGTCCGTGCGGTAGCGGCAAGAAATACAAGCAGTGTCATGGCAAGCTGGCCTGACGCTCGATGAATGAAAAAAGTGGCGGGCTTGCCCGCCACTTTTTTATTGGGACGCCATGCGACGCAAGCTCAAGCAACCGGCGCGATCTGATCTGAATCCGGTTATCGTTATGCGGCGATGAGATTACAATTAATATTTTCCTTCACATTAAAGAATTGATATGGCCGTCAATCTCCCATTGCCTGTTGCAGCCAACCTGAATCCGGTTGCCGGAATCGAACTTGGATATGCCGAAGCCGGCATTCGAAAGGTCAACCGAAAGGATTTGCTGGTAATGAAGTTGGCACCTACCGCGACGGTCGCCGGCGTTTTTACCACCAATCGCTTTTGCGCCGCGCCGGTTCAGGTCTGCAAGGCGCATCTGGAAGGGTTGCGCATTTCGGGATCACCGATCCATGCGTTGGTCATCAACACAGGTAATGCGAATGCAGGAACCGGCGAAGCCGGGCTGGCGGATGCGAACGCGACATGCGCCGCATTGGCGGAACTGCTGGATTGCGAACCTTCCCAGGTGTTGCCGTTTTCGACCGGGGTAATTCTGGAGCCGCTGCCGATCGACCGGATCAAGGCTGGACTGCCGCATGCCATCGCCGCTCTTCAAACCGACAATTGGTATCATGCGGCGGAATCGATCATGACTACCGATACGCAACCGAAAGCGGCATCGCGCAAGATCACGATCAATGGCAAATCGGTAACGCTCACCGGCATCAGCAAAGGCGCCGGCATGATCAAGCCGAACATGGCGACCATGCTCGGATTCATGGCAACGGATGCGAAGATTACGCAACCGGTACTTGATCATTTGGTGAAGAGCGCTGCCGATCGGTCGTTCAATTGCATCACGATTGATGGCGACACATCCACCAACGACTCGTTCATGCTCATTGCTACCGGTGCCGGAGAGGTGGAGATATCCTCGGTTGATTCAGTCGAATACGCACTGCTGTCCGAGGCGGTGATCGGCTTGTCGCAAGAGCTGGCGCAAATGATCGTGCGCGATGGTGAAGGGGCAACCAAATTCATGACAATCATCGTGGACGAGGGAGCCAGTGCTGACGAATGCCGCAAGATCGCTTATTCGATCGGACATTCACCGCTGGTCAAGACAGCTTTTTTTGCGTCCGATCCAAACCTGGGCCGCATTCTCGCTGCAATCGGCTACGCCGGCGTCAATGATCTCGACGTGACGAAATTGAACCTGTATCTCGACGATGTGTGGGTCGCAAAAAACGGCGGACGAAACCCGAATTACAATGAAGCGGACGGCCAACGCGTGATGAAGCAAAGCGAAATAACCATTCGGGTAAAGCTGGCGCGCGGAAAAGAAACCGCAACCATTTGGACTTGCGATCTATCGCACGATTATGTGACGATCAATGCGGATTACCGGTCTTGACAGAATGCGTTTTCGAATCGGACTTTCCCGATTTATTTAATTGAAGCACTTGGCATTTCTCTGACATGACTCAACTCGAACAATTTCTGACGCGTGCCGACGCATTGCTTACCCGTCTCGAAGCGATGCTGCCGCATCCAAACACTGCACCGGACTGGAATGCTGCGTTCGCATTTCGCTGGCGCAAGCGCGGCGGTGCAAGCATCGGATACCTGCAACCGGTTTCACATGTCTCGTCAATCGCGCTGTCCGACCTGCACAATATCGAACCCCAAAAGCAGCAGATCGAACAGAACACCAGACAGTTCGTCGAGGGCCGGCCGGCCAATAATGTGTTGCTTACCGGTGCACGCGGCACGGGCAAGTCGTCGCTGATCAAGGCTTGCCTGAATCAGTATGCAGATCGGGGTTTGCGCCTGATTGAAGTCGACAAGAGTGATCTGGCTGACCTGCCGGATATCGTGGATATTGTTGCCGGACGATCGGAACGCTTCATCATTTTTTGCGACGATTTATCGTTTGAAGAAGGCGAAGGTGGCTACAAGGCATTGAAAGTCGCTCTTGACGGCAGCATTGCCGCACAGTCGGATAATGTGGTGATCTATGCCACATCCAACCGGCGGCATCTGATGCCGGAGCATATGTCCGACAATGCGACCTATACCCATTCCGACGACGGCGATTTGCATCCCGGAGAAACGGTGGAAGAAAAAATTTCGCTGTCCGAGCGCTTTGGACTATGGGTATCGTTCTATCCGTTCCGCCAGGACGATTATCTGGATATTGTCGCGCATTGGCTGAGGCATTTTGGCTGCAGCTCGCAGCAGGTTTCCGATGCAAAGGCAGATGCGCTGCGATGGGCGCTGCAGCGCGGTTCGCGATCCGGGCGCGTTGCATGGCAATTTGCCAAAGACCATGCCGGGAAGGCTCGTGCATGAGCGAGTATTACAGGCACAGCGCAGAATTTATCTGAATGCCTGACTTCCGTGTCCTCCCAATCGATGTTGCCGTCGGTATTTTAATGAAACCGAACGGCGATGTGCTGCTTGCCCAACGCCCGACCGGCAAACCGTATGCCGGATACTGGGAATTCCCGGGCGGTAAAGTGGAAGCCGGGGAATCCGTCGTCAGCGCCTTGAAGCGAGAATTTCTCGAGGAGCTCGGAATCTGCATATCGTCTGCGGAACCATGGTGCGGCGTCGAACATGTTTATCCACATGCCCACGTACGACTGCATTTTTTTATTTGCCGGGGATGGCAGGGCGAGCCTCAGAGCCTGGAGGGACAGGCATTTGAATGGCAGGGGAACGTTGGCGTGTCGCCGATACTGCCCGCAACTATTCCGTTGCTTGAATGGATCGATAAGCTCCGATTGGTTCCGGTAAGTGAAGGTTCGTCCAATCGGCAATAATTAACTTACTGTGCTTCTGACGGATTGTCATCGTCGTCGTTGCCGGGAGTCACGCTTGGAATCACGTATTTTTCTTCGGCCCAGGCGCCCAGATCAATCTGCTTGCAGCGCTGTGAACAAAACGGACGATACTTATTCTGCTCAGTCCACTCGACTTTCTTATGGCAGGTAGGACAATCGACAATTGCTGGCATGGCAAACGCTACATTAGAAATTACAAAGCGTCAGTTCGAATGGAACGTCGCCTTCGTATGACTTTGGTTTCATATCCCCGCCTTGAGACGTAAACCGCACCCAAAGCATGTACTTGTTCGCCGATATTTCTGGAATCGCGCCGAGCGTTTCGTCTATATTCAGGCGCAGCATCTGATAGATCTTACCTTGCAACATTTGTTGATAACTGCCAGACGGAGCAATAATTTTGGTTGAGCGCCCGGATTCGCGCAGTAGCCGCAACACGATACCAATCGCGTCGAACAATGGAGCGAGCGGGGCAAACCAATTGGAAATATCTGCGTATCTTTGCTCCGCAGAATCGTGCTGCCATGCAAAATAGGACGGTAAATCGAATTCGCACGCGCCGCCGGGAATAATTGTACGACCACGGATGCTCATCAGCCATTCGTTGTCGCGGATATGCTGGCCGGTTCTGCCTTGAACGGCGATCAATGCAGTGCTGATCCGGTCAACCTCGGCGAGTATCGCATCAAGTCTTTCAGGCTGTACGTTGGGATTGGCCTTGAAGCCCAGCAGTGTCTGTTTTTGTCGCTCAAGTTCCTGCAAAAGATCCGATTTCAAATCCGCCCGCCCTGCGACCTCGAGCATTTCGAAAATGGTGGAAAGTGCCACATGATGCTGCAGTGGATGGGGTTGCTGTACAAAAAATGAAAATTTCTCGTACAGGTCTTCCAGACGCAACAAAGTGCGAATACGCTCGTTGAAAGGGTATTCGTAGACGATCAAGACGGTGTCCCCTTAAAAATTGGGCAGGAAAACATGTACGTGATTCTGAACCATGCTGCACAAAATTACAATTCTTGCAGCATTTTTCTTACTCGGCGATTGCCAATGAACTGTACAGCGCGTGCAATCGTTCAACTTGCGGCACGAGCGCCGCGACTTCGTTATCATTAACAATAACGTCATCTGCCACATCCAGGCGTGCCTTCCGTGTGGCTTGCGTTGCCATGATGGCGCGGACCTGTGCTTCCGATAACTGGTTTCGTTTTATTACGCGAGCGATTTGCAAGGCTTCCGGCGAATCCACAACGAGTATTCGCGACGTACGGTTTTTCCATGAGCCTGACTCCACGAGCAACGGAACCACATATATGCGATAAATCCCTTGTGCTTGCGTAGCGGCGCGTTCTGTTTCGATGCGTATCAGTGGATGCAGGATCGCTTCAAGCCGCTTTTTTGCTTCCGGATTCGTGAATACGCATTCGCGCATTTTTGTGCGGTCCATGGCGCCGGTATCGGTAATGAAATCATCGCCGAATTGGGAACGAACAAGTGGAATGGCAATTCCGTCTGGAGCGGTCAGTTGATGGGCGATCTGGTCGGTATCGATTACCGAAGCGCCGCGTGCGGCGAACATGTCGGCAACCAGCGTTTTGCCGCTGCCAATTCCGCCGGTGAGGCCGACGGAAAAACGGTCTGGTGCCGGAGTGTTACCCATAATACTTAAACCGCAAAACCGAGGTAAGCCTGTGCAATGGACTTGCCGTAAATTAATGCGATCAGCCCCGCCCCTGCCAAATAAGGGCCGAACGGAATCGGATTGTTTCTTCCATGTTTGGCAAACACGATCATGCCGATCCCTATAACAGCACCGACCAGCGATGACAGCAATATGATGATTGGCAGCATGATCCAGCCGAGCCAGGCACCCAATGCAGCGAGCAATTTGAAGTCGCCATAACCCATTCCTTCCTTGCCCGTCGCGAGCTTGAACAACCAATAGACTGCCCAAAGTACCAAATATCCGGCGGCCGCGCCGATAACCGCATCCTTGAGCGGTACGAAGGTGCCGTTCAGATTCACCAAAAGCCCGCACCACAGTAGCGGCAACGTCAGGTCATCCGGCAATAGTTGGGTATCGACATCGATGAATGTCATGGCAATCAACAGGTAAGCAAAGACCAACGTGGCCAGCCCGAGCAGTCCACCGCCGAAATGCCAGATCAGTATTGCGGACAGTACGCCAGTGACAAGTTCAATAACTGGATAGCGAATTGAGATCGGGCTCTTGCAGTTTGCGCATTTTCCACGCAAGAACAAATAACTTACGACCGGAATGTTTTCCAGCGCGGTAATGCGATGTCCGCAATGCGGACATGCCGATCTCGGCACCGTCAAATTGTAACGGTCGACATGCGGTGCCGGCTTGCCGCTTTCCTGAGCAACGTAATTGTCGGATTCGCGCTGCATCATTCTGGGCAGGCGGTGAATCACTACATTCAAAAAACTGCCGATCAATAACCCAAATATCCCGGCGCTTACCGCAGCGAAGACACTTCCCGGCGGCGCCGACAAAAGAAACTCCACCATCAGACCACTGCGCCCAGCTTGAAAATTGGCAAATACATCGCAATCACCAAACCTCCAATCAGTACGCCCAAAATCACCATGATTAGAGGTTCCATCAAGCTGGACAGCGAGGCTACCGCTTCATCGACTTCGTCCTCATAAAAATCCGCAACCTTGCCCAACATCTGGTCCAAGGCACCGGACTCTTCGCCGATCGATACCATCTGCGTCACCATGTTCGGGAATACGCCGGAGTTCTGCATCGCTGCGGTCAGGCTGGTTCCGGTGCTGACTTCGGTCTGAATTCGTTTTGTCGCATCCAGGTAAACCGCATTTCCGGAGGCGCCGCCGACCGAATCGAGCGATTCGACCAAGGGGACACCGGCTGCAAACATGGTAGCCAGAGTACGGGTCCAGCGGGCCATCGTCGCTTTCCGTATCACTTCGCCAAAAATAGGCGCCTTTAAGAGGAGCGCGTCCATGAAGCGTTGCATTTTGAGCGATCGCTTCCATGTATGGAAAAAGAAATAGAGGCCGGCAAACAAGCCGCCGAAAATGAGATACCAGTTCGCGACGAAAAAATCGGAAATCGACATAACCAACAACGTTGGTGCTGGCAAGTCGGCACCGAAGCTCTTGAACACGTCCTTGAATGCCGGTACGACCCAAATCATGATCACTGCGGTCACGATAAATGCCACCGCCATGATTGACACCGGATAGAACATTGCCGACTTGATCTTGGCCTTGATCGCCAGCGTTTTTTCCTTGTAAATTGCCAGGCGGGTAAGCAGATCTTCCAGAATGCCGGCCTGTTCGCCTGCGCCTACCAAGTTACAGAATAAAGGATCGAAGTAAAGCGGAAACTTGCGGAATGCCTGGTTCAGACTGGTCCCGGTTTCGACGTCCCCGCGAATGTCCTGTATCAGTTTCGATACCGATGGATTGGCATGGCCTTTGGCTACGATGTCAAAAGATTGCAGCAGCGGGACGCCTGCCTTCATCATTGTCGCCAACTGACGGGTAAACAGGGTGATATCTTTTTCCGTAACTTTTTTCCCGCTACGGAAAGTTTTCTTTTTGACCTTAGTGACAAGAATGCCTTGTCTTCTCAAGGTGGCATTGACAACCGCTTCGCCACTTGCGCGCAGTTCGCCACGAACCGGTTTTCCCGATTTGTCTTTGCCTTCCCAGGTAAACATTGACTCATTTGTCTGGCGCGCGTTTGCTGCTGTAGCCATGCCGTGCCTCCTTCGTTATTCGTTGGTGCAGCCGAGTACTTCTTCCAGGCTGGTCAGTCCCTGCTTGACTTTTACCAGTCCTGCCTCGCGTAAGGTTTTCACGCCGTCGCGTCTGGCCTGGGCTTCGATTTCCAGCGCAGTACCGTGTGTCAATATGATCTGTTCGATTGCTTCGGTAATCGGCATGATTTGGTAAATACCGACACGCCCCTTATAACCGCTGCCGGAGCAGCGCTCGCATCCGATCGCTTTGTACGGAAGCCAGGTGCCGTCCAGATCGTCCTCCGTAAAACCTGCATCCAGCAGTGCTTCATCGGGGATTGTGATCGGCTGCTTGCACGTGCAGAGGCGACGCGCCAGGCGTTGGGCGGTGATAAGGATGACTGCAGACGCAATATTGAATGGTGCGACACCCATATTCATCAAGCGCGTCAAGGTGGCCGGCGCATCGTTGGTGTGCAACGTAGAAAATACCATGTGGCCGGTTTGCGCCGCCTTGATTGCGATGTCCGCGGTCTCGAGATCCCGGATTTCACCAACCATGATGATGTCAGGATCCTGACGAAGAAACGCTTTCAGCGCAACCGGAAAGGTAAGGCCGGCCCGATCATTGATATTGACCTGATTGACCCCGGGTAGATTGATCTCGGCCGGATCCTCCGCGGTGGCGATGTTAATGCCGGGCTTGTTCAAGATATTCAGGCAGGTATACAGCGACACCGTCTTTCCTGAACCGGTAGGGCCGGTTACCAGCACCATGCCGTAGGGGCGCTGAATTGCCTCCATCAACGTTTCTTTTTGATCCGGATCGTAGCCCAACGCGTCGATACCCATTTGCGCCTGGCTTCCGTCCAGAATACGCATCACGATCTTTTCGCCGAACAGAGTTGGCAATGTGCTGACGCGAAAATCGATCGAACGGGTTTTCGACATGGCCAGTTTCATCCGGCCGTCTTGCGGTACGCGTTTTTCCGAGATATCAAGTTTTGAAATAACTTTTATCCGGGATGCGAGCTTTTCCTTGATTGCCAACGGCGGCTGAGCTACTTCTCGCAACACACCATCGACGCGGAAGCGGATTCGATAAAATTTCTCGAACGGTTCGAAGTGCAGATCCGAGGCTCCCATGTTGATTGCATCGATCAATATTTTCTGCAGAAACTTGACGACCGGCGCATCGTCAATGTCAGTGGTGCCGCCTGCCGCGTCGCCGCCTTGTGCGGCCAACTCGTCTTCGACAAAATCGATATTTTCAAGATCGTCGCCGATCAACTCATTGAGGTTTTGTTCTGCGCTTTGTCCGAGTTTTTCGATCAGCTGGAGAAGGTGCGTATGCTCGACAATCACCGGCTCAACTGCCATCTCGGTCTGGAATTTGATCTGATCCAGTGACTGCGTATTGGTGGGGTCAGAAATTGCAACCGATATCTTGTTTCCGCGCTTGGCCAAAGCCACGACCCGCTGACTTTGCATTAACTTGGTATCGATCGCTTTTTCAGGCAGCGTTTGGAAATTGAATGCCGAAAAATCGACAATCGGATAGCCGAAAGTTTCGGAACAAAAAATAGCCAGCGTTCGGGCATCAAGGTTGCCGCTTTGCAGCAAAATATCGATGAATGGCGTTTTTTCCGCAACCGACTTTTTGTGCAGCGCGTCAGCCTGTTGCGCCGAAATCCGGCCCGCCTGCAACAATGCGCGTGCCAAACCGGACATGATGGTGACTGAAGTCGAATTGGGAAGTACTGCCGCCATAGTGCCTACATAAGGGAAAATAGTGCCGGAAATAGAGGAATCGCATTAGATAATGCCTACAGGCATCTAATTTGTAAAGATATTGTGATTCTTTGTTGTCTTCGTAGTCATGTCTTGCGGCCCCCTGTCAAAGGCTTGAAAGGGGTCGCCGAACACCACTTTAATATACGGGTTTCAAAAATGAGACAGATTCAGGAAGGATGGCTTGGAGCATTCGAACGCATGGTTAAGTCGGGCTCCATGATCGCCGGATTCAATAAGAAGCTTGATGTGCAGTTGAGAGAAAACTCGATTGAATCTTTTGAGGATCGAAGACCATCTTGATACTCGCAATGCCACCGCTAACAATCCCGTATCGATACCAGCCAGCGTATGGTCGCCGCATTCAAACAGCCGACGCAAGGAGAATTGTATGGGTCGAACTGGTCGGGGTGAGAGGATTCGAACCTCCGGCCTCTACGTCCCGAACGTAGCGCTCTACCAGGCTAAGCTACACCCCGATTGCAGTGTTTGATTAGTGATTGCGGGCCACTGCGAACGCGCATAATTCTAGCAAAGATTCCTTGAACTGACTATTTGGCAGATTCGAAATTGACGCCAATGCGCGTTGGGCTGCCGCCTCGG
The DNA here is from genome assembly GCA_036675035.1 of Oxalobacteraceae bacterium. Taxonomy (GTDB): domain Bacteria; phylum Pseudomonadota; class Gammaproteobacteria; order Burkholderiales; family Burkholderiaceae_D; genus MESE01. The sequence goes on from JAKFFO010000146.1 coordinate 14,799, forward strand.
CCTGCAGCTTGGTATAGTCCAGCGCACCCGACGTCGTAA
>JAKFFO010000056.1:0-2442 GCA_036675035.1 Oxalobacteraceae bacterium
GCGTGAAGTGCGCACCGTGCATGCGCATTCGGGCGCCGCCGAACTCGGGCCATACCGCCACTACATGCAAAAGGAAATCTTCGAGCAGCCGCGCGCCATCGGCGACACGCTTGACGGCGTGACCGGCATCATGCCGGAACTGTTCGGCGACGGCGCCTATCAGATTTTCAAGAAAATCGACTCGGTGCTGATCCTGGCCTGTGGCACCAGCTATTACGCCGGACTGACTGCCAAATACTGGATCGAATCGGTCGCCCAGATCCCGGTCAATGTCGAAATCGCCAGCGAATACCGCTACCGCGACAGCGTGCCGAACCCGAATGCGTTGGTGGTCACGATTTCGCAAAGCGGCGAAACCGCCGACACGCTGGCCGCATTGAAGCATGCGCGCGCCCAGGGCATGCTGCACACGCTGACCATTTGCAACGTCTCGACCAGCGCGATGGTGCGCGAATGCAAACTGTCGTATATCACCCGCGCCGGCGTCGAAGTCGGGGTTGCCTCGACCAAAGCCTTCACCACTCAGCTGGCGGCATTGTTCCTGTTGACACTGTCACTGGCGCAGGTGCGCGGACGCCTGAGCGATGAACAGGAAGCGGCGCATCTGAAGGCAATGCGTCACCTGCCGGTGGCCATCAGCGCGGTGCTGGAGCTCGAACCGCAGATCATCGCCTGGTCGGAAGAATTCGCACGCAAGGAAAATGCGCTGTTCCTCGGACGCGGCCTGCACTATCCGATTGCGCTCGAAGGCGCCTTGAAGCTGAAGGAAATCTCCTACATCCATGCCGAAGCCTATCCGGCCGGCGAATTGAAGCATGGTCCGCTGGCATTGGTGACTGAAGAAATGCCGGTCGTGACCGTGGCGCCGAAAGATGCGCTGATTGAAAAACTCAAGTCCAACATGCAGGAAGTGCGCGCACGTGGTGGCCAACTGTATGTATTTGCCGACGCCGATTCGAAGATCACGTCCAGCGACGGTTTGCATGTGATTCGCCTGCCGGAACACTATGGCTTGCTATCGCCGATCCTGCATGTGGTGCCATTGCAATTGTTGGCGTATCACACGGCGCTGGCGCGCGGCACCGATGTGGACAAGCCAAGAAATCTGGCCAAGTCGGTGACGGTGGAGTAAGCGATGCTTTGTCGTGAACTCATTGATTGCAGTCAATAAAGTCTGTCGGAATATGTCCGCTACGACCCGAAGCGGACATTCGGGAGATAAAAGAGCCGAGCCTCTGAAATGGTTAACGACTAAGGTGATTAACGCATCAAAGATGGATCCGCACTGAACGCCCATGCGTTCACTCATGCCGGCCTCACTGTAATGCAGTGGGCGCTTCTCTGAAAATTGATGGGGCATAAAAACGCCTCGAAAGACGCTTGATTACTGATGCTTTGGAGGCACCGCATGCAAGACCTCCAAGGTTTGTAACCCCTGCCTCACTTATCTCCCGCAGATCCGCCTTCTGGCTTGGGAGTGAATGGAAACGCTGTTCCTGCCTTGCCGGGTTTGGCCGGTATCCACAGCGATAACAACATGGTGACCGCAAGTGTGGTAACCGTGAAGCCTAGAGACCAGACGATCGGTATTTTGTAAACATCAATAAGCAGCATCTTGGTGCCGATAAAGCCTAGGACAATTGCTAGTCCGTACGAGAGCAGATGAAACCGCTCATGCATGCCTGCAAGCAGAAAATACATCGCTCGCAAACCAAGAATCGCAAACACATTGGATGTGAGCACAATAAAAGGATCCGTCGTAATGGCAAAAATGGCGGGGATTGAGTCAACCGCAAACACCACATCCACGATGCCAATGAGCAGAATCACCACAAACAATGGCGTGGCCATTTTTGCGCCATTGCTCATCGTAAAAAATTTTTCACCGTCGTAGTTGGGCGAGAACTTCATGTGCCGCTCAATCCAGCGAAGCGCCGGATTATTCCCAAGGTCGGGCTCTTGACCTGCCGCCCACCACATCTTTATTCCGGTGAACAACAGGAATGCACCGAACACATACATGATCCAGTGAAAATGAGTGATCAGCCAAGCACCGATCAGAATCATCATGGCGCGCAAGACTAAAGCGCCCAGAATACCGACCATCAAAACCCGCTTTTGAAAAGCTGACGGCACTGCGAAGTAGGTGAATATCATCAGGAAGACAAAGATATTGTCGACTGCTAGTGCCTTCTCTACCAAATAGCCGGTAATGAACTCAAGTGCCTTGTCGTCCGCAAGTTCTCGCGAAATGGGGTCTTGACCGATTCCGCCAAGATACCACCACAAACAGCCGACAAATAGAAATGAAACAGCCACCCAAATCATCGACCAGATAGCCGCTTCTCGCATGCTGACAGTATGCGAACCCTGACGATTAAGCGCTAGAAAATCGATCGCAAGAGCGATTAAGACGAACACTATAAACAGTGTCCACAATAG
>JAKFFO010000032.1:0-14712 GCA_036675035.1 Oxalobacteraceae bacterium
AAGCAGTTATACAAGGCGCGCCATTTGATTGAAAACTTCTTTTGCAAGCTCAAACAGTTCCGGGCCATTGCCACGCGCTATGATAAGACCGCTCGCAATTTCCTCGCCGCCGTTCAACTCGCTTCAACAACCATTTGGCTTAACTGAACTTAATTGAGGACACGCCCTAGACATGTTATTCGCCGGTTATCTAGAAATTTGGGCAGGGGTAATTATGCATGCCATCGTTCTAGTATTTGTTTTGTTAGCTTTGAACGGAGCAAGGTTACTTAGTAAGACAAAGAAACCGTCGAACTCACCGACAAGTTCAACATAAACCAAGGTGCTACGAATGGAATTTAACACGTCATTCGACACGGACACGCAAGCGCGCCTGTCAACTCGGCGTTCGTAACGGCAAGTTGAGTCATTTACCGTTCTGCGCTCAATGACAGCGCTACATATGCGTCTGGCGAAGACACCTTGCCCGTCGACTCGCAGCCGGCCCAACCGTTCGCGCGAGATCGGCTGCTGTGGCGCTGCGTGCGAACCTACAGGTGGAAATCGCCTGCGGCCTCCGGCTGATAAAGCACTTTCCCAATTCGAACATGTCGGGTCCGGTTCGTCATGCGCCAGTCGAAGGCATCGCCCTCCCTGTAGCCCAGTATCGCGGCGCCAATGTCGGAGCAAACCGACAGCTTGCCGGCACTGCCATCCGCGTCCTCTGGGTAAACCAGAGTCACTTCCACTTCTTCGTCGTCCAACTGCACCAAGGCCCTGGAGTTCATCGTGACGACATCCTGCGACACTTGGCGTGAATCGACGACGATGGCTCGCTCGATCTCGTGCTCGAGTTCGAAAACAGCCGAGGGATGCTCGAACGCGAGCACGCTACTGAGTCGCGCCTTGTCGAATTCGGTGATGTGGATGTCGGCGGCGTAATCTGCAGAGCTTTCGCGCAAGAGCCGGAGATACCGCTCGGAGGTCATGGCAAAGGACTTCAGCGCAGGCGTCTGGCTCTCCAGCAGGAAACCACAGCGCTCGAAAGCGTTCAGCGAGCGTGCGTTTTCCGGGAGGATCTTGGCGACGAGTTTATCGGCCCGCATTTCGAAGAATGCGAGCTTCATGCCTTCGCGGATGGTGCTGGCGCCGAGCTTGCGCCCCCAGTTGTCGCGGTTGCCGATGACCAGGACCATTTCGCAGTCCCGGCCTGTCTTGACGAGACGGACAAACCCTACGGGCACATCATGCCGATCGTAGGCCATGAAGAACCGACCGCCCTGGTTGAACAGATGGGTCAGGATAGGCAGTTGGACCCGTCCGATGACCTCTTCGATGAACCGGGAGACATGGCGCGAATCGCTCAGGTAGCGGGTGACGCTTTCGTCTTCCAACCAGCCCATGAGTTTGAGCGCGTCGGCCCGAGTGATCTCGGGGCACAGAGAAATGAAAGGTCTAGTCATCTTCACCACATTTGGCAGCAAGAATGAAAGCCTTTCACGGCTGCGGCCATGACGGTTCTTTCGACAAAGTATTCATTGTAGGGCAGCGCGAGCGCGAAGTCGATGCGTTGCTTGAACCGAGGGTCTTATGCGGCAACTAGGTCTTGTTCCGGCCTGTTCCGTTGAAAAAGCAGTACAGCAACATAGGGGTGCTGCGACTGGCTCGTCGATGTACGGTTTGAACATTGAACTCGGCCGGCAAAACGCTCCACCAAGCTCCTGGTCGAATCCGTTCTCGCTTTTTGGACTGCCCATTTCGATTGACATATTGCAGCAAGAAAGTCTTTCTTCCTGAAATATTTCCCACCGGTTTTTTTAATAGATTAGGGCCGAAGCGGACATTGAAAAATGCGCTATCCGCACAACCTAAGATACCAGGCAGCTCCTTGTTCAGGCGAATCGTGCCTGGTAAAGCTTGAGAGAATGTATCCCCGGCTAATCCTGTCTGTAAGGTATGGGCACTGTCACGCTTCACACCTTGCTCTGGCCTATAATGTCTGCTTCCCGGGCTCGGGAATTTCTATTCGGCATGCTTTCTTTCAAGCCAGTTTGCACTCGCGGTTTTTCGGTGCGGCCTCACCTTTTTATCCACAACTTCCATCATGACGGATCTTCAAGCTACGCGGGTTTTCAAGCGCAACAACGTGCAAGTAAAGGGGCAAGGCCGACCAGCAATGATCTTCGCCCACGGATTTGGATGTGACCACAATATGTGGCGGCATGTTGCGCCTGCTTTCGAGAAGGATTACAAAATCGTTCTTTTCGATAATGTGGGCGCTGGCCATTCCGATCTGGCAGCGTTTGATTTGGTCAAGTATTCGACGCTCCATGGATATGCGCGCGACGTCAATGAAATCCTGCACGCCGTAGGCGCAGAGAAAGCAGTCTTTGTCGGTCATTCGGTCAGCGCAATGGTGGGCGTCCTTGCCGCCATCGAAGAGCCGTCACTATTCGACAAGCTGATCCTCGTCGGCCCTTCTCCGAGCTATATCAATGAGGGCGACTATGTCGGCGGATTTAATCACGATGATATCGAGCAAATGCTCGATTTCCTCGATACAAATTATCTCGGCTGGTCGAGCACCATGGCGCCCGCCATTATGGGCAATGTCGACAACCCTGATCTTGCCAGTGAACTTGAAAATAGCTTTTGTCGTACCGATCCGGTCATCGCCGGGCACTTTGCAAGAACAACCTTTCTGTCTGACCATCGCGCGGACCTATTGAAAATCGGAACACCCTCGCTGATCCTGCAATGTTCTGACGATGTGATCGCGCCGCACGCGGTCGGTCTGTATATGCATGCCCAAATGCCGGACAGCACTTTTGTTCAATTGAAAGCAACCGGTCATTGTCCGAACTTGAGTGCTCCGGAAGAAGTCATCCGGGAGATCCGGAAGTATTTGCAGGATTGAAGGTTCAATGAGCCAGAATCGCGATCCAACCGAGGTTGCTCATCTGCTTGATGAGGATACTCAGGAGTTGTACGAGAACGCGCCCTGCGCCTATCTTTCTACTCTGCCTGACGGGACGATCATCAAGGTCAATTCGACTTTCCTTGAATGGACTGGTTACGCACGCCAGATCCTGGTTGGACAGAAGCGCTTCCAGGCATTGTTGCCAGTGGCCGGCAAAGTGTTCTACGACACGCACGTGGGTCCACTGCTTTTAATGCAGGGATTTGTTCGGGAAATGGCCTTCGAATTGGTTTGTGATGGAGGCCAGCGCATCCCGGTTCTGCTGAATTCCATATTAAAGCGTGATGCGATCGGAAATCCGCTTGTTATTCGCACTACGATACTCGACGCGCGCGGCCGCAGAGCGTACGAGGAAGAACTGCGCCGGGCAAAACGAAAAGCAGAGCAAGCTGAAGCGGCCGTGCGTCAGCTTGCGGATGAACTGGAGCAGCGCGTGCAGCAGCGCACACAGGAGCGTGACCGGATCTGGCGGATATCCCAGGATGTGCTGGCCGTCGCGTATCTTGACGGACGGTTTCAGAGTTTCAATCCCGCTTTCACTCGAATACTCGGCTGGCGTGAAAGCGACCTGACCTCCTTGTCCGTGACCGAGATGGTCGCCCCCGAGTATTTGCCTCGGCTTGAAAATGTACTGGATGAACTGTCCTCCGGCATCCCTGTTGATCGCTTCGACGCGCCCTTGAAACACAAGCAGACTGGATATCGGTGGCTCTCCATGTCGATCATGCCCGAAGGCGGCATGCTGTATATCGTTGGTCGTGACGTCACCGAGGAACGAAACCAGGCCGAGATGATGCGCAAGATGGAAGGTGCCTTGCGTCAGGCCCAGAAGATGGAATCGATCGGCAAGCTGACTGGCGGCGTCGCGCACGACTTCAATAACATCCTGCAAGTCGTCGGCGGCAACTTGGAATTGCTCAAGCTCGAATTCGCAGGAAATGCGCATGCCGCTCATCGTCTCCAGCAAGCACGTTTTTCTGTCGATCGAGGCGCAAAACTGGCTTCTCAGTTGCTGTCGTTTGCCAGAAGACAGCCGCTGCAGCCGGTCCCAACCAATCTCCGCCGCGTGCTGCATGAAATGGATGATTTATTGCGTCGCGCGATTGGTGAATCCGTCGAAATCGAATCGATTGTTAGCGGCGGACTGTGGACGACCTCTCTCGACCGCAACCAGTTCGAGAATGTCGTCCTTAATCTCGCAATCAATGCACGAGATGCAATGAGGGGCGAAGGAAAGCTGACCTTCGAACTTGGCAATGCGGTGCTGGACGACGACTATTCGCAACGACATGCGGACGTGGCGCCGGGCCAGTATGTATTGTTTGCCATTTCGGATACAGGCTCCGGGATGCTTCCCGAAATCATGGAACGCATCTTCGAACCCTTCTATTCCACCAAAGGAGAAGGCGAAGGAACCGGGCTCGGGCTGAGCATGGTGTATGGCTTCGTCAAGCAAAGTGGCGGGCATATCAAGGTCTACAGTGAGCCTGGGTGTGGCACAACCTTCAAAATTTACCTTCCGCGCGTACACCAGCCCGAGGCACAGGAAACCAGCCTGCGCAGCTTGCCAGTGACGGGCGGCACCGAAACCATCCTGATAGTCGAAGATAACCTGGCGGTACAGGCAATGGCCGCTGACATGCTTTCAAGTCTGGGTTACAAAATTCTCAAAGCCGTCGATGGCCAAAGTGCGCTGGGCATCCTCCGCAGCGGACTTCAGATCGACCTTTTGTTCACCGACGTCGTGATGCCCGGTTCGGTGCGCAGTCCTGATTTGGCAAGACAGGCGCAAGCAATCTTGCCGGGCATTGCGGTCCTGTTCACATCGGGATATACCCAGAACGCGATTGTTCACGGCGGCAAGCTGGATGCCGGGGTGGAACTCATCAGCAAGCCATACCGGCGTGAGGAGCTTGCCCGAAAAGTTCGACACGTACTTGCGAAAAGGAAGATCGAGGCGCCGAATCATGCACCCCAAAGTGGACCCGCTACTCCTGCCAAGCCGCGCAGCCTTGCCTGTTTAAGGATTCTGGTCGTGGAAGACAATCCGGACACGCAGCAGATGCTGTGCGAATTGCTGAAGGTGTTGGGCCACTATGCACGCGGAGTGCTCAACGGCGAGGAAGCCTTGGCAGTCCTCGCCCACGAAGCCTTCCATGTGCTCTTGACCGATGTCGGGCTGCCGGGGAAATCCGGCATTGAACTCGCGCATGAAGCGGCGCATGCCTATCCGTCGCTGCAAATCATTATCTCTTCGGGTTACGGCGCGATAAATGACGAAAGGCTGACTGCATTGTCGCTTCCCAAACCGTACAATCTCGAAAACATCATGGACGTTTTGACGAAAGTGACTAAAAGGCTGGAAACCAAGCTCAACTAGCTGCCCGGTCTACCGGAGCATCGGCTATTGGCCGTCCTCGGAAGTTTGGCTGGTTTCGAGACGAGATCAAATCCGACAGCAATTAGCAGAGCACATCCGGTCGATACGCTTGATCGTATTAAGAGCCTATCCCAGTGGACTCAATCGTTGCGGTGGGTCGCTTTGCGTCCGGCGCGGCGCCACCCTTGCTCCAAACGCAGACCGCTTCCACTCCAACTGACTGAGCCTACCGGGATAGTCACTAATCCGCCTGCTGAACATTTCAGCAGCGAGGTGGATCCGGCCAGTAAAATTGCGGGCCTGTTCAGGTGCGAGCCCTAAGCTGATTGCTCGGAGCTTTTCGGCAAGCAAATCACGATGTCGGTTTTAACCGAGTTCGCCAGAAAACATTCTTCATGCGCTTTGTGATGGAGCGCTTCCAGAGTGGTTTGGTCGGGCTGCGTTCCGGAAAAAATCGCTTGCGGCGCCAGCTCCACTCGGGCGACCCAGGATTTACCATCTTCGCGCCTTGCCATGTGGCCGGTCGCGTTGTCGGTATAGCGATCGACGACATAGCCGCCCCGTGCGGCGATGTCGAGAAACCATAACATGTGGCAGCTCGAAATCGCCGCGACATAGGCTTCTTCAGGGTCGACATTGGCCGGATCCGATAGCGGGGCTCGGACGATATGCGGTGAGCTTGATGCGGGAATCTGCGCTCCGCCATCGAAACTCCAGCGATGCGCGCGACTGTAGCGGTGATCGGCAAAAGAGCCGCCATCGCGTTCCCATTCGATGGTTGCGGTATGTGTCGCCATTGTCATTTTCTCCTGTGCGAGTGCTTATTCCATTTTCTCGCTGGATCCGGGTTGGTCCTTCGCATCGTTCCGCATTATTTTTCCGGCAGGCGGAGCACGCTATCGCGTGCGACGCGATAGCTATCGACATGCCCGGAAGTGCGCAGCAAATCGTCAACGTAATGGCTATGGAAGCGTTGTCCCGGGTGCGACACCACGCCTTCGAATTGCGCGCCGCTGTACATGGAGACCAGCCGTCCTGCGATATCCGATTGATCGAATACCTTCATGCCGGCATGCCGGTTCGCATGCGCGCCGCGATGTGCAGTGCCGGCGGTCTTGCCGGTCACGACATGCCAGCTGATGGCCGGAAAGCGGCCGTCGACCAGGAACGGGAACGGCTGGTCGGGATCAAGTCCATGCGCCTTTGCTTGCGCCACCACGAACATTTCGAACTGTGCCTGTGTCATGTCCGATGGCAGTCGCACGTCGCGCCATTGTCCGACCCGGGCGGCCGCGAACAGGGCCGCCTCGTCGCCCGGTTGCGTGGGCGTCACGGCTCCGCCGTGATCTTCACCGCGGCTGATCAGCAGGCGGCCGTCGTGCAGCAGAACTTCGCCGGTCAGGCCGGCCAGCGCACCGACACCCCAGGTACCCGGACCATGCGGCAAGTCCTGCAATCTGACCTGACCGCCGGTATCGCCGGTGTGGTTCATTCGCTTGAAACTGCCAAACGCGGAAAACTCGAATGGAGGCATGGCGGCCCAGGCAGCGGCACCAGCCAGCAACAGCGCAGCTGTCAGGCCGAACATCGGGTTTCGAAGCGACAATCGATATCTGGTTCGCATGCGGTTTCTCCGGGGTTAATATCAAGAGGACAAATCCGATGATGTGACGTGCTGCTCAAACTTGAGCCGCCTCATTATTTTAGATGCTCCAAAGACAGTGCGTGAAAGGCAGCATCATTCAACGCGCACCGAAGTCGGCGCAAACAAAGAGTGCTCGCTTGCGGGCACACGTATCGAGCCTGCTGCCGAGCCGGGCATGACGCCCGAGGTTTTTATCCGGCCATTTCGACTCTGCGCCCGGAAGGCGTTATGACTGTTCGGCACGGCACTGAATCGGCAGCGCTGAACCCGGGGCCATCTATTCCTGATCCTGCTTCAATGTCATTCGCTTCTGCGCCTCAAGGACTTCGGGCGGCCAGCTGCTTTTGATATATGCCAGTACCGCAACAATATCGGCATCCGACAGCGATTGGCCGAATGCCGGCATATCGCTTTCATAACCGCTCGGCGCCGTTTTGCCCGCCACCAGGCCGTTCTTTACCAGTTCGACGAGCAGCGCATCCGGATGATGCCAGGTGTGCCCGGATTCGTCGTGAGGCGGGGCCGGCAGTCGCCCGTTGGGTAGCCGCTTGCGCCAATCCGGTTGTCCTTCCAGGTTGGCGCCATGGCAGGAGGCGCAATTGTTTGCATAAATTACTTTGCCTCGCGCAACGAGTTCCTGGTCGGACGGACTGATGAACGCTTGCGCGGCGTCGTCCCGGTTACTGAGGAAAAATGCGGCGGCACCCATCACGACAATGCCGGCCCCGCCGGCAATCAGGATTTTTTTTATCATATGCTGGTTGATACTCTTTATCGGGGATACATCAAATTCAGTCGATCTTCTTTTGCTCCGTGATCACATTTTCTATTTCCAGCCGGGTGACAGGGCCTTCCTTGAAAAGCACCTGTTTTCCGGATTGGTTATACAGAATAGTAGTGGGAAATCCTCGGGGTTTGAACTGGTGCGCCAATTTTTCATTCCCCGCAATAATCGGATAACTGATGTTCAACTTTTGCGCGAATTGCATCACGCGCCGCGCGCTCTGACCATCCACCGCGAGGCCAAGCACGATCAGATCGCTTCTCGATTTGCTCAACGCTTCCAGTTCCGGCATTTCAGCCAGGCACGGCGCACACCAGGTAGCCCATAGATTGACCAGCACCCATTTGCCCTGGTAATTCTCCAATGCATGGGTGCGGCCCTGCGTATCGGTGAGCGAGAAGCTTGCGGCACTCGCCAGCACCGGAAAAATCAGACAAGCCAGCATGCCGGCAAAGCGCTTCATCATTGCAAGTCCTTATCATTTTTTATAAACGATATCGGGAAGATAGCAGCCGGGCTGTATTTCTCCCCGCTATTCAAGCCTGAGGATTAGCCATAAATTTCGCAGGCGCTTTTGACTCCCTTCTCCCGCAGGAGGGAGAAGGGAGCAAAACGCAGCACCGGCTTGACGGCAATCCTCAGCTATTCGCAAGCCTTAAAAGCGTCCGCTCATGCCGATAACAAATGCCTTGTCCGCAGTAATCTGCACGCCCCTCACATGCTGGTATAGCGGCTTTTGAAAGAAACCGTAAATCTGCACATTGTCCGAGACGGCATAGCTTAGCCCCGGGCTGACGAATACGGATCGGCTGCCGCTGTCACCCGGCTCCGCCTGCGGACCGCTGTCGCGCCGCTTCATCAGGAAATTAATCTGGATCAGCGCACCGAACTTGTCCGACAACCCGTGGCGATAGCCCAGATCGGCGCCGAACTGGCTGCCCGGCCGGAAACCATCATGGCTGTTCAGTGCATGCTGATACTGTGTCTGCGCAAACCATGAAGCATTTTGGTTCGCCAGCTTTTGATGGTAGTAAGCCCCGATGATTGCATCGGTGGTCCCGGTGCCAGGCTGCAGCGTGCGTTCGGCAATACCCCCGTTTCCATTTGCAATATTCGTGCGGCCTGTCGGCAGCTTCAAGCCGAACGTAATACCGGTCGTGGCCGGCTTGAGCGGATCGCCCAGATACGGAAGCTGGTATCGTCCGACCACGCGCGCATCACCCAGCTCGGTAAAGTTCCAGCGCTCGGGAACCTGGGCGCCCCGATGATTGTGGATATGGAAATGATTGCGGTCGATAACGGGTGCGGTCACCGAAATACCCCATTCGGAATTGAAGGTATGGGAATAGGTAGCCAGAAGATTGCGGTTTACCGTGCTGACTTCATCGTGATGGCGAGGAATCTGGCCGACCGCGATTTTGCTGCTGCCGGTGCGAGGCTGGTTTTGCTTCACGTACTCGTAGCGCAGGTCAAGCGAGGATCCGCTTTCCAACGCTGCGCTTTCCGACGTCCAGTTGCTGTTCACGGTGCAAAAAGCGGCGCCGCAACTCGCATTGGCCAATGATGGAAACAGGCAGCTGCACGCTATCGCTAAAAATATTCTTGATGCTTTCATTCGAAACTCCGGATTGTTCAGGATTGCTGTCGCGTTCCTGTAGGGAACAGGGCGTTTCCGTTAAAGTGCCATGCCGCCAATTTCCATGACGGAGCAGGATAAAAACGGGAACGAAAACAGGCCGATTGGACGCGCATGCATGCGCATTCAATTACCTTCAGTTGTGATCGGAATCAGGCAGGAGGAGCGCGCGACTGCGGCGTGGCCCATGCAAAGAGCGGGCGGGGCGAACGGTAGAATAGGGACGGGAACGGAAATGAACCGCTCACCATGGCAGGGAGTGCCGACGAAGGCGGCAAGACTGCCGAGTCGGCATGTGTCAGACAGAAGGGACAATCCTCGAAGTGCGGACCATGCTTTGCCGGTGAAGAGGAAGCGGGAGCATGGTCGATTTCCATCTCCATCAACTTGAGGCCGCTGGCGGTACATATTTCAGTCCACACGGTGACAGGGACGTCTTTAGCGGTCAATGCATGGGAAACAGCCGGTGCGAGTGCAGCCATCACGATGGCGCAGCACGCAATCCATATGGTTATTATCCTCGCTGAGCGGCTGATTTTCATTTGCGAAATTTTATCATGGCTGCATGGATGTAATCAGGGCATGTGCATGGAACATCGCATGCTGAAGCAGATTTCGATGCGCGTCTGGGAGGCTAGTCAGCCCGAACGGGTGGAAGTGCTTCATACCCAATCTCATCAGGGGCCGCTTGCGATACGCCTTCATGCCATCGCCTGCGAATGTGCTTGGGCGAGCTTCAACGGATATGAAAACCGGGTATGAGAACCGGATATGCGGATGAACGAAAATCCAAAGTTCCGGGCCGTATTCTGGACCGCATACTCTGCCGGATCCGCTCCACACAAGTCCAACTTATTCGGGCACCGAGCGCAAGAGCGCTGCCTCCACGCCGGACGACTCGCGTAGCTGCGAGTCGGCAGTGGCGATCTCATTCATGAAGAAGAAATTTCCCTTGCCCTGGCGCTTGGCCTGATACATCGCAAGATCGGCCTGCGAAATCAGGTAGGACGGCGCGATCGCGGCGCCCGCATGCAGCGCAATTCCGATCGACAGGCCGAGCGTCAGCGTTTTCCCGCCGATCTCGAACGGTTCGCTGACCGCGGCTATGCATTGCTGGGCGACGATGTTCGCGGCTGCCCGTGCGTCGCTCAGTCCTGCCAGCAGGATGATGAATTCGTCGCCGCCCAAACGTGCCACCGTATCCACCTTGCGGCGACCGTCGGCCAATCGGGAAGCGACCTGGCGCAGCACTTCATCGCCCGCGTCATGCCCGTACCGATCGTTGATTTCCTTGAAACCATCCAGGTCGCAAAACAATAACGCGATCTGGGTGTCCTCACGTTGTGCATGCGCCAGCGCCTGCTCCAGGCGGTCTTCCAGGATTGACCGGTTGAATAACCCGGTCAGCGCATCGTGATGCGCCATGAATTTCAGTTGCGCCTCGCTCGATTCGCGCGCCGCTTCCTCGTTGCGTAGCCGGTCGACCAGAACATTGAAGCCGCTCACCAGATTCCCCACTTCATCGTTGCGGACAACCGGCAGTGGCGCCAGTTTTCGTTTGCCGCTCGCCATATCGCGTATCGCATGTTCTGACCTGCTGAGCGGGCGCAGTATCAGGGGCAAAGCAATCAATAGTGTCGTGAGTATCACTATCAGAAAAAGTGCATTGGCTTTGAATGCGAAGCTGCGCAGCGCTTCGACCGGACGGAATGCTTCTTCGGTCGGCATGCGCGCCACCACGAACCAGCCCGTACTGGGCACGTCGGCCATCGCGGAAAGCTCTTCTATGCCTTTGGCATTGATGGTGACGCCGGTACCGCGATAGCCGGCCATCGCACGGTCGTGCAGCAGATTTGCGCCGGTTTGCGGTGTCGGCTTCAGGATCATTTCCGGATCGCTTGACGCGACAAACAGATTGTCGGCGGGTGAAACCAGCAGAAAGCCGCCAGTTTGACCAAGCCGCATTTCCTGCATCCGTTCCAGGAAACCGGGCGCGTTAAGAAGTGCGTCGCCGGCCAGCACCGCCACAACACTACCTTCGGCATCGCGTACCGCAGCGGCAAAAACGATGGCTGGATCTCCGCCGTGGGTTTTGCGTGACGGCTTGCCCATCACCGGTTGGGCCGTGCGTAATGCAGCAAGGAACCAGTCCGAGGTTGCATAGTCGTTCTGGCTGCGGCCGGAAACAACCGGGTATTCCGCCAGCAGGCTGCGCCCGTCCGGCCGTACCACCAGCAGTCCGCTGTTGAACATCGGATTGATATGTTGCCGGTCCTTGATCCAGGCTTGCAATGCGCCAGGTTGTGCGGCCAGCTCCGGCGGCAAGTCAGCGGCAAACTGGGCAATCAATGCCAGGCGCACTCTGATCTTTTGATCGATATCGCGCGCTACATAAGTCGCTATGGACAGCTGCTGGGTCGCCGCCATGTCGCGTACCTCTTTCTGCACCAGCGGAAGCGCGACGAATTGCCGCACCAGAAAACCGAACAGCACCAGCACGACGCCGAGGGCGATTATCCGAAATTTCATGCTTTGGAGATTTGGCATCAGCGAATCATATCCATTATTTATGGAAAATTTCCATAAACCTTCAATTCTGCCGTTGGCAAGCGTGCGCTCTTGGCGTTGCGAAGGCTTGGAGCAGTTTTAGTCTCACTGTGCCGCCCCTGCCGGCCGGATTGCGTGCGGCACTGCGTTGCGCCTCCTTGCCATTGCCCCGCCATGTCGCGTCGGCACGCCTTGTTCCGCGCGCAATCCGGCTCGGCAACGTCTGGCCAGTCTGACTAAAACTGCTCCAGGAAATTAATTCAGGCGCGGTATGCCGGCAAATCAGGCATTCTTTTTCACACGTTGCGTGTATAGATAATCGTCCGGCAAACCAAGGCGCCGGCATGCCTGCACTGCGGGGCTGGAACTCAGCATTAGCCGGTCGGTGGCGCTACCGATGCGCTGGACCATCCGTTGCTGCCATGCGGGCATGCCGTGGCGCGCGCCAAGTCCGAGGCGTTCCCGGATCGGTGCCGGCACAATCTCGACCGCTGCCTTGATCAGCAACGCCTGGATAAACCGGAACGGGCGCGGCAGCAACGGAACCCGTTCCATCGTTTCCAGAAACTCGAACACGATCGGCGACGGTTCCAGCTTTTCGTGCATGCTTTGGAACAGCGCTTCCGCCTGCGATCGAGAGGCAGGCGCCCGCGACGCGCCATAAAGGCGGGCCGAGTGCGCGCCTTCTGCATGGAAGCGATCGCAAGCAGCATCGTCCAGTGGATAAACATAAGTCTTGTACGCCTGGAGAAATCCGAAACTTGCCGTTGCATGCACCCAGTTCAACAGTTCGGGATCGTCGGCGCGGTAAGGCATCCCGTCGGGAGTCAGCCCGCTGACGCGGTGATGGAGTTTCGCAATCCTCGCGGTCATCGCTTCGACCCGGCTGCGCGGGCCGTACACCGTCATCATTGCGGCCAGCCCGGTCCTTCGCAAACGCGGCAACGGGTCGGCGCGAAACGTCGTATGGCCCCACACGCCGGCGCGTACCCGCGGCTCTGCCAGTTCGAGAATGACTGCGGCGACACCGCCGATGAACAACCCGAGCGGATTCTTGAATACCTGCCACGATACCGAGTCCGGCGTGACCAGCGCGGGTTCACCGGCCGGATGCAGGAAATGGCTTTTGTCTTCGGCCGAGGGATAAATGAAGTCGTCGACAGCGGCGTTTATCCGGCGCTGCAGCGGTTGTGGCAAGGAAATGGCATCAGGCATCGTATCGATTGGATCAGGCATCAGAACGGGCTGCCGTTTGAGTGTCCATTGCAATGGGTGTGATAACAATCAGTCCCGTATTTTGCATCGACTGGCGGATTCAATAACTGACCGTCGTCAGTTATTGATTTTTTCGTGCGGAACCTGAGAACGGGAGCGCAAAGGAAAATGCAGACCGGCTGAGCATGGGTTCGTTGATTCGACACCGTGCCGACTTGTGCAAGCGCAATAAGCGACTGGAACATTTCCTTTACTTTCATTTCCATCGAATATCATTTCGCAGGTGGAGGAACATGTGTCGTTGATAGCGGTAGTAGCATTTTCCGGCCTCGTCCTGCTGCTGATCGGCATCATCTGGTCGATACGGCGCCACCGCGATCCAACACTGAAAATCGAATCCAGCTTGCCTATCGAAGAACTGGTTCCTTCTCTTGCCGGACTGACGCTCAGTACCGCCGTGCCCGGCAATTCGGTCGAAGTCTTTGAGAACGGCGCTTTCTTCGACACCCTCCTGCAGCGCATCCAATCGGCGCAACAGTCGGTGCATTTCGCAACATTCCTGTGGAAAGAAGGCGTGCTTGGCCAGCGCGTCGCCGACGCTCTTTCGGAGCGGGCGCGCGCCGGCAAGCGGGTACGCGTACTGCTCGATGCAACCGGCTCCAGAAGAATGGGGAAGGCAGTCCGGCGCCAGATGGAGCACGCCGGATGCAAGGTGGTGTTTTTTCATGAAAAGACATTGCGCAACATCGGCGTACTGAACGACCGCAATCATCGCAAGCTCGTCGTCATCGATGGCCGCGAAGCATTCGTCGGCGGTCATTGCATCGTGGATAGCTGGCTGGGCGATGCCCAGGACAGCGAACACTTTGCCGATGTCAGTGTGAGATTGCGCGGTCCCATCGTCAACAGCGTGCAGTCCGCGTTCAGCGAGAACTGGGCCGGGCAGACCGGGGAGTTATTCGTCGGCGATGATGTATTCCCGGCCCTGGAACCGGCCGGCGATGTGTTGATTCATGCGGCCTACGTGAAACCGGAAGGCTCCGCACCGGCGGTCAAGATACTTCACCATACTGCGATCTGCCTGGCCCGCAAGCGGATCTGGATCCAGAATCCTTACTTCATTCCAGAGCCGGAAGCAATCGACGCGTTCGGCGAAGCCGTTTCCCGCGGCGCCGATGTCCGCGTGATGATGCCGTCGGCCAGCGGCTCCGACAATCCGATCGTGCAACACGCCGGTCACCGCAATTTCGAAAAACTTTTGCGGTGCGGAGTGCGCCTGTTCGAGTATCCGCACACGCTTTTGCATCAGAAGGTAATGACCATCGATGGCGTGTGGAGTGCGATCGGCTCAAGCAACTTCGACGACCGCTCGTTCGAAACCAATGATGAAATCACGCTCGGCATCTACGACGCAGCAACGGCGCAGCGGCTGGATGCCGTCTTTGAAAAATATGCGCCGCACTGCCGGGAAATCAAACTGGAACAATGGCGCAAGCGCGGCCTGTGGCACAAGCTGAAAGACAACGCGTTTTACATGATCAACGAA
>JAKFFO010000115.1:0-14518 GCA_036675035.1 Oxalobacteraceae bacterium
CCCACTGATCGTCTCGTAATGCATAGCGCCTGACCATGATCTTTACCTCCTTCAAAAACATAGAGGCAGCAATCGCTGAATCGTTCTGATTGCATTACATTAATTGAGGACACGCCCTAGAACTCATTTCATAAATAGGAGGGTACGCGTTCGCATCAGAATCGGGGCTGGCAAGGCGTGCGACGCGTCCAATAGTTTTTCTATTGGCAAGGAGCACAACGCAGTCCAGCGTCGATTCTGATGCGAACCCTTCGGGAAGGTGGTCTGGGCGGCGCATCACCGCGTTGCGCCGCTTGCACAGGGGACCACCCTGTGCATCGCGTCGCGCCTTGTGCTGCATCCGTCCAGACCACCTTCGCGCGCCCTCGTATTTATGAAATGAGTTCTACTGAAAGGGTATTTATACAGCACGTCCTTGCCTCGGAATTTGCGGTTGAGAACGATATGGTGCAAGCATGAAGTACATTAACGGAATGCAGGTAAGATCGAAGCCGGCATGATCTGCGGCCGGAACGCCTGTCGATACGGCGCATACCCTGACCTGGGAGTCTTCAATGACGGTGTACCAAAAAGGACAAGGCTGGGAGCCGGGTAAATTTCCCGCGATTCTTGCAGTGGGCGATTCCTGGTTCTGGTATCCGAAAAACAATCTGCTCGAAGCGTTGTCGAGACATCCGAAGCTCTTGCGCGATTTCCGGCATATTCAGGGAGTAGGTTACAGCGGTGCCTTGCTTCAGCACTATGTCGGCGCCCGCTCCCTTGCCGGCGATGTCCGGTACAACCTGAGCCTCAATGTCCGGCGCCACTACAACGTTTTCCTTATCAGCGGTGCCGGCAACGATGCGATCGACTACCGGCTGGCGCTGGCGGGTTCGTGCCATGGCATTACCGAACCGGAAAAGTGTTTCGATCCGGTCGGCCTGGATGATTTGCTCGAAACCATCTCGCGCGCAACCGGAACGCTGATCCACGATATCCGCTGGGCTTACAAGAATGAAGAAAAAATGGTGCGGCCGATTTTCATACACGGATACGATTACCCGGTACCGGACGGCAGGGGATTCATCATGGGCCCGGTAACAAGCGGCCCGTGGTTGAAGCCGGCGCTGGACGCGGCCGGTGTCGATCCGGACCTGCAATTCCGGACCGAGCTATGCAGACTATTGATCGACAGGTTGAACGGGTTGTTCGCACTGTTCGAAGACCCGGCAAACGATGTCAGTTTTATCGATTGCCGCGGGGTGCTTCGCAATGACGGGAGCTATCAAAAGGACTGGGACAATGAAATGCATCCGGCCTGGTCCGGCTTCAGGAAGATCGTAGACCAGCGATGGATTCCAGAGCTGGCCAGGTGGGGGATCGCGCGCGGCACTTGAGTTCGCCGCCGGCAGGACCGGTACCGCAGAAGCCCTTTGTCGGAAATTAACCCCATTGAGTTCGTCGCACCGTTTCATTTTTAAAGCCACGTGGTTCCATCAATCGATTGCAATCCGGAACCAGTCCAAGCTCAACTTCTAGATGAACGTATCGCCAAAGCCGAAGCAACGGCAACCGAGGTTGCAAATAAAATTCGAGTATTCGAGTATTCGAGTATTGGAGTATTCGAATAGACGCTAGCTACCTGCTCACCGGGAGAAATCATGAAACCAAGAATTCTGTTTGCGATTGCCATGGCCCTGCCTGCAATTGCGATCGCCTGCGGGAGCGCGGGCAAAGAAACTTCCCGGATTGCGCCGCCGGTCAATCCGGCTTATGCCGCGGCACACCAGTCTGATCGCAAGGTTGCCGACGACGGAATTGTTTCGCCCCCGGGCGAGCGGCAATCGAAGGACGAATCCGTAGCTTGCTGCCGCAATGCCACCTGCGATGACCAGGGCCGGATCGTTCGCAAATCCAACGGGTCGGGCGGTTTCATTGACTATATCTATCATCCCCGCACCGGCAAGCTGATCCTGGTTCTGGACGGCGGTTACCAGACCGCATTTCACTATAACGACGAAGGCGAACTGAGCCATGCATCAAATAGCGATGGCAAGCTGGTCACATTCGACTATGCCGGCACATCGAAAATCCAGCGCTTCGTGGAGATCGATCGCTCTGCCGGAACGCGGCGCGAATTGACATTCAAGTACAACGGCGCCGGAAAACCGGTGGAAATCTCGTTGGTCGGCGTCGGCAAAATCAAGGTCGACTACGACGACAAAGGCGAAATCACCAAGGTGAATTCAAAACAAGGCATGCAAATGGCATTGCAGGTGACCCAGGCCTTTCAGAACTTGCTGAGCATCGTTCAGCCGACCGGTACGCGGTTTTAGCCGGCCACCACAACATGTCAGTCCCGGGCACGAGAGAATCCGTGAACACGCCGGCTCCGGTAACAAACGGCCCATTGCTGCTGGAGGCGCTGGCCCGGCTCGGAGTTACGTGCGGCAGCATAGCTACCGGAGTAAGCTTGACCGATCGCGTCGACGTTTGCGCATTTGCCCCAACTGGAATCAAATATGAGAGTCGCGAGATGAAGGCAGCCATATCCGATGTTGAGGCAGTGTCCGTGCCGCCGGGCCCGATTCAGACCTGCGGCTTGCGGCAAGTGGATTTTTCCGATGGATACCGTGGCCACGTCGCCGTGCCGGGTCTGACTGCGCTTGAGTGCGCGCGTGCCATTTTCGAGAATCCGCCGCGCTTTGCGGTTGCGCTCATGTCGATGCGAAACCGCATAGTTGCGCTGTTCGGGCTGAAGACTCCCGAGAAACTCCATCATCATCAGCCCGGCGATCGGCTGGTCGGCAACTTTCCATTGATCTCGGAATCGCTGGAGCAGGTGGTGCTGGGAGGAGATGACAAGCATCTTGATTTCCGGATATTGGTCTCTGCGCTTGGTGACCGGGCGGGCTCCGAAGTCACGCTGTCGACGCTGGTACGCACCAATAACCTGTTCGGGAAAATCTACCTGTTCGCGGTGATGCCATTCCACCGGTTCCTGTCGCGCCACATGCTGGCACGCGGACTGCGGCGTATTGCCGAAACAAGACGCGCGGATGGCGTATTGAAATCTCCGACGAAGGGTTCATGATTCGCACTGGCCACCGTGATGCGCCGAGCGCGAAGCAAGTTATCCGGCGAAGGAATTCGGCTCCGGGAATCTGTTTGTACAACAGCAGCAGCACAGACGAGGTTGGCTTATAAACGCACACTTACCGTCCGCATAAAGAGGCACGAACCGAATCGGCGCGCATGTGTGCGGAATGAGGTAGTCCGTGAAATCGAAGACGCCTTCCCAGTTAATAGACATACGCACAATTGGGCCGTAGACTGCAGCCATTGCCATGAAGGTAATTTCCGAACTGGTCGAGCATCTTGAGCGGTCGGTAACGGACGTGGAAGGCGTGACGTCGTTCACGGTTATTTATCACTGAATTTGGTGCGGTATTGCGCCAACCGCAGTATTGGCGCGGCGCTTGGAGGATTAAATCAATGTGCTTATCAGCCGCCGCCGGTGCTTACCGGCTTTCCCTGTCCATATAAGTATCAGTTAGAGCCCTCATGACATTTCTGCGGCGACTGGTAAAAACAGAGCTAGCTGCACTCGTCGCACTTGTGGCTGTTGCAATTCTCGTGGCTGGCTTTTCGGCAGTTCAAGCTTGGTTCGCCCCAAGCGCAGTCCTTGGTATTGCAGGTTCCGCCGCAATTGTTTTTGGCTACATCCTCATCATTGGGTTCATTCCGGCCATCGCTTTTGGGGCACCGCTGTATGCCTGGTTGTGGCATCGTGGCAAAGCGTCTTGGGCCACGGCTCTGGCAATTGGTCTTCTTCCAGGCTTCGCTTTGCTCGTCATCGCCAAAGATCTGGGTCTTTGGTCATTGGCATGCGGCGCAATTGTGGCCTTAGCAACTCATGCTGCGTGCGGGGCGGGCTCTAACAATTCATTCAAGCCGAACCCGCTTCGCGGGTCGGCTTAATTCAGGCGTTAGGAATCAGAGAATGTCGCGACAAGGTTATAAAGGATTCACAGAGGGGATAGAACCGTTTTTTGTGATGCTTTTCGGATTTTTACTTGCGTGGTGGTTTTTTTGGACTGCATACAAGGGTTACATCGGTAACAAGGTACTTTTCTTTCCGGGAGGCAGAAACAGTAAAGCGCTTTATCTCTATTGGGGTGAATATCCGTATGTCTGTGCTTTTACAGTTGGGTTCTATGCGTTACTCGGTTTTTTCTTTGTCTATCTCATTATTCGATACACAAAGAACGGCTTTAAACGTGACGCGTGAATTAAAGCTCCTAACTCGCCGTTGCACGCTGACGCTTCGCGCCAGTGAACTTAGTCGGTAGCGCTCATGAGTGGATTTGATGCAGTAACTTACGCAGTATGGGAGGCCATCGCGTATGTCGTGGGCCGTGTTGTCGGCCGCACCTTTTCGCTAGACCGTAAGCACGCACAAATCGTTGGCGGGTACTTCGTCATTGGCGTCATCGTCGTCGCTGCTGTCGCACTGACCGCCGTTTATCCATAGGTGTGCAGAGGGGCGGTCCTTTGGGACCAATCGGCGGCTGGCACTTGATAAATGACGCCCCTGGAAGGTCGACGTAGATTCTAAAAAATATCTTCGAAGAGATGAAGAGAGGGAATTGATGAATACCAAAAAAATTGATCCTTACAAAGTCAATTCGCTCACCAATCTGGATACCGCAAGTGCGGTCGACGGAGAGGTGATATGGGATCCATTGCGCTCGATCTGGAACGGCGGAATGTTGATTGGTGCGCTCGTGCTTGGGCCGCTTTATTTCTCTTGGAGCGCCTTTGCCGTGTTCTTGGCAACTTCCGCAATCACGTTATGCGCTGGCCATTCCGTGGGGTTTCATCGCCGCCTCATACATCGTAGCTTTGAATGCCCGAAATGGGTCGAGCGTACGCTGGTTTGGTTTGGTACCGCAGTGGGTATGGGCGGACCGCTTTGGACGATCCGCCTCCACGATAGCCGTGACTGGGCGCAGCGCCAACCGGATTGCCATGTTTTTCTTCGCCACGGTAAAGCGATGTGGGTTGACGGAATTGTTTACCTTCATGGAAAGCTAAAGCTGGCGCGCCCGCCGGGTTTTGATCCTGGTCCGGGAATTGGTGACGACCCCTTCTATCGCTTTCTGGACCGGACCTGGATGTTGCACCAGATACCAATTGGAATAGGTTTGTATCTATTCGGAGGTCTGCCGTGGGTTGCATGGGGAGTGTTTGTGCGCGTGGCCGCATGCACCACCATGCACTGGTTTATTTCGTATTTTGCGCATACCAGAGGGCCGCAAGACTGGATCGTCGATGGAGCAGTGATCCAAGCTCATAACGTACCTGTCATGGCGATTCCGACGATGGGAGAAAGCTGGCACAGCAATCACCACGCGTTTCCCGGTTCCGCGCGGCATGGACTTTATCCTGGACAGATTGACCTTGGATGGTGGTTCGTCCGATTTCTAGAGCTCATCGGATTAGCGTGGAACGTGAATGTCCCTGCGAACTTGCCGCCGCGCCATGGAATCAGTCCCGTTACTGCACGCGCTTTGTCAGTCGCAGCATCAGGTCAAGCCGAAGCAAGTAGATTACGGAACTAGACAATGCAGGATGCTCGCGAACTGACTGTTGGAGATGCGCTCGCCAAATTTCGAAAAGAAAACGGCCTTGAAACGGCAGCCACCACGTCACCATTTTGGCGTTGCCGGGTCGGCCCGGTGAACCTTGTATTTCCGAATTTCCGGTGGAGACGTGAAGCAATCGTGTCGCATGATCTTCATCATGTGCTGACTGGCTATTCGTGTTCGATGCGCGGAGAGTTTCAACTGGCGACATGGGAGTTTGCTGCCGGGCGCTTTCCGCATCCAGCGGCAACCTTGTTCTGCCTTCCTCTCGTTGTAGCGGGTATATGCTGGTCGCCACGCGCGATTTGGCGCGCTTATCTCGACGGCCGCCGTAGTCGATCTCTGTATGGATTGCGGGGGAAAGACGATCTTCTGAATGCTTCTTTTGAAGCGGTAAGAGAGAGTTTTAACCCGCGTCAGGCAGACGCCGTAAGCGCTTCTGACATCGTCGGCTTCGGTTATTTATTGGCACAGGCTAGCCTCACGGTACTCGTGCCACTGATTGTTATTGTCGGGCTGGGTATTGCGATATGAGCACGGCGCAATGGAAGAACTCGATCATTCGAAGCCGCACTGATTGTTGAATACCTCAGCCGCTACTTCGGAGTAGTGCATTTCCGTTGAAGCCCGGCGCGAGTGTTTGGTCCGGTGGAGGATTGCGCGCGGCTGACCGACTACTGGAGTGAAGGGGCGGCCCCATAACTAACCGTGCCGCATCAATAGTACGTATTCATCGGTGGTTTCGGAAGCAAACGCAAGATGCTGCGTTCAGCGGTTGCCGAGGGCAGCCCGCTGATCGCAGCATCAGGCCGCAATCCGGCGTTGACCAAAATCCGGTGTTTTAAAACCCGGCGTGATCACTCAAGGCTGGTAACAGGCGCCTGACGGATCGAATTCTATCTGCACCAAATCACCGCCGCCACCGCCCCAGACATTGCCACCGGTAACAATAAGGCAGCCTTCACCCTTGTAAAGGGCCTGCACGCGGCGCGCATCATTTCCGAAATAGAAGGGAATCCAGCGCTTGCCGGACTCATAGCTGTGCGAACGATCTGGAGTGCGATCGAGGATGTCCTGGATCTCGTTCATGCTCATGCCAATCTGTAGCTTCGCAAACTTGCTGCCTGCCCGCGGCGTACCGATCACTTCTCCATCGAAGCTGCCGTCGCGCGACTTGACGGTACGAGTTGGCGTTGCGGCAGACGCACTGGACACCGATTCATTTTTAGCCGGCTCTTTGTTTGATGACGAGGGCGCCGCGCAGGAAATGCAAAGCAGCGAAACGGTGATGACAGCGGTCAGTTTGCTTGGGTTCATAGTGGTCCTTTTTGAGATTGAAGGTTTGATGCAAATGCATGGTCATACATTGCTCGTTGGCGGCGCGGAGAACATGCGCCGGTATCGTCGATTGTATCTTGCGGCCCACCTGATGGTTAGGGGTCATTTTCCTTATGCTCCGGATGCAGCGCCGCTCCGGTTGAGATGCGAACATCTGAAACAGATATCCGCGTAGTTCTACAGGCGTGATTTTTCAGATACTGCTCATATCGATTGCGCACAGATGCCTGGTCTGGCCGAACTGAAGGCCGGCGGACCGTCTGAATTCGGGATTGGTTCCGAGGAGGGAAATCGAATGCGGCGGTCGCCGATACGGCGAACAGTTCAAAGCGGGTCGCGGCCTTGCACAAGTGGCTCGATGTGCAGCTCGCCGTTCATGACGACGATGCGCTGGGAGTGCAGCGTCGTTCGAAGAAACATTGATTAATCAATGCATCGGTTGCGACTTTGCCGCCGCTACCTGGCCGCAGGACACCTTTTCTGCAGTGGACTGAGCCGGATCGCGGCCCATTCGATCTGCGCTTCGGTTTCGGTGGCAATGTCCGGTTTCGCGACCGGCAATGTTGACGACAGAAGATAGAGACACCACCGATCGGTGCCGACGTCGATCATTGCCGGCAACGCCTGATGGTCTTTGGTTTCGAGTGGTTTTTTGTTCTTCCCGTCGGTGACGATCCAGCGCCCGCCCGATAGCTGCAACTTCCAGTTGCCGACGGTTTCGGCGGATCGTCGTGCACCGCTTCCCAGCTCCAGCCACGCCGATGGCTCCGATGCGTGGCTGAATGACAGCCGGTCGATCGGGCCGGCCGGATGCATCTGCCGCGTGCCGGTCACCGTTTGCGGGCCAAACCGTTGCGGCAGGAATTTCGGCCACGGCGTTACCGTCAGGCGACGCCCGTCAGCCGCATCTAGCTGCATTGTTCCATCATCGACCGTGGGCACTGCGCGCTCGGCGGTTAACGGCGCAAACGGATTCAGGCCATCGATGCGCGCGGCATCGGCGGCAGTGGCCGCTACGCACGCCGCAACACCGAGTGCCAGCGGAATATATCGTTGCAGACGGATTGTCATCATCGCCGCGATCAGTGTTTGTCCGACTTCAGCTTGTGCAGCATGCTTTTGAATTCGGCCGGCAGCGGAAGCTCGACGATTCGCTGGCGCGCATGGATGTTCATCGGATTGGTACGCGGTGGATGCTTTGCTTCCGTCATCGAAAACATGTCGCCGGAATTGCTGCCGGAATGCGTGCGCGCGAAAGGCAGCATCAGGTTGCCCCATTCGTTATAGTCTTTCAGCACGGTGATGTCGGTGCCGTCCTGCGGGTTGAGGTTGTGCCGGTAGGCGCTCGGGTTGAGCGCGTGGTTGTCGTTCCAGTCCGCATAGGCGCCGCCGCTGCTGCCGAGTCCGATATTGGCCGATTCCATCAGGCCGCTTTCGTGCAGGTCCGCGCCGGTGCCGTCCGAGTAACTGATGCGAAACGCATTTGTGCATGGCGAATTTTCAACCAGGTTGCAATAGGTCTTGCCTTTCAATCCATTGGCCAGGAAATAACGTTCCGCCGCATTGCCGGTAAACGGTGTGGCGCTCAGGCCGGCAAACTGGTACATGTAGTTCATGATGCTGTAATGATTCGGCTTGTAATTGCTGATTTCATTGCCGCCGTGCTGCAAGCCGAGATTGTGGCCGAGTTCATGCATCAGGGTGCTGGCCTGAAGGTTGATCAGCAGGTTCAGGCTGCTGCTGCCACCGGTGGAAAAACCGTAATTGCCCAGCGTGACGATCAGGTCGTTGCCGGCGATTTCAGCCACGCCGGACGAACCTGCGCTGCCATTGATGTTTTGCGAATTGCCGAACAATGCATAGTGGAACGACAGCATGCGGCGGATATCGAAATGCCGGCTCTTGTAATCGTAGAACGAGCTGCAGCCCGGACTGGATTTGGCAGACGATGTCGCCAGTTCGACGCACTGCGCGAGCGCCACCGGATTGCCGCCGCCGAGATTGAACCCGCCGACATCGAAGCTCTGGCTGTACAGATTGCCGACATCCGGATGCACCGCGATGTTTTTTTCCGCGAACGCATCGACCAGTTTTTGCAGCGCCTCGCGGCGCGGCTTTGTTCCGGGGTCGTTGCCGCTCATGTAATCGACTTCGATAAAAATGTCGCGCCGGCCCGGGCGCGCACCCATTGCATGGAAATCCAGGCCGGCATAGGTGCCGCCTTGCACCTTGGCGCTGTCGGGTATGCCGTCGCGATCGGAATCGACCACGCCGGGAGCGACGTCATTCATTCCGGCCGGCGTTGCGAAATTGACCAGCGCCCAATCCGATGCCGTGTTGGTGTCGGACATTTCGCGCGATGCCAGCCGCACGATCGATTTGCCGTGCTCGTTCGGGCCGGCCGGCAGTTCCGCGACATTCCGGCCTTCCCATGCGGTCAGTGTTGCAGGCATCGCCATCGACGCGCCGAATCGGACAAAATCGACGGTCTGGTTTGCCGCGACCAGTTCGACCGATCCGTTGGCATTCCAGTACGGTACGCGGCTGCCGTTCTTTATGTAAATGATCTGACCGTTACTTTGCAATTTGTCGTAGCTGCCGGCCGCAATGACAAGATAACCCTGTGCCGGAATCGCGACCGCCGGAAGATCAAATGCGATCGGCTCGAATGAATATGCGCCGGTTGCCGGATCGACATGGCTGGTGCGCAGTTTGTAGTCCGACAATGTAGCCGGTACGCTGGCGCTATTGTAGATTTCCAGCCATGCGACGTCGTTGCTGTAGTAATTTGTCGCAATTTCCGAAATGATCAGTTTGCCGGCACCATTCGCGGAAGCGCTCAGGTCCGCCGGCTCCGCCAGCAAGGACGCTTCGACCGACGACCCGGGGTCTGCGGAGCCGCCGCCACCGCCACAAGCAGTTAATCCGGCAACCATGAAAAACGCACAAAGCAGGACTCTGGAGCGCGCGGCGCTTTCGGCAAACAGGTGAGGGATCATTGTTGATCTTCGGAAATTATTCTTACTTCCAAAGACCACCGATTCCGATAAAAGTTTTCCGTACGGAAAAATAAACCACCCGGCATTGCGGCTTTGACAATACCGCTCCCGCCGCTTGCACGCTGGCGGACATTAACGCATGTCAGTCAGTCAACTCGCGCTTTCATTCACGCCGGTTCAAGGCCGGTTCCGAGTACCCGATTGGCCATGCCTTTGGCGATTTCGCGTTCTCCCATGATGGTGTACGTGGCGCCGTGTTTTTCGAGATGGGTGACTTCGCTGATCGAATGCGCCCGCGCAATTACCTCGATTTGCGGATTGATCGCACGCGCGCGTTCGATGATCTGCCCCGCTTCCAGCGCATGCGGAATAGCCACCAGCAGCCAGCGCGCAGTGGCGATGTCGGCGGCTTCGAGTATTCCGGGCAGGGCCGCATTGCCGTACAGCGCAGGAATGCCGTCCGCGCGCAATGCCCTGACGACATCGGCCTGGTCCTCGATCACGATGAACTGCCGATCCTGTTCGCCGAGCGACAGCGCCACCAGATGGCCGACCCGGCCGAATCCGACCAGCACCGTATGCGAGCGCAACGGCGACCAGAACGGGACATGGGCATCATCGACGGCCGGCGCCGGTCCGTCCGGTTTTCCCTCGCGCTGTTCCAGCCAGGGCTTCAATCGATCCAGCAGGCTGAACATCAGCGGATTGAGCAGGATCGACAGGATCGCGCCGCCGAGAATCAGGCTTTGCCCGGTTTCCGATAACAGCCCGAGCGAAACGCCGAGCGTGGCAAGAATGAAGGCAAACTCGCCGATTTGCGCCAGGCTGACCGAGATCGCCAATGCGGTGCTGAGCGGATGGCGAAATGCCAGAACGATTGCCAACGCGGCGAGCGATTTGCCGAACACGATGATCAGCACCGTGCCCAGTACCAGCCAGGGATGCTGAAATACGATCGCCGGGTCGAACAGCATGCCGACCGAGACAAAAAACAGCACCGCGAAAGCATCGCGCAGCGGCAGCGATTCTTCCGCGGCGCGATGGCTCAGCTCCGATTCGCTCAGTATCATGCCGGCAAAAAAAGCGCCGAGCGCGAACGACACGCCGAACACATAAGCCGCGCCGAGCGCAAAGCCAAGCGCGATCGCCAGCACTGCGAGACGGAATAATTCGCGCGAGCCGGTAGCGGCAATTTTTTCCAGGGTCCACGGAATCACGCGGCGCCCGACGATCAGCATCGCCGCGACGAATGCGACTAACTTGCCGAGCGTGATTGCAAGCGCTGACATCAGTGCCTCGGACGTCAGCATTTCGCCCCTGCCTCCGAGGAAACCGCTCAATGCCGGAATCAGCACCAGCGCAAGTACCATCGCAATGTCTTCGACGATCAGCCAGCCGACCGCGATCCGGCCCCGCTTGGTTTCCACCTGGCGGCGGGCCTGCAATGCGGTCAGCAGCACCACGGTGCTCGCGGTGGACAATGCCAGACCGAATATGATTCCTTCGCCGGTCGGCCAACCCGCCATCCATGCGAGACCCCATCCCAACAGGGTTGCGATCCCGATTTGCACAACGGCGCCGGGAACCGCGATTGCCTTTACCGACAGCAGGTCTTTCAATGAAAAATGCAAACCGACGCCGAACATCAGCAGGATGACGCCGATCTCGGCAAGTTGCTGTGCCAGGCCGGAATCCGCAACAAAACCCGGAGTGAACGGTCCGACTGCAATCCCCGCGATCAGATAGCCGATCAGCGGCGGCATGCGCAAACGATGCGCCAGTGCGCCGAAGATGAATGCCAGTACAAGGCCGCCCACGATAGTGGTGATCAGCGGAGAATCGTGGGGCATCGGGCAGGCTTCCCTTTCTAAGGTTGGAACAACAAATACCGGCGGTCGCATTCGGTCGCGTCTGTGCCTGACGCAACCGGAGCGCGCCGGGGTGTTGGCCCGATATTTTTGCGCACATTATATCGGGCTGCGCAATCCTGGATATTTTTGCGAGGCGACGCGACGATTTGCCGTGCCGGACTGTTATGCGGTAAAGAACTTGGTCAACTGTGGGCGTTTCACGGATGCGGATCCGGGCCGTTCGATGGAATGTAATGCAGCAAAGACGTGCTGCCTTTAACGAGCACGCAAGGGCAAGGAGCATTGAGGACGACCGCACGCGTTGAAGCCCGGCGTCGGCTGCCCGGCAATATGCTCCCTGAATCTCCGTGCCGACGACTAGCGCTATCCGCCGCCGATGCCTTCGGTCACGATTCCGGTACCGCCGCAGTTCGGGCACTGACTGCCGTTCTGCAATTTGCCGGTCCCCTTGCATGCATCGCAAATGTCTTCGCCGGTGCCGGGTGTGCCGGGCTTTGCTTCGTCGCCGGGATTGAGTTGATTGTTTGACGGTGTAGTCACGAGGGGCTCCGTGCAAGATCGAAATGCCAAGTATGTATTCCGACAATAGAGGCGTCGATATCGGAACAATTGAAATAGCGCAAACGCATTCGAAAATACGTGGTGCGATGCATGTTGCCATTACTCCTATTGCGCAATCCAGACTTTGACAGCATACTGTTTTTCAATACAGTTACACCACTCCAGCCGCTTTTCTTTTCTTCAATTGATCTTGCCCGGTTCCAAACATCCCCGTCTTGCTTTTGTCGATCTGGAAACAACCGGCGGCACCGCCACGTCCGACCGGATTACCGAAGTCGGCATCATCGAAGTGGATGAAGATGGCGTGCGCGAATGGAGCAGTCTGGTCAATCCGCAAATGCATATTCCGGAATTCATCCAGTCGCTGACCGGCATTTCAAATGCAATGGTGGAACATGCACCGACCTTCGCCGAACTGGCGGACGCCATCCAGAGCCGCCTGGCGGACCGGGTATTCATTGCACACAATGCGCGGTTCGATCATGGGTTCCTGAAAAATGAATTCAAGCGTACCGGACACGAATTCCGGCCGCCGGTGCTGTGTACGGTCCGGCTTTCGCGAAAATTGTTCCCCGGTTTCGCGCGGCATAATCTCGATTCGCTGGTGGAGCGGCATCGGCTGCATGTGAGCGAACGCCATCGCGCGCTGGGTGATGCACAACTGATCTGGCAGTTCTGGAAAGCGATTCATCAGATGCATGCGCCGGAGATCGTCGATGATGCGGTATCGAAATTGATCAGCCGCCCCAGCTTGCCATCCCGGCTCGATGCATTGCAGATCGAATCGCTGCCGGCCACGCATGGTGTGTACCTGTTTTACGGCGAGAATGATTTGCCGCTGTATATCGGCAAGGCGAACAATCTGCGGCGCAGGGTGCTGCAGCATTTCAGCGGCGATCATGCATCGTCCAAGGAGTTGCGCATCAGCCAGCAGATCGAGCGGCTTGAATGGGTCGAAACCGCGGGCGAGATCGGCGCGCTGCTGCAAGAAGCAGCGCTGGTCAAGAAACTGATGCCGACGCACAATCACCAATTGCGTGCCAATGACGAAGTTTGCTCGTGGCGCCTGCTGCTGAAGAACGGCATGTTGCAGCCGGTGCTTGCCACTACCGACGACCTTTTTTTCGGACACGATCCGCAGTTGTACGGTTTGTTCATCAGCAAGCGCAAGGCGACCGATGCGCTCAAGTCGATTGCCGATGAACATGCGCTGTGCCATGCGCTGCTTGGGCTGGAGAAGGTGCGCAAAGGCAAGGCATGCTTTGCCAGCCAGATCAAAAAATGCCTCGGTGCGTGCGAAGGCAGGGAGCCGATCGAAGCACACAACCAGCGCCTGCTCGATGCGCTGCAGGAATCGCATATGCAGGCGTGGCCATTCGATGGCGCGATCGGCGTTCGCGAAAATGACGCCATCCATGTCATCGATTGCTGGGCCTATCTGGGTACCGCGCAAACACTCAGGCAGGCGCGGGTGCTGGCAGCGAAAGGCCAGCAGCGCTTCGATCGCGATGTATATCAGATCCTGCAGAAACGGCTGGCCGGCCTGGATAATCGGATCGTGCGGCTTTGATGATAAGGGCTCGCGCAGGAATAGGCTGGGTATTTGTGCGGTCGGAGCGGGATACGATGCAAGGCGCCCGACGTGCCGCAGTGCGAGCACTGCAAGGTGAAGCAGGGGTTTAGGATCGCATGCGATCCGCCTGCGCAACGGTCTTCGCTTGCAAGCGAAGATGCGCCCTGCAAGGGGCGGGCAACGCAGCAGCGCGCCCGCTCCAGCCAGCAAAAATGGCCAAGTTATTCCTGCGCGAGCCCTAAGTGCGCAACCTGAAAACCGCCGCCTGAAAATGAAAATGCCTGATCCGTCGATCAGGCATTTTTGATTGTTCGGCCGAATCCGTTGAAGCGCGATCCGGTATCGGTGACACGAGCGGGTTTCTGGTGTGCGCCTCACGCAAAAACTTACAATGCTAATCGGACTAATACAGATAAATATCAACCTCCATGATATGGATCGCGGGCATCAAATTGAGTCGGGGTGCTTGAATACCCGGCATCGCTTCCGCTGCCCATGCTGCTCATGTGACTCGGTCCGCTCATCCCCATGTTCGTCGCTGCCGGCGCG
>JAKFFO010000027.1:0-61071 GCA_036675035.1 Oxalobacteraceae bacterium
AACCGGCCAGGTTCATCTATATGCTTGGCCCGGGCTCGCATCATCCATGCAGAAGACCGGCTGGAAAGCCGGCGCGACAGATGATCGGGGATCTATATTCACAAGCGTGAATTCAATTGAGGGAAAGACACATGAAAGTAAATGCCAGGTTCATCCGCTGGGTAGCAGCAGCCAGCGTCGCATTGCCACTGCTAAGCGCGTGCGGCGGAGGCAGCAGCGGCAGCGCCGAAGATAAGCCGGAGCTGCGCGTCACCACTTACGGCCCCGTCGAAGGGGTAAATGATGTGGCGGCTTCCGGCACTTATTTCTGGAAAGGCGTGCCGTTCGCAAAGCCGCCGGTTGGCGACTTGCGCTGGAAAGCGCCGGTGGAGCCGGATGCGTGGGCAACGCCGAAGCAAACCAAGAGCTTCGGGAATGCCTGCGTTCAGTACGGACGCCTTTATGGCCCAGGCGCGAACAACACCTATGATGAAACAATTGCCACGACACTGAATCAGGCCGTCGGCAGTGAAGACTGCCTTACGCTGAACATATGGCGTCCGGCTACCAAGGATGAAAACCTGCCGGTCATTTATTTCATTTACGGCGGCAGCAACGTTTCCGGCTACTCTGCGGATCCGGTTTATGACGGCGCGGCGCTGGCGAAATCGGCCAACGCGGTCGTGGTGACCGCAAACTATCGCGTCGGCCTGTTCGGCTTTCTCAATCTGCCGCAACTCAAAACCGGCACGGATGCGCAGGGAGATTCGGGCAACTTCGCCACGCTGGATCAGATCCTGACCCTTAAGTTCATTAACAAGAATATTGCCAACTTCGGCGGCAATCCAAACAATGTCAGCGCAATGGGCGAGTCTGCCGGTGCGATGAATGTGTATTCGCTGATGACGTCGCCGCTGGTAGTGAACGCCAATCCGCAACTGTTCCACAAGGCAATTCCAATGAGCGGCGGTTTATCGACGGCTGCCGAACTTCCGCCAGGCAGCATACCGTTGCTGCAGCCGGCTTCGTTCTCTCTGAACCAAGGCAACAAGCTGCTCTACAGCTTGCTGATTACCGACGGCCTCGCTACCGACGACGCAACGGCAGCAACCTATGTCGGAACCAAGAGCAATGCAGAGATCGCTGCCTACCTGCGTTCGAAATCGCCCACAGCTGTCTTTACCGAACTGCTGACCAAATTGGCCGCGGCCGGACTGACAACGAGTTCGCATGTTCCGGACGGTACCGTGGTTGCCAACACGCCGATCTCGGCGATCAACGCGGGCAATTATCTGAAAGTGCCGGTCCTGGCCAGCAATACTCGCGATGAAGGCAAGCTGTTCGCTGCGTTCCTGGCACTGCTAGGCGGCCCCTCTGGCTATATCGTCAACGACGCAACCCGGTTCGGGATGATGCATAACTTCAACGCAGATGCAGGTACCACACTGACCTCTGCCGACATCATCAACCCGGCTTATCTGCCAGTGGCCACGCCGGGTACCGGGTTCACCGCGAAATCGGCGCAGCTCAACAACGCCTTCTTCGTCCCGAACAATGACGGCATGCTCAATGCATTGAAGGCTCAGCAGTCCACCGTCTGGTATTCCCAATTCAACTGGGATGAGGAGGCAGGACCCTGGAACGAAGTGTACGGTGCGACCCATGCGTTCGACCTTCCGTTCGCATTTGGCAATTTCGGTCCGTCGCTGTTCTCGAATGTCATCGGCGGCACTGCCAACAGGGGTGGGCGGTTGGCGCTGTCAAATGCAATGATGAGCAGCATCGGCGCATTTGCGAAGAACGGCGATCCGAACAACGCCGCACTCGGTGTCACATGGCCGGTCTGGCCGCAAAAGCTGATTTTCGACGCGACATTGACCGACAAGAGCATCTCGGTGCAATAACCCGGCACGGGCCGGCTCATTCGAGCCGGCCCTGTTTCAATGTTATCTGCACATCCCTGCGATTATTTCCTTTCATCTTTGAAGACTGCGCCGATGTATTGATGGCGCCTCGTTCGGCGGAGCGTTCCGGCATGGCGGATTTTTCAGTGCGTTTCACAATTATCAAGATTAATACCGAAATTTCCTGGAAAACAATGACTTGACTGAACAGAAGATGATCTTCGGGTGAAGCTGTTTTTTACAAGGCAAGCTCATAAAGCGACCCTGATTTAAAAAAGCATGACAGTCAGAAACGCATAACAATCCAAACTTTCCATAACGAATTTGACTAACCGGCATTGCTTTTATACTGTATATTTGTACAGTATAAATTGATGAGCACTTTCATCATTTCCCATAACAAAAAGGAGATGATCATGTCGGTTCCGGTGGCAACCATCGTTTCGGAATGTCCGCATGCCATCTGGCGTGCGAATCAAATGGGTTCCTTTCGGAACCCGGTCATATCCACTCGCCATCCCGCGCTGGATTGCGAATTGCCGAATGGCGGCTGGCCTGCTTCTTCGCTGATCGAATTGCTGTTGCAGCAGCCGGGCATCGGCGAGATGCGCCTGTTGCGTCCGGCCTTGTCGGCGATCGACCGGCGTCGCCGGATCGCGCTGGTGGAGCCGCCGCATCTGCCGCAAATCGCCGCCTGGTCGGGCTGGGGTCTGGCACCGGAGCATCTGCTGTGGATCAAAACCGCGCGCAGTGCCGATGCATTGTGGAGCGCCGAACAGATCCTGCGCAACGGCAGCTGCGGCGCGCTGCTGTTCTGGCAGACGCAGGTGCGCTCGGAGTCGTTGCGTCGCTTGCACCTGGCGGCGCAGGAGAGCGATATCGTGTTCTGGCTGATCCGGCCGCTGTCGGGCGCGCAGGATTCTTCCCCGGCGCCGTTGCGCCTTGCACTGCGACCGGCGCACGCCGGCGTGACGATCGATATCATCAAGCGGCGCGGTCCGCGGCGCGACGATGCGCTCTATCTGCAGCTTGACGACAAGGCTGCTGTTCCTTTCAACACAACTTCATCGACTCATTTGAATCATGCGCCTGTGGATCGCCGTGCACCTGCCGTTACTGCCCCTCGAAACGTTCCGGCCGCGCTGGTGTGAGCCGGGCATGCATGTGGTGATCGGGCGCGAGCAGGTGCTGGCGATGACGCCGCAGGCGGCCGAGGGCGGCGTGCGCCTCGGCATGCGGCGCGGCGGCGTATCGGCGATCGCACCGGATGCGACGCTGCATGACCGGGATGCGGTGCGGGAACAGGCTGCTCTGAACGGTGTCGCGATGAGCCTGCTGCAGTACACGCCCGAAGTCGCACTGGTCGACGATACCGCCGAAGACGCCAGCCTGCTGCTTGATGTGACTGCCAGTCTGCGCGTGTTCGGCGGCCGTTTGGCGCTGTGCCGGCGCGTGCGCGCCAGCGTCGATGCAATGGGCTTCACGCTGCAGATCGGCATGGCGCCGACCGCGCAGGGCGCATGGTTATTGGCACAATCGGCACAATCGGCGCAGCGTCGTGGTAACAGGCCGCTGGCAAGGGCGCGCCGCGTGATCCGCATGAACAGCCTGGTCCGGCGATTGGATGCGCTGCCTTTTACGCTACTGCCCGCGGTCGGGCCTTATCGCGACTGGCTTGACGGCATCGGCTGTCGCACGCTGGGTGATCTGCGCAAGCTGCCTCGCGCCGGATTGCAGCGGCGCTGCGGCAAGGATGTGCTGGATGCGCTCGACCGTGCCTATGGCAATGCGCCGGAACTGTTCGACTGGATACAGGCGCCGCAGGCATTTTCCGCGAAGCTGGAACTGCCGGACCGGATCGAGCATGCCGAAGCGGTGTTGTTCGCCGCGCGCCGCCTGATCCTGCAAATGGTCGGCTGGCTGGCGGTGGCGCGCATGGTGCTTTTTCTGGGACATGAACGCGGCCGCACCGCGATAGCGCCCACGCCGGTCGAGATCGCGCTGGCGGAACCGGCATGGCATGAAGAACACCTGATTCGCTTGCTGAAAGAGCGGCTGGGGTGGATAGAGTTGAGCGCGCCGGTGATCGCGATCCGGCTCGAAGCAACGGATCTGTCCGCGATGATGCCGCCGACCGAATCGCTGTTTCCGGAGCCGGGCGGCACGCCTGCCGATTATCATCGCCTGCTTGAATTGCTGACTGCGCGGCTGGGTGCGGACAGCGTGCTTGCGCCCGCAGCCGAAGCCGACCACCGGCCGGAACTCAGCAATCAATGGCGTCCGGCGGCGTCGATCGAACGCATTGCGCCGATTGTGGAAATGGGGCCTACCAGGCGCCCGTTCTGGCTGCTGGAAAAGCCGGTCGCATTGCTGATGCGCGATCATCGCCCGTTTTACGGCTCGCCGCTGCAACTGATCAACGGCCCGGAGCGGATCGAATGCGGTTGGTGGGACGAGGCTTTCACGGTGCGCGATTATTTCATTGCGCAGGGAAGCGAGTCGGCATGCTACTGGGTGTACCGGCAGCGGTTCGGTGACGAGATGCGCTGGTTCCTGCACGGCCTGTTCGCGTGACGTGCGATGCAGACCGACCTGTCCGCGGAATTGCCGCAGTATGCCGAACTGCAATGCGCATCCAATTTCAGTTTCCTGCGCGGCGCGTCGCATCCGGAAGAACTGGTTGCGCGCGCGGCACAGCTTGGGTATGCAGCGCTGGCGATCACCGATGAATGTTCGCTGGCCGGCGTAGTGCGCGCGCATGTCGAAGCAAAGAAATTGGGGCTCCATCTGGTCATCGGCAGCCAGTTTCATTTGACGAATGAAGACGGCAGCGCGGCTTTTTCATTGATCGTGCTTGCACAGAATCGCGACGGTTACGGCAATCTTTCGGAACTGATCACCCTGGCGCGGACGCGGGCAGTGAAGGGTAGTTATCTGCTGACGCCACACGACTTCGCTGCGCCAGAAAAGCCTTATTTCCATTTGCGCGGCATGCCGGATTGTATTGTGATTCTGGCGCCGGTCTACGGTGTTGCTATCGAGGCGCTCGCCGCGCAGGTACAATGGCTGGCTCAGACATTCCCGGGGCGCGCGCGGATCGCATTGACGCTGCTGCACCACGGCCGCGACGAGCGGCATCGGGCGGTCGTGCAGCAGGTCGCTCGTGACTGCGCGATACCGCTGCTTGCCACCGGCGATGTCTGCATGCACGTGCGTTCGCGCAAACCGCTGCAGGATACGCTGACTGCAATTCGCATCGGCAAGCCGATCGCCGCATGCGGTTACGGCCTGGCGCCGAATGCGGAGCAGCATCTGCGCTCCCGGTTGCGGCTGGCCAATCTGTATCCGGCCGAAGCGCTGGAAGAAACGGTTCGCACCGCCCGGCAATGCAGGTTTTCTCTCGATGAGCTGCGTTACGAATACCCGGATGAACTGGTGCCGAAAGGCGAAACGACAGCGACCTATTTGCGCAAGCAAACCTATATCGGCGCGCACCGGCGCTTCCCGGCCGGGATTCCAGCTACCGTGCAGCAGCAGATTGAAAACGAACTGGACTTGATCGCCGACATGGCATACGAGCCGTATTTCCTGACGGTCTACGACATCGTTTCGTTCGCGCGCCGGGAAAACATTCTGTGCCAGGGGCGCGGCTCGGCGGCCAATTCCGCCGTTTGTTATTGCCTCGGCATCACCGAAGTCGATCCGGCGCGCGGCAACTCATTGTTCGAACGTTTCATTTCAAAGGAACGCAACGAACCGCCCGATATCGATGTCGACTTCGAACACCAGCGGCGTGAAGAAGTCATTCAATATATCTACAACAAGTACGGCCGGCTGCGTGCCGCATTGACCGCGGTAGTGATCAGTTACCGGCCGCGCAGCGTGCTGCGCGATGTCGGCAAGGCGCTCGGCGTCGATCCCGGCGTGGTGGATCAGATCGCAAAATCGCATCGCTGGTGGGATGGCAAGACCGGCTTGTCGCAACGCTTTACCGAATGCGGCATGGATCCGGAGTCGCCGATTGCGCAGCACTGGTGGGGCATCGCGGAAAAGCTGATGGGTTTTCCGCGGCATCTGTCGCAGCATCCGGGCGGCTTCGTGATCTCGCGCGGCAAGCTGTCGCGACTGGTGCCGATCGAAAACGCGGCAATGGAAAATCGCAGCGTGGTGCAATGGGACAAGGATGACCTGGATGCGCTCGGCCTGCTGAAAGTCGATATCCTCGCGCTCGGCATGTTGACGATGATCCGCCGCGCGCTGGCGCTGGTTGCCGACCAACGCGGCGAGTCGTTCGAACTGCAGGACATTCCGGCGGAAGACCCGGCCACTTACGACATGATTTGCAAAGCCGATACGATCGGCGTGTTCCAGATCGAGAGCAGGGCGCAGATGTCGATGTTGCCGCGCTTGCGGCCGCGCACTTTTTACGACCTGGTGGTGCAGGTGGCGATCGTGCGCCCCGGACCGATACAGGGTGGCATGGTGCATCCGTATCTGCAGCGACGGCAAGGGCTGGAGCCGGTCGATTATCCGGGCAAGCTGGGGCCGGCATTGTCGCGCACCCTGGGCGTGCCGATTTTCCAGGAACAGGTGATGCAGATCGCGATGCTGGCGGCCGGCTTTACCGCGGGCGAAGCGGATCAGTTGCGTCGTGCGATGGCGGCATGGAAGCGCAAGGGCGGCCTGGAAAAATTCGAAGACAAGCTGATCAACGGCATGCTGGAACGAGGTTACACGCGCGAGTTTGCGGAGTCGATCTTTCGTCAGATCCAGGGTTTTGCCGAATACGGTTTTCCGGAAAGCCATGCCGCCAGCTTTGCCTTGCTCGCCTACGCCAGCTCCTGGCTGAAGCGCCACGAACCTGCCGCATTTCTCGCTGCGCTGCTCAACAGTCAGCCGATGGGATTCTATTCGCCGTCGCAACTGGTGCAGGACGCCAGGCGGCACGATGTCGAAGTGCGCCAGATCGATGTCTGCATCAGCGGCTGGGATGCGGCGCTGGAGCCCTCGGCCGGCAATCAACCGGCGGTGCGGCTCGGCCTGAATCTGGTGCGCGGATTATCGACGGAAGCGGCATGCCGGATCGAAGAGGCGCGTGCGGTGCGGCCGTTTTCAGACTTGCATGATGTGGCGACCCGGGCGCAACTGATGCGCAGCGACTTGCAGGCGCTGGCAGCGGCAAACGCACTTCAATCGCTCACCGGCCATCGGCGCCAGGCATTGTGGCAGGCTGTGGCCGGCGCAGCGGAGCCGGGATTGCTGAAGCAGGCGCCGATAGAAGAACAGGAGCTGCAGCTCGCCGCGCCATCGGAAGCGGAAAATATCGTCGGCGATTATCGAAGCTTCGGTTTCACGCTCGGGCGCCATCCGCTCGCATTGCTGCGTCCCATGCTCGCGAAGAAGCGCTTCCTGCCGGCCGAAGTGCTGAGCACTTTCGCCAACGGCCAGTTCGCACGCGGCTGCGGCATCGTCACCGTGCGCCAGCGCCCGGAAACCGCAAAGGGCACGATGTTCGTCACGCTGGAAGATGAAACCGGCGTGGTCAACGTGATCGTGTGGCCGGACCTGATCGAAAGGCAGCGCAAGGAACTGCTCGGCGCGTCATTGCTGGGCGTGTACGGAATCTGGCAATGCGAACGCAACGTGCGGCATCTGGTTGCGAAGCGGCTGGTGGATTTGTCGGTGTGGCTGGGGAAGCTGAACACGCATAGCCGGAATTTTTGTTGAGGCGATATCAGAGTAGGGAATCAACGGCTTACAAGGTTTCGTAATTGATTGACGGACATTACTTCAATACTAGCCGAGGATGACCCAAAAGACGGGGCCAGGTTTTACTCCCTTCTCCCGTGGGCGGGAGAAGGGCGGGGATGAGGGACGTTGAACGAGCACAGTCTTTGCAATCTCCCTCATCCCCAGCTCCTCTCCCGCCCACGGGAGAGGAGAACTAAAGGCGCCTGCAAAATTTGTGGATGATTCTCCGTCCCTGTAGGGAAGGTGGATTAGAAGGAAGATGTCAGTATGTTCAAATGTTATTTTCGCCTCGGGCCATCCGATCACCACAGCCTTCCTCCAAGCCAGATCCTTTCATTCGCTTCTTCAAAACTGAACCGCCTCACCCGGCTGCATGGAAACGATGCGCGTCGCACTCTTGCCCAATGCAGCCGCATACTCTTCCGGCGTTCCCTTGAGCTGCGGTATGGTGCCGTAATGAATCGGAATTGCGTATTTCGGCTTCAGGAAATTCTGCGTCGCGAGCGCAGCGTCTTTCGGGTCCATGACGAAATGCCCGCCGATCGGAATCAGCACCAGATCGGGTTTGTAGTATTCGCCGATCAGCTTCATATCGCCGAACAGCCCCGTGTCGCCCATATGGTAGATCTTGAAACCGTTTTCGAGCTCGATGATGAAGCCGACCGGCTCGCCGCCGACGTGGGTTTCATCCTTGCCGGTCACGGGATTGCGCCAGTTCAGCTCCGAGCTGTGCTCCGCATGCGTGGCGGTGATCTTGATGTTCGGCCCGAGCGGCGTGATCGTGCCGCCTTTGCCGAATCGCGGCGACAAGGGCGCCGGCAGTACGCCCAGTGTGACCAGCGACTGGTTCAATCCGGCCGGTCCGTACATCGGCGCATTGTTCAATTGTGCCAGCGCCGGTGCGTCGGCAAAATGGTCGTTATGGGCATGGGTGACCAGAATCAGATCGACCTTGCCGAGCGCGTCGAGCCGCTTGAATGCGGCTGGCGTTTTCGGATTGGTGAGTATCCACGGGTCGATCACGATGACCTTTCCGCCGGGGGTGGTGATCTTGGTCGTCGCCTGCCCCAGCCATTGCACGGTCACTTTGCCGGCGGAGCTGGGCGGCGGACTCACGGTGGGCGCTATGGCTCGCGGCGTGGGAGCCGGCGTGCGGTCGCCGGGAGTGCCGCAAGCAGCGACAAGGAGTGCCCCGATGATTGTTGCAGCGACAGATGAGATTCTTCTTTTGGCCACCATTTTTATCTCCAGGTTTATTAGTATCCGGCTTGGCCCGGCAGAGGATGCGCGAACTGGAATAACGGCAATAACCGGTTCAGAAAAGTACGTATGCCGAAATGCAGTTTAATCAGCAGTCCAGAGCCGACTGAACATGAACGGAACTTCTTTGAGATATATCAACCTTTTGCGGCGCAGACATGAGCCCGCACTTTCTCCTGGCAGTTGAGCCTCACCTCATGTTATGGCCTGATACCGGCGGGTTAAGAATTTCTGCCCTAACATCGTATTGATGAACCAGGGTATTTTTGCTTGCTACCTGATGTCTTCGACCGTCGATATTTCCCCGATCTCGTCATAGGTTATCCGCTTGTCCATCCTGCCATCCTTGTCGGTATCCGACTCGGCGTGCGTGATCTTGCCTAACGCGAAGTACTCGATTTTTCTAGCCCGCCCGGTTGATGGATGAATATATTCGGTCGATACGAGGACACCGTTCTCGAAGTTCGTCTTCAGGTCACGGTAACCGTCTCCATTGGTATCCACTTCGATAAGCTCTGGATTGCCTCGCCGGTATGTCATTCGCGATTCGAACACGCCGTCGAAATTGTCATCGGACTCGCCGGACTCGATGGTACCGATCCGGCCGTATCCGGTGATGGTGTCGATCTTCCCGTCCAGATTCCGATCCACCTCATTCTTCAGGATCCGGTCGCTGCCCGCATAAGTCCATCGGTCGTCCAGTACGCCATCTCCGTTGTGATCCGTGCCCTGCGTCGTGACAGGCGATTGATAGTATGCGATTGACAGTGCAGCGCCTGCGAGCAGCCCGATCATGAAAACATTAAGCCTGCTCCCTCTCGTCCTGTCGGCCGGCGCAGGCTCGTGAAGCGGTTGCGCCGCATCCCATTGCTCGATGAGTGCCTTCGCCGCCGCATAGTCCTGCTCCTCGACCATCACCCTGACCAGCCCGGCAGCCGGCAATTCGCCGATTCCTCCCTGCAGATATTCGCCATCGACCCGGCCGGCCAACCCCTGTTGCCGCAGCAGATCGAGAATCATGTGAGCCTCAACGGCGTTCGATGCCTGGTAAAGTGATTTCATGTTTTTGATATGCGAGCAATGAAAAGAATGGCGATGGAATATCGGGGGAATGTTTTTTTGCTCGTCAAGGCCACGCTACTTTCTCGACCTATGCAAATAACATGAGCGTTGTGCTCTGGCGTAGGTGAATACGCATCTTTATCACGAGATGCAGATCTTCTTGGACGTACTCGACATTAATGTACTGCATTATAGAGCTGCAACAAGGAGGGAGTCGGCTCGTCTTGCGCATACGATATCGAATTGAATCTGGCTGACGTAGCCATTGAATTTTCCATGGTCGCGATCTGAATGCTGTTTTTTTGGCGAATCACCCGAACACCCGAAACCGGATATCCTATGGCGTCAAATATTCAATCTCGTGCATAGGAAAAAAAGTGGCGCAATCAATGAATACAAAGAGCAGAGTGCTGGTGGTCGGTGCCGGTGCAATCGGCAGTTTTTATGGCGCGGCGCTCGCATCGCAGGGTGCCGACGTATCGGTAGTGTGCCGTTCCGAATTCGATGTCGTGCGCGATCACGGATATGCAATCGACAGCGACAACATGGGCAACCGGGTTTTTCGGCCGGCGCAGGTATTGCGCTCTGCGGAAGACTACCAGGGCGGCCCACCAGATTATTTGATCGTCAGCGTCAAGGTGGTGGAGGGCGTCGACCGCGCCGCGCTGATCCGTAGTGCGGTCGGCCCTGATACCGCAATCGTGCTGATCGAAAATGGCGTTGAAATCGAATCGGAGATTGCCGAAGCATTTCCGGAAAATGAATTGATCAGCGCGCTCGCATTCGTCCAGGTCAGCCGCGTTGCACCCGGCAAAGTAAAACATCATGCATTCGGCGATCTGTCGTTCGGCAATTATCCGAGCGGGATATCCGATCGATGCAGGCTGCTGGCAAGCCAGTTGCAGGAAGGCGGAATCAAGAGCACCTTGTTCGACGACGTCGTGACTGCGCGCTGGCAGAAATGCGTATGGAACGCGGTATTCAATCCGATCTCGGTGCTGGGCGGCGTGCTGGATACCGAGGCGATCCTGTCGCCGCCGGAAGGTGAATCGTTTGTCCGGCAGGCGATGCAGGAGGTCGGCAGTATCGCCGCAGCGACCGGCCATCCGCTGCCGGACGGATTGTTCGACCAGTACATCGGCGGCACGCGCAAGGCACCGCCATACAAGACCAGCATGGCGCTCGATTATGAAAACGGCCGGCCGATGGAAATCGAAGTCATCCTTGGCAACACGGTGCGGGCGGGGCGCCGCGAGAACGTCGCGATTCCCGTGCTGGAGTCGCTGTATGCGCTGATGAAGATGGTGGAGTTTCGCCAGAAGAAATCGGCGGCTTGAGCCGGAAGCCGCGCCTGTT
The DNA here is from genome assembly GCA_036675035.1 of Oxalobacteraceae bacterium. Lineage (GTDB taxonomy): Bacteria > Pseudomonadota > Gammaproteobacteria > Burkholderiales > Burkholderiaceae_D > MESE01. The sequence continues at coordinate 11,313 of JAKFFO010000027.1, forward strand.
TCCGGAACAGGCGCGGCCTTGAAAACATGCGAGGCCCGGTTTCAGTCTCGCGACCTCCCGGATCAAGTCAGCGGCCGGCCAGCGTCGGATACTTGACCAGCCCACTGTCGATCAGGATGAATTCCCCGGTCGTTTTCCGTGCACCGGCGCACAGCCAGTAGCAGGCGTCGGCCACATCTTCCGGCTGTATGGTCGCGGCCAGCGGCGTCACCGCAATATAGCCCTGGCGCCGCGCTTCGTATTGATTCGCTCCCAGGCCGTTTTGCAGCCACGGCGTCTCGACCATGCCGGGCCCGACCGCATTGACCCGAATTTCCGGCGCCAGCGCGCGTGCCATGCCGGAGGTCATCGCATTCAGTGCGCCTTTCGACGCCATGTAGGCAATGCTGGAGCCGATACCCGACACCGACGCGACCGACGATATATTGACGATGCCTGCACCTGGATTTTTCTTCATCAGTGGCGCAAATGCACGGATCATCTGATAGGCGCCGATCACGTTGACCGAGTAGATATCGTGGAAATCCTGCGCCGACAAGCCTTCCAGATCCCTGGCAGCGACAAACTTGGTGGTACCGGCGTTGTTGACCAGCGCATCGGCGCGGCTCCATTTTTCTTCGACCGCTTTTGCCAGCGCACGGCAATCCGCATCTTCGGCAACATTGGCTCTCACGACCAGGACATCGGCACCCAATGCACGACATTCATCGGCAACCGCTTCGGCAGGCTTCGGATCGCGCGAGTAGTTGATGACGACGTTGTATCCGTTTTTCGCGAACAGCCGTGCGGTGGCGGCACCGATGCCCGACGATGAGCCGGTGACGATAGCGACTTTCTTGTCCATGGTTTCCTTTTCGTATCTAAGATGAAGGAGCGCAGGTTTGCTGGTTCCGGGGCCAATTGTACTGATTGAACGGCGACGCTGCTGATGGAAGGCACGGCAATGCATTTCTGGCGCTCAAGACGGCACCGATAATTGCCGTTCCTGATCGGTCCCGCAACTGCCAAACCCATTTTCCGAATTTGGTTTATGCTTCGATAACTCCATCGTTCAACCATCAACCCATGAACTCTGTGCCGGACGGACTTATTGTCATCGCCAAGCGTGAGTGCCCGACATGCATGCTGGTCGAACCTCTGCTGAAAGAACTTGCGCAGGGTGAAACGCCGCTGACGGTTTATGTTCAGGACGATCCGGCGTATCTGGCCGGCGTGCCGGGCGTGATCTACGACCGGACGCTTGAGACGTCGTTTCGCTTGAACACCGAGTTCGTTCCCACTGTGATCCGGATTGAAGGCGGCCGCGAAGTCGATCGCGCATACGGCTGGCACCGCGGCGATTGGCAACGAGTCATCGGCCGCGACGATGTCGGTCACGATCTCCCTGAAATACGCCCCGGCTGCGGCTCCAAGACATTGGAGCCCGGCATTGCGGAGGAGCTGGCGATCCGGTTCGGCAGCGTCAGGCTTGCTTCACGCCAGGTTGAAGTCGGCGACGCGGAAGATCTGATGGAAGCCTGTTATGAGCGCGGCTGGACCGATGGCCTGCCGGTAGTGCCACCGACCCAGGCACGGGTGATGCGCATGCTGCAGGGAACCACCCGGGCGCCGGACGAAATACTCGGCCTGATGCCGCCGGACCTTGCACCGTGTACCGTCGAAAAGGTCGCGATCAATGCGGTGATGGCCGGATGCAAACCGGAATACATGCCGGTCGTGCTGGCTGCGGTCGAAGCGGCGCTGATCGATGAATTCGGCATGCACGGCGTGTTGTGCACCACGATGTTTGTCGGACCGGTTGTCATCGTGAATGGTCCGATCGCCAAGGCCGTCGGCATGAACTCCGGCGTCAATGCGCTGGGGCAGGGCAATCGCGCCAATGCGAGCATCGGCCGCGCGCTGCAGCTGGTGGTACGCAATGTCGGCGGCGGACGACCCGGCGAGATCGATCGCGCGACGCTGGGCAATCCGGGCAAATACACATTCTGTTTCGCCGAAGCCGACGACAGTGTATGGGAGCCGATGTCGGTCGAACGCGGTTTTTCACGCGAGGCGTCGACGGTGACGCTGTTCGCCGGCGAAGGCGTGCAGGGCATCGTCGACCAGAAATCGCGCACACCGGAATCGCTGGCACGCAGTTTCGCGCTTTCTCTGCGCGCGGTGGATCATGTCAAACTGGCGATGGCCGGCGATGCGTTGCTGATCGTGTCGCCTGAACACAGCCGGGTATTCATCGATGCCGGATGGTCCAAGGCGCGCCTGCGCGAAGAACTGGAACGCCTGCTGCAATTGCCGGGTGACGAGCTGGTCGTCGGTGCGGGCGGCATCGCCGAAGGGCTTCCTGCTGCGGTCGCGGGCACGGTCGTGCCGAAGTTCCGGCCGGGCGGATTGAATATTGTTCGTGCCGGCGGCACCGCCGGTTTGTTTTCCGCTGTCGTTGCCGGTTGGGCCGCATCAGGCCCAGTCGGCTCCATCCCAGTCACAAAGGAGGTCATCGCATGACAGAATCCACCATCCTGCTGGACCCGACCGCAGAGCGCGCGCCTGTCGCACGCGCTCTGTCGGCGCGTCCCGACACGCTGGACGGCCTTACCGTCGGCCTGCTCGATATTTCGAAGGCGCGCGGCAACGTGTTCCTCGACCGACTCGCCGAGCGGCTCGGCGAGCGCGGCATCCAGGTCAATCGCTATCGCAAGCCGACCTTCACCCGCGTCGCACCGACCGCGCTCAAGCAGCAGATCGCGGCCGAGTGCAACGTGCTCGTGGAAGGCCTGGCCGACTGAGGTTCCTGTACGTCGTGCTGTATGCATGACATTACAGATCTCGAAGGCCGAGGCATTCCGGGAGTAGGCGTTGCGTCTACCGAATTCGTGCAGGCTGCGGCATTGCAGTCGAAGGCGCTGGGCATCGATCCGGCGATGGTCTTCGTTCGCCATCCGATCCAGGATCGCAGCGATGACGAATTGCGCGCGCTGGCTGACGAAGCGATTGAACAAATCCTGCGGGCGATCACGAAGAGTTGATTCAAGTCGATTCCCGGCGCTGTCCGGTACGGGCTTTGGAATGCATCACGCATTCCAAAGCCCGTTTTCCGTTTACACCCACGTTTCGGCCGGATCGGGAAAAGCCGTATGAGCAAACCGCAGTTCGTCCACTTACCTGCAGTTGATCGCGTGCTTGGGTGGCCAGCGGTTTCGGCCCTCGTTGACGTGCACGGCAGGCCACTGATAGTCGCGGCGATACGCGATGAACTCGCGGCATGCCGTGCGGACCGCAGCACGTTTTCCGATCATGAAATTACGGAAGGGATTGAAAAGCGCGTGCTGGCGAATACGGCGCCGTCGCTGCGTCGCGTATTCAACCTGACTGGAACCGTGCTGCATACCAATCTTGGCCGCGCACCGCTGCCGCAGGAGGCGATCGATGCGATGGTTCAGGTTGCAAGCGGCGCGTCCAGCCTCGAATTCGATCTTGCGTCCGGCAAGCGCGGCGACCGCGACGATCACGTCGAGAGCTGGCTGTGCCGGCTGACCGGCGCAGAAGCCGCGACCGTGGTGAACAATAACGCCGCCGCGGTGCTGCTGGTGTTGAACACGCTTGCGTTGCGCAGCGAGGTCATAGTGTCCCGCGGCGAGCTGGTCGAGATCGGTGGCGCGTTCAGGCTGCCGGACATCATGACGCGGGCCGGTTGCAAGCTGCGCGAGGTCGGCACCACCAATCGCACCCATACCCGCGACTATGCCGAAGCGGTCGGGCCAAAGACCGCAATGCTGCTGAAGGCGCATACCAGCAACTACCGGATCGAAGGTTTTACCAGTGCGCCGGACGAACGGGAACTGGCGACTCTGTCCCGGGAAAACAAGCTGCCTTTCGTGGTCGATCTCGGCAGCGGTACGCTGATCGATCTGGCGTGTTTCGGACTGCCGCATGAACCGACACCGATGGAGACGCTGGCGAACGGCGCCGAGCTGGTGACATTCAGCGGCGACAAGCTGCTGGGCGGCCCGCAAGCCGGCATCATTGCCGGACGTGCGGAGCTGGTTGCGAAGATCAAAAAAAATCCGATGAAACGCGCAATGCGCTGCGACAAGCTGACGATTGCCGCGCTCGGTGCGGTGCTCCGGCTGTACGGTAATCCGGAGCGATTGGTGCAAAGCATCCCTGCGATCCGCCTGCTGGCGCGTGCGCCGGATGAAATCAACGCATTGGCTCAGCGTATGCAGCCGCACGTGGCGCAGTGGCTCGGCGCGCATGCCAGCGTTGAGGTTGCGCCGGTGCAAAGCCAGATCGGCAGCGGATCGCTGCCGCTCGACCTGCTGCCGAGCTTTGCGCTGCGCATCACGGTACCTGGTGCCAAACGATCGTCGGGCAAGGCGCTGGAGCGGATCGCAGGTGCGTTTCGTGCATTGCCGGTCCCGGTGATCGGCAGAATTTCGGAGGGTACATTTCTGCTCGATCTGCGCTGCCTGGAAGATGAAGCCGGTTTCGCTGCGGTGTTCAGGGAGCCGATACCCTTATGATCGTCGCCACCGCGGGTCATGTCGACCATGGCAAGACCAGCCTGATCAAGGCGCTGACCGGCGTCGAGACCGATCGCCTGGAAGAGGAAAAGCGCCGTGGCATGTCGATCGACCTGGGATTTGCGTATGCCGATTACGGTGGCGATACCCCGATCGGCTTTGTCGATGTGCCGGGCCACGAGCGATTCGTGCGCAATATGCTGGCGGGTGTTGCCGCGATCGATTTTGCCTTGCTGGTCATTGCGGCTGACGATGGACCAATGCCGCAGACGACCGAGCATCTGGCGATCCTGGATCTGCTCGGCGTGTCGCAAGGCGCGGTGGCGCTGACCAAGATAGACCGGGTAGCGCCGGAACGCATTATCCAGGTACAGGGTGAGATTGCCGCGCTGCTTGCGCCGACCGGGTTGCGGACGGCGCAGCTTTTCCCGGTGGATACAGTCACCGGCAAGGGGATTGGACTCTTGCGCGACCATCTGGCGGCGGTTCATCGCGCGACTGCCGTCCGCCCGGCGACTGGAAATTTCCGGTTGGCGGTGGACCGCTGCTTCACCCTGGCCGGAACGGGACTTGTGGTTACCGGGGCGGTGCTTTCCGGAACGGCACAGATTGGAGATCGGGTGATCGTTTCGCCGCATGGATTTTCGGCGCGCGTGCGCGGCATTCATGCACTCGGTCAGCCGGCAGCGCAAGCGCGTGCCGGTCAGCGCTGCGCGCTCAATCTCGCCGGAACCGATCTGAAACGAATCGACATTGCCCGCGGCGATTGGCTCGTTGCGCCGGACGCCCATGCTCCAACGACGCGCATCGATGTGCAGGTCAGGGTCTGTGCAAGCGAATCGCGGCCGCTGATGTACTGGACGCCGGTGCATCTGCATATCGGCGCGGCGGAAGTCAATGCGCGGATAGCGCCGCTCGAGGGATCGGACATTGCCCCCGGCGCGAGCGGGCTGGCGCAACTGGCGGCCGATGTGCCGGTCGCCGCATTGCGCGGCGACCGTTTCATTTTGCGGGATCAGTCCGCGCAGCGAACAATTGCCGGCGGAATCGTGCTCGATCCTTTCGGGCCGGCGCGCGGAAAATCGAAGCCGGAGCGGATCGCGCAAATCGCCGCAATGGCGCATTCCACACCGCAAAAAGCATTCGCAGCATTGCTCGATGCAGAACCGGACGGCGTCAGCCTGGGTCGATTCGTGCAAGCGTGGAATCTGGCTCCCGATGAGGCGCAGTTGTTGCTTCGTTCACCAGCGGCCAAGCTGTTCCCGAGCGATCAGGGCATTCTTGCCGTCGCGCTGCATCACTGGACAACACTATGCGATCGGATATGCGGCGCGCTGCGGGAGTGGCACACGGAACAACCGGGCAGTGTCGGTCCGACGCAAACCGCGTTGGCCGCGAGCCTCGGCTTGCCGCGAAAGTCGATAACCATGCATGCAGCGGTCAAGTCGTTGTCGGAACGGCGCGTCATCGTGCGTGACGGCTTGAGCCTGCGCATGCCGGAGCATCGGGCGCAACTGTCCGATGCGGATCGGGCATTTCTTGAAAAAATTTCGAGTGTGCTGCAAACCGCCGGCATTCGTCCGCCGATCGTCGGCGAACTGGCGATCATGCTCGATATCGAACAATCTGTCCTGGTCCCGTTTCTGGAGCATGTCAGCGGCCTGGGGCATCTGGTCCGTGTCGCGAAGAACCGGTTTTTTTTGCCGGCGACGGTGACGGAACTGGTGGCGATTGCAAATGCGCTCGCCCGTGAGTCGCCTGACGGCACTTTCAATGCCGCATCGTTTCGCGACCGCTCCGGCATCGGACGCAACCTGACGATTGAGTTGCTGGAGTTTTTTGACCGGGCCGGTGTTACCCGATTCGGCGGCGGCAGGCGTCGCCTCGTATTATCGGAATAGCCCGAAGTTAACCAGAAAAACGAAACAGGCTCGTATGACTGCTGCGATAATCTTGAACAACGGAAGGGAACCGCATCCCGGTGGAGCGCCCGGACTTCAAATCCGGCGAGGCGCGCGTAGCGTGCCTGGTGGGTTCGACTCCCACTCCTTTCCGCCATTTCCAAAATTCCGCTCTCGTCCTGCACACAATAATCGATCGAAATCAATCGGCGTCTTTTTGGCGTTCGGAACAGATTTGTTTTGAAGTAAAGCGGCATTGTCGTACCGCTGACAGACTATTAATTTAATTGCAACTAATATCTGGATGCTCAAGGCGCTGTTGTGCGGTCCCGACAAATTCGAAGAAGAAAACTGAAACCTACGCTAATGAAAAAAATACTGGTTGCGGGGAAAAAGCAGGCTCAGGAGATACTACGTAATGCGCTCGAACCCGAATTCAATCTAACCGTTTGCGACAGTATGGAACAAGCAAAGCTCGAACTTTGCCGGCCGGTGAACCTGATTGTATGCACCGTGCTGTTCGATGGCAGCCGCATGTTCGAGTTTCTCCGCCACGTCAAAAGCATGCCTGGCACCCAGACCATTCCCTTTGTCGGCGCAAGGGCGATCAAAGGGGCGTTGCCGCTCCATGAATTCGACACCGCCAGGACCGCTGCGAAGTTGCTGGGCGCGGATGAGTTCGTCGATTTATGCTCATGGATCGAGGATATGGGCGAACAACAGGCATTCGAACGAATGCGCGGCACCGTTCGCCGGCTTTTATAGATCAGCCACCGCACGGCATTTTCCCGCTTCGATTGTCGATATTTGCCTGCGATGCCGGCTTGTTTTTGCAGCTGGATTGCTGCGCTGCGATAGCCGATTTTCGGAGACGGTCCGCGCACAATCCGACTTTTTGTCCGCTGGCGCCAAAAAACAATCCGCTTTTTCTAAAGTGCAGAATTCTCGCGCCATTTTCGCAATTTCTTATGATATTCTCCCAGCACCGTTCAATACCGTAATCACTAAAAGAGCTGATTGAAATGATAAGTTTTAAGGATAAAGTCGCCATCGTCACTGGCGCGGGAGGCGGCCTCGGACGCGCGCATGCGCTCGAATTGGCGCGGCGCGGCGCACGTGTCATCGTCAACGATCTCGGCGGCGCGGCGGACGGCTCCGGCGGTTCCAGCGAAGCTGCCGAAAAGGTCGTGGTCGAAATTCGCGAACTCGGCGGCGAGGCACTGGCGAACGGCGCCAGCGTGGCGGATCGTGCCGGCGTTGCCAACCTGGTCAAGCAAGCGATGGATGCATACGGGCGGATCGATATCCTGATCAACAACGCCGGCATCCTGCGCGACAAAAGCTTTGCGAAGATGGAACTGGACGATGCACAAATGGTGCTCGATGTGCATCTGATGGGTTCCTTCAACTGCACCAAGGCGGTGTGGCCGATCATGCTCGAACAGAATTACGGGCGAATCGTGATGACGACATCGCCCTCAGGCCTGTACGGAAATTTCGGCCAGGCCAATTACGGCGCCGCGAAGATGGGACTGGTCGGCCTGATGAATACGCTGCGCATCGAAGGGGCAAAAAAGAATATCCACATCAACAGCATTTCTCCCGTGGCGGCGACCCGGATGACGGAAAACCTGATGCCGCAGGAAGTGCTCGAACAGCTCGGCCCCGAAAAAATCACTGCGGGCGTCATCTATCTGTGCAGCGACGACGCGCCCAGCGGCGTGATCCTGCAGGCGACGGGCTCGCGTTACAGCGTCGCTGCGATCATGCAGGCGCCGGAGGTTGACCTGACAGGCAATGCGACGGCCGAGGCGATCAAGGAAAATTGGGGAAAGATCAGTGACCTGAGCGCCGCCAGCTTTCGCAAATCCCCGTTCTGATCCAATGAACATTCCACCGGTGAATGTCGGCGATGCCAGCCGATTTTTCAGCTATCCGAATGCCCGTGCGCCGGATCGCCGGCGCACTGTCAGCAGCAGCGGCGTCAAGCTGGCGGTCTACGAGTGGGGCAATGTATCGGCCACGCCGCTGCTGCTGGTTCACGGCGCATTCGATTTCGCACGCACATACGATGTTTTCGCGCCGCTGCTTGCCGCTGCAGGCTACCGTGTCGTGTCGTTCGACCATCGCGGCCACGGCGACTCGGAGCACGCGGCGCTGTACAGCTGGGCTGCCGACGAGCGCGACATGCTGGCAGTTGCTGATTCAGTCACGCGCGAACCTTGCCTCGCGGTCGGCCACAGCAAGGGTGGCTCGATGCTGGCCCATGCAATCCAGGCACTGCCGCATCGCTTCACTCGATTTGTATCGATCGACGGACTGCCGTTTCGCAGCCCGCATTCCGACGCGGCCAAGCGCGAACGCAAGCGCGTGTTTCGCGAAGAGATCAACGACTGGCTCGACCAGAGGCGTACCGCGTCAACCCTGACACGCAAGCCCGGCACCATTGAAGAGCTGGCGAAACGGCGTGCGCGCATGAATCCACGCCTCAGTCATGAATGGTTGTGCTATCTCGCGACACTGGGCGCGCGCGAAGACACGGATGGCTGGCGCTGGAAAATCGATCCGTCGATGCGCATGGGTGGTATCGGACCGTTCCGTTCGCGCTGGATCACCGACCGGCTGCCGGGCTTTCCGATTCCGATGCTGGCCATTTTCGGCACCATCGAGGAAACCATGGGCTGGGGCGTCAAGCCGGCCGATCTTGCTCCTTATCTTCCGTCGTCGACTCGCATCGAAGTCATGCAGGATACCGGCCATTTCATTCACATCGAACGTCCGAATGAGACCGCGCAACTGATACTCGAATTTCTCCAGGCATGATTCAACATCTACTCCACAATCGCATCTGGCTGGCGCTGCACCAGCTGAAACAGGGTACCGGCCGGGCGCTGTTGCTGCTGCACGGCCTTGGCGAATCGTCGCCGGGCGAGCTGCCGTCGGAATACTCGGACTGGCCCGGTCCGGTGCACGCGCTGGACTTCACCGGCCACGGCATGTCGACCGTGCCGCAAGGCGGCGGCTATACCTGCGAACTGCTGATGGGCGACGCGGATGCGGCGCTTGCTGCCCTCGGACCGGCCACCATTGTCGGCCGCGGGCTCGGTGCATATATCGCGCTGCTGATTGCGGGCGCGCGTCCGGCGCTGGTGCGCGGCGTGATACTGCGGGACGGACCCGGGCTGGCGGGCGGCGGCACCAGCGAGCGCAGTCCCTATATCCCGGTGGTCGACATGCATCAGCTGGCGCCGCCCGATCCGTTTGCGATTGCCGACTTGGCAACCGATATCCGGCCACCCAGCTACTCGACCAGCTTTGCGATACTCGCCGAACAGGAGTCCGGGCTGGAACGGCCGGTCATGGTGTGCGCGCGCGAGCATCCGGAATGGCTGGTTGCGGTGATCAATGCGCTCGGCATTGAAACCGTCAAGGTTGCGGAAGCTCTCGATCAATACCGGCAACTGGACTAGATCCTGATTCCATGGCGTACGGCAGATCGGATATAGCCGCTGGCGAAGCGCCCGTCACATCCGGGATTACCGAGGAAAATTACCGGGCCCGCATCCAGGCCGATTTGCCGCGCAACTATGCGGTCAGCCTGGCGCACGGGCTGCTCGGCATGACCGGTTTCCGGCTCATCAGTGCGCCGACATTCGTTCCCGCGTATGTTTTTCTGCTGTCCGGCTCGGAGGTCGCGGTCGGCGCAGCACTCGCGTCCCAGTTCTTCGGCTCCGCGCTGACCGCTATCCTTGGTGCGACGCTGATCGAGCACCGCAAGCTAGTCCTGCCGGTCGGCAATGTCATCGGCATGCTGTTGCGGGTCCAGTTGCTCGGGCTTGCGGTTACAGGCTATTTTCTAAGCGGACAGGCCGCATTGGTTGCCGCATGCATATTTCTCGGACTGTTCGGTTTGTTCAACGGCATGCAGTCGGTGGTTTTCCATTTTTTGCAGTCCAAGGTAATTCCGCTCTATCAGCGCGGGCGGCTTACCGGGCTGAAGAATTTCCTTGGCGGGTTGTCGGCTTCGGCGGTTGCGTTTTTAGGCGGGAAGTACCTGGTACAGAACGACGCGTTCGGCAACGGTTATGCCACCACGTTCATGGTCGCCTTCGTCCTGACCAGTCTCGGCCTGGTAGCGCTATCGTTCATGCGCGAACCGGAGCCGCCGCAGGTGCGGCCGAGGTCGCGGTTATGGAGCCGGGTGCGCGAACTGCCGGATCTGCTGCGCTCCGATATCGCGTTCAGCTATTTTTTCATTGCGCGCGCGCTGGGCTCGTTGGGCATGGCGGCAGTTCCGTTTTATGCGCTCTACGCGGGCAAGTGGATCGCCTTGTCCGGCATGAATCTCGGTTACCTGTCGCTGGCATTCCTGCTGTCGCAGACCATGAGCAATCTCGGTTGGGGGTGGATCGCGGATCGGCGCGGCAACCGGCTGGTGTTTCTTCTCAGCGTCGGTTTGTGGCTGGCCTCCGCGCTGGCGCTGATGATGAGTGCGAGCCTGCCGGTATTCCTGCTGGTATTTTGCGGGCTCGGCGCAGGGCTTGGCGGCTTTCAGATTGCGGCACAGAACATGGTGTTCGAGTTCGGCAGCCGCGACGATCTGCCGATGCGGATCGCGGTCTCGGATACGGCGTCGTATCTGATGATGGCCGCCGGTCCGCTGCTGGGCGGGTTCATCGCGCATCACTATAGTTATACCAGCCTGTTTTTACTGGTAATCGGCGTAAAGCTGGCCTCGCTCGGGCTGGTCGGGCTGCTGGTGTCGGAGCCGCGGCGGAAATTGATCGAATCCATGCGCTGATGCTGACGATTGCTCTTGCTGACTCGCGGGCTGCACGCTCAGCCCTTGTTCCTTGAACATGCCCGACGTCCAGTTTGAGGTTCCTAAACATCGAACCGGTTAAGCGAATCAGCAATGAATAAATCCAGCTTGCTGTATGTTCGTTACATGTCGTTGCCATTCACCGTAATGTGTATTTGCGGCATTGTTCCGGCTATGGTAACGGCGTATTTTTCAATTTCCCGGCTTGAATCAGTATTTCGCCATCTGTTGTGGGCCGGCGTTGTCGGATGTGCAAGGGCGCTGTCCCGCATGATCGTGGCAAATTCCGCGCGATGTGGAAGTTGCGGCAAGCGTGCATTTGTATTCCCGGGTGTCGGCTTTGAGTCAGTTAATACCGCTTCAATTCTTGCTACCGGCGCCTGTCACTGGCGCAGGAAAGTTCGATCATGATTACGTTAACCGTGGACGTCAATGATTCACGCAGGTTCGTCCGGCATTGAATGAAAATCATCTTGCCGGCGACCCGGGCGCGTTGTCGCATGCCATGTGCATCAGCAGCATACACATTCAAGGAAAACTGCAGTTTCGGTGGCACAGGAAGGGCACCGTTGCCCGTGTCATTGAATCAAGCCGGCGCGGACAGTATCCCGAGCAGCAACGGGCGCACATACAGTTCATCCGCATTATCGACGTTCGCTTCAGGTACCCAGCGCTCCAGTCCCACTGCCGCGTTGATCATGCCGCTGATCATGAACGCGGCCAGCGACTGGTCTTGCGGCCTGATCGAACCATCCTTCATGCCTTCAACCAGGAATTCGACGAAGCGTTCGGCGATCTGGTTCATGGTTTTCAGCTTTTCATTGCGCAGCGCCTCGGGCAAGGCGCTCCATGCCGATACCCGAAGCAGGGGGCCTTGTTCCGACAATTGGTAGCGCACCAGCGAGCGCGAAGCGGCACACAAACGGTCCCAGCCGGTTCCCGGACTGGTGGCCGCGGCCTTTTGTGCATTCCGGATCACTGAAAAAGTGCGGTCGAAGCATTCGGAGATCAAGTCTTCCTTGTTCTCGTTGTGATGATAAAAGGAGCCCTTGGTAACGTGCAGCCGTGCCGATATCTTTTCGACCGACGCACCGCGATAGCCTTGTTCATTGACCAGTATCGATGCCGCGCGCAGAAATGCTTCGCGGGTTGCATCGGATTTGGCCTGGAGTGATCGGGTATCCGGCGACAGGCCGGAAAATGGCGCCCACCGGGATGCCGGCCCCGCGAGTCCTTCGATCAGGATGTCGTTCATGCGCGACGCGACCTGCGCATAATCGTCCGCTTCATACCGGAAAGACCATGTGCGCGCCCATGACACCAATGACAGCAGCAAGTGGGTGCGGGCGCTCAATATTCTGCGGTCGTACAATTTCCGGTCGCCTTCGGTGAGCAGTTCACGCACATGCCGGAACATTGCTGTATAGGCGTCGTGCACAACGCCGACATGGGGTTCGGTCAATACGCGAATATCGCTGAAAAGCATCAGGTCGGCACGCTGGCCGGACGCAATATCCGACAGCAGCTCAAAAGACCGCTGCACGAAATCACGCACACGCTGTTCAGCGGTGGCAGCCTGGCCTGCCGCCGTCGCGATCTCGTCGACTGCTTCAATTGATCGCAGCAGGCAGGCGACTGCCAGGTCTTCTTTCTTGCGGTAGTAATAGGTGATGCTGTTGGTGCTGAGTCCGACGCGGCTGGCCACGTCGGACAGCGTCGCTCCCTTGAAACCTTGCTGATTGAACAGCCGGGCTGCCGCGTCGAGAATGGTCTCCCGCATTTCGACGTAGCGCCGGGTCTGGCGACCGGCTGGCAGCGATTGGTCCGTGCTGGTATCGGACACGTCTAGTAGCCGTTGATACGGGCCAGGCGATCGGCGTGGAAATTGGCATCGCCCAGCAACTCCTGCAGCACGCGCGCCCGCTTCATGAAAAATCCGATTTCGAATTCGTCGGTCATGCCCATGCCGCCGTGCATCTGCACGCCTTCCTGCACCGCCAGCGTCGTAGTCGTACCGGCGCGCGCTTTTGCCATCGATACCATCGCGGCCGCTTGCGACGGTTTCTCGTCCAGCGTCTGAAGCGTTCCGAGAATGCCGGCACGCGTGATCTCCAGTTCGCTGTACAAATGCGCGGCGCGGTGCTGCAGCGCCTGGAATTCGCCGATCAGTACATTGAACTGGCGACGCTCCTTCAGGTACGCAAGGGTGCGGGAAAACACTTCATCGGCAACGCCGAGCAGTTCGGCGGCGAGCGCCGCGCGGCCGATATCCAGCACCTGCTCCAGGACCGGTCCGCCCTGGTCGCGCCGGCCCAGCATTGCATCGGCAGGCACGCGCACATTGTCGAACCGGACCCGCGCTGCATTATGCGCGTCGACCATCAGCGTGCGTTCGACCGTCACACCGGCTGCACGCGGATCGACCAGGAACAACGTAATGCCGGCGGCATCGCCTGCTTGCCCGGAGGTGCGCGCCGACACAATCAGCAGATCGGCGACATGCCCGTCCACCACCAGCATTTTCTCGCCGCTGATTGCATAGCCGCCATCGGACGGATTTGCCGTCGCGGCGACCTGCAACGGCCGATGCTTGGACGACTCGTCGCTAGCCAGCGCAGCGACCAGATTGCCGGCCGCGATCGCAGCGAGATATTTTTCCTTCTGCGCATCGGTTCCGGCGAAATTCAGTGCCGATGCGGCCAGTATCGCGGTGGAAAAGAACGGAGACGGCGCCAGCGTATGGCCGATTTCTTCCATCACGATGCCGGCCTCCACGTTACCCAGCCCCAGTCCACCATAGGCCTCGGGTATCATGACGCCGGTAAAACCCATCTCGGCAAAACCGCGCCACAGTTCGCGCGAAAATCCGGTGTCGTCGCGCGCGTCGCGCAGTTGCCGCAGATGTGCGACCGGCGCGTTCCCGGACAGAAATGCCTTTGCGCTGTCGCGGAGCATTTCCTGCTCCTGATTCCATACGATTGCCATGTGCGATTCCAGTAAAAAGTTTGTGGTGTGTACGCTGTGCCGCCCTTATGCGCCCGGCAGCCCGAGAATGCGCTTGGCAATCACGTTGAGCTGTACTTCGCTGGTGCCGCCTTCGATCGAGTTTCCCTTGGTGCGCAGCCATGTGCGCGCCAGCTCGCCGTCGCGCGACCGATCGCTTTCCCACTCCAGCGCATCCGCACCGCCTGCCGACATCATCAATTCATGGCGACGCTTGTTCAGCTCGGCGCCGTAGTATTTCAACGCGGATGAAAATGCCGGGTTGGCCTTGCCCTGTTTGGCCAGATCCACCGTGCGCTCCATGGTCAGGCGAAACGCCATTTCGTCGGCTTCGAATATCGCGATCTGGCTGCGCAGCATCGGATCGTCGAGCCTGCCGTTGTCGTCGGTACCGATCCATGATGCCGCAAGCTCGCCGAGCGGGCGGCTGACTGCGCGATCGCCGATCGCGCCGATCATTTCACGTTCATGTGTGAGCAGATATTTGGCGATTTCCCAGCCGCCATTGAGCTGGCCGACCAGGTTGGCTTTCGGTACCTTGACATTGTCGAAAAACGTTTCGCAGAACGGCGACTTGCCGGAGATTAGCGTGATCGGGCGGGTCGACACGCCCGGCGTCTGCATGTCGAACAGCACGAAGCTGATGCCGGTGTGCTTCTTCGCATCGCGATCGGTGCGCACCAGGCAGAAAATCCAGTCGGCCTTGTCCGCGTATGACGTCCAGATCTTCTGGCCGTTTACCAGGAAGTGATCGCCGCCGTCTTCGGCGCGCGTCTGCAGCGATGCCAGGTCGGAGCCGGCATTCGGTTCCGAATAGCCCTGGCACCAGCGAATTTCACCGCGCACGATCTGGGGCAGGTAAGTGCGCTTCTGTTCTTCGGAACCGTACTTCAGCAGCGCCGGTCCGAGCATCCAGACACCGAAGCTCAGCAGCGGCGGACGGCACCCCAGCGCCTGCATCTCTTGCCGCAATATCTTGCTTTGTTCGCGACTCAAACCGCCGCCGCCGTATTCGACGGGCCATTCCGGCGCAGTCCATCCCTTGGCGGCCATGCGCTCCAGCCAGATACGTTGCGCCTCCGATTTAAAGGTGAATTTGCGGCCGCCCCAGCAGGCGTCCTCTTCGCTTTCCATCGGCTTGCGCATTTCAGGCGGGCAGTTGGCTTCGAGCCAGCTGCGAACTTCGCTGCGGAAGGTGTCGGTCGAAGTCTCGGTGATTGCCATGGCAAGCTCCTTATATGGTTGCGCCGCCGTCGACGACGATGCTCTGGCCGGTCATGAACGAGCCCGCCGCCGATGCAAGGAACACCGCAGCGCCGGCGATTTCGTCCGGGTTGCCGATGCGGCGCAGCGGCGTGGTGGATGTGGCGCGCTTGAGCGTATCCGGGTTCTCCCACAATGCGCGTGCAAAATCGGTTTTGATCAGTCCGGGCGCGATGCAGTTGACCCGCACGTTTTGCTCGCCGTATTCGACTGCAAGATTGCGCGCCAGCTGGAAATCGGCAGCCTTGGAAATGTTGTAGGCGCCGATCACCGGCGAGCCGCGCAAGCCGCCGATCGACGACACGATAATGATCGCGCCGTCTTTTCTCTCGACCATTTGCGGCACCGCGTACTGGATCAGCCAGTGATTCGCGATCACATTGTTTTCAAGTATCTTGCGGAACTGGTCGTCCTGGATACCGGACATCGGGCCGTAGTAGGGATTGGATGCGGCATTGCAGACCAGAATATCGATCTTTCCGAACTCGCGGTTGGTTTCGTCGACCAGGTTCTTCAGATCGTCCTTGGACGAAATATTGGCGGGTATTGCGATCGCAGACCCGTTTCCGTGCGCCGCGTTGATCGCGTTGGCTACTTCGGTGCATGGCTCCAGCTTGCGTGACGAGATCACGACTTTCGCACCGTGTTCTGCCAGGCGCTCGGCAATTGCGCGGCCGATTCCGCGCGATGAGCCGGTGATGACGGCGACTTTTCCAGTTAAATCAAATAGCGACATTTCGTTCCTCTTCAGAGAGATGTAATCCGGCCAACCATGGCTTTTTTTGGACCAATAAAAAAACAGTCCGTATTTTCTAAAATATGGCGAGTGTTCAAAAAACTAACGGTATATATACCGGTTTCTTGAATAAATTGTCAATGCCGCTTTTTCTAAAGGCACCTTTCTCAAGCGTAACTTCAGTTCAGATGCGATCCGGCACCGTGCGCGTGGCGGAGCGTAATTCAATCGGGAAAGGGTGCGCAAGACCGGGACGCGATCGGCGGTCGATCGGACATGGAATCGATGATTGCCTTGACCGGCAGGCTTGGGAAAAGTTTTAGCCTGGCCGGCCAGGCTGGAACGGCTCCAGACGCCGGTCAACCGATACGGTTTTTTTCGGCGATCCGGGGGTGTGCCGGAGAGGCCGGCGCGAAGCCGGCAAACAACGCGGCCAGCTGAACCGGATTGGTCGGCTTGACCAGGTGATGATCGAAGCCGGCATCGCGCGAACGCTCGCGATCTTCCTGCTTTCCATAGCCGGTCAATGCAATCAGCACGGTATTCGCGGTCGCGGAAGCCGCGCGCAGATGACGGGCGAGGGCGTAACCGTCCATATCGGGCAGCCCGATGTCGAGCAACATGATGTGCGGCGTTTCGGCGCGGGCCCGCTCCAGTGCGCTACGGCCATCATGCGCGACGGCAACCGAATGGCCCCACGCTTCGAGCAGCATCGCCAGGCTGTGTGCAGCATCGACATTGTCATCGACGACAATCACATGCCATGCCGCAGCCGGCGCCTGAATGCTTGCCTCCTGCGTGCCGCTGCTGCCTGCATGGACGATTGCCGGTTCAACCGGGCGGGGTAGCCGGACCACGAATTCACTGCCCTTGCCGGCGCCGCCGCTATATGCGGAAACGGAGCCCTCATGCAGCTCTACCAGGCTCTTGACCAGCGCCAGGCCAAGGCCAAGACCGCCCTGCGACCGATCCGGCGAGCGTTCAGCCTGGCTGAACAGCTCAAATACGTGCGGCAGCAAATCCGAATCGATGCCGACACCGGTATCGCTCACGCGCATTACCGCCTCGCTTGCAGTGCTGTCGACCGTCAGGCTGATGTCGCCTCCGTTCGGCGTGTACTTGGCGGCATTGTTGAGCAGATTGGTCATCACCTGTATCAGGCGGGTCCGGTCGCCGCGCACCAGTACCTGCCGGGGCGGCGGCCGCACGGTCAAATGCTGATTGCGCGCGTCGACCAGCGAACGAACCTGTTCCACCGCGCCCGCGAGAATGTCTTCGACGTCCAGCAGTTCCTCGTCCAGCGTAATGATGCCGCGGGTGACTCTCGATACATCGAGAAGATCGTCGATCAGCCCGGTCATGTGATCGACTTGTCGCGCAATGATTTCGCTGGTCATCTGCACGCGCGGCTCATCCACCTGGATCATGTTCAGCAGCTGGGCTGCATTCCGGATCGGAGCCAGCGGATTTCTGAGTTCGTGCGCGAGCATCGCGAGGAATTCGTCCTTGCGGCGGTCCGCAATGCGCAATTCCTCTTCCGCGCGTTTGCGCTCGGTTACATCCAGTGCGATGCCGCTGATCCCGTGCGGCTTGCCGAGCGCGTCGCAGTTCACCTTGCCTCTGACCTCCACCCAGACCGTATGCAGGTTATCGGGGCGTATCACCCGGACCACGGTCGTATAGTTGCTGCGTTCGGCAATCGCGCGGTCGATTTCTTTACGCAGCGGCTGCAGGTCTTCCGGGTACACGGTGTTCATTACATCGCTCACGTTCGCGAACCGATGGCCGAATACGTCTTCGGCATTGGCGGAGAACTTGATCTCCCAGGTAGCGAGATTCCAGTCCCAGACTGCCATGTGTGCTGCAGCCAGTCCTTCGCGCAAGCGTTCCTCACTTTCACGTACGGCCTTTTCTGCGCGTTCGAGCGAGGATACGTCGGTATTGGTGCCGAACCATTGCACGATATTTCCGGTCGCGTCCCGCAGCGGCGCTGCACGGGTGTAAAACGGGCGGAATTCGCCGTCGGCTCCTCGCATCGGAAAGGTCATCTCGAACGGTGCGCCCGTCGCGAGCGATTCGTTCCAGCGATCGACGACTGAGGGAAGAATTGCAGGATCGAGAACGCTTTCCCATCCCTGGTCTTGCAGCTGCCCGGCCGTCAGCCCGGTATACGCATACCAGCGATCGTTATACCAATGAACCACCCCGTTTGAATGCGCAATCCATGCAAGCTGAGGAATCGTATTGGCGAGCTGACGCAATTTTTCGCTTTCGTGCTGCAGCTCCGTGTGCTGCCGGTACAGTCCGTCGAGCATGTGATTGATCGAGCGCGCCAGATTGGCGACCTCGGTGCTGCCGCTGACCGTTGCGCGCTGCGGGCCGAATTCCGCGTTAACCATCCCGGTGGCAAAAGATTCCAGCTGGCGCAGGTCCTTGGTCATGGTCAGTGACAGCCGCGACCCGACCACCAATACGCCGGCCGCCAGAGCACCGGTAATCACGAAGATAATCAAATACTGCGGCAGCAATGCATCGTCCTGAGGCGGTATCGCTTTTGCGCCGAAATAGAAGTCGAGGTGGTCCAGGTTGGGCGGCGTATCGATCGAGGCAAGCACCGCCGACTCCGGTGCCGACGCGGCCGGTTTTCCAAGCAGCAGCTTGCCGTCGAGACCATGCTGAAGATCGTTGAGTGCGATCTTGTACATCAGTGCACCCTCCGGCGTGCGGGTGCGGGAATAGCTCAACAGCTCGACCACCACCATCTCCGGCCCCTGGCCGCTTGCGAAGATGGCCGCGGCTTCCTGCCCGTGCTCAAGCTGCCTCTTCAGCCACGCCAGTTGCGGCTCGGTAAACTGTGCGTTCCTGTTCTTCGCGATCTCCGCGCCTTCGAAATCGGTAAACAGGATCTGGACCGGTATGCCGTTGATTTTCTGGATGCTGTCCAGATAGGGCGCCAGATAAGTCTGCCTGCCGGCACTGTCGACCAGCGCGGTCGCCAGGATGCTGTTGCTTGCCACATCAGACAGGTGGGATGAAATTTCATGCAGCATGGTGCTGACCATGGACGCATTGAAATCAACTTCCTTCTGAGTCAATGCGCGCAGCGCCGCGGAATGTTGCTGGCCAACGATCCATAGCGATGCAAGTGCAGTGACCGACAATGCGATCGCAACAAGGGCCGCCGTGACGACCGCAATGCGCCGGGCAAGGCTGCCCGCAGCAGGTGGCTGGAATATCATGCGCTATTTCTCGGCCGGGACCAGTACGCCATCGGACCGATAGCGCGCCATCAGCAGTTCATCGGGACCCAGCGCTTCGTGCCGGGTAGCTGTGAACGGCGGCTTGTAGAGTTTAATCAGGCCACGATGTGCATGTATGTTTTCCAGCGACTTGCGAACCGAGGAGCGCTCCGTGGTCCCCGCCTGGTTGATCGCACGCGCCAGAATATGCGTCGCATCGTATGCATGCGCGACCCCGACAGGCGCGCGAATATCTTCAATGCTGTCGATACCGAAAGGCGCAGCTGCCTTCATGAAACGTGCCAGCGGCTTCTGGTCGGCATTGAAGAAACTGAAGGTCTGTATCACCGACAAGTCGACTTTCTGCAATGCCGGGCCCGCCTGCTTGACGAATTCGCCGCCGGTGATTCCCCAGTGACTCAATACGGGAATCCGTTGCGCTTCGGGCAACGCGGCCATTTCTCGAACCAGTATTGCGGCTTCGTCGTCGTTGGCGACCAGCACGATCGCCTCGGCGCCGGCATCGAGCAGGGTCCGGTATTTGTCGATCAGCGATTTATCCTGCCAGTTGTACCAGGCGGTTCGCACGATCTTCATGTTGTTTTTGGCCGGCATGAACTTTTCGGCAGCCGCACGGTTGCTGCGCCCCCACGATGTATTCGTCAGCAGCAGGCCGATCTTGTTATAGCCGCGCCGCTGTGCGTACTTCAGCATCGCCGGCATCGCAAGACTGTCGCGCAAGGACACGCGGAATATGTAATTCGGACTCATGCCGTTATCGATGATCGGGTCGGCGGATGACCAGACGGCCATGAACAATAGCTGCGTCTCCTTCAGTATCGGCAATTGTTCAATGATGACCGGACTGAACCGGCCGCCGAATACCGCGACCAGATCGGGCATTGCGGAAAATTCCTTGATGTTGCGAATGCCGCGCGCCGGCATTGAGCGGTGATCCTTGGTGATGATGTCGAGGGGCCGACCGCCGAGCACGCCGCCGGCAGCATTGATTTCGGCGCTTGCAATGCGAACGCCGAGCTCTACCGCTTGCGCCGAAATGCTGTTCTCCAGTCCGAATTCACCATCGAGACCGATCAGGACCGGCGTCTTGTCGGCCGCATGACTGATTGAAAGAATGGAAAAGAAAAAGAACGCAATAATGGGATGCGCGCCGCGCTTGCGAATGTTCGGTAATCGGAAATAAGGCATGGTCTCTCCAGACAACGTTTTTCGGCGCGAAAAGGAAGCGTGTCATCATAACATTGGAGACGATTCTGTCCGCGCCAGGCTCCGTTGGAGAAATGACAAACTTTCCGCTTGTTGATCCCTGTGCAAGAATTGATCGTTCGTACCGGATACCGGATGCCATCTCCCGGCCTGATCATGATTTCTGACGATTGCTAACGAGCGAGTCGGTTCAGGAATGACGCGCGCCCGATTCGGCATCGGTCGGTGCCACCGCGCATAGCAAGCGCACCGCAGACTGCGTCAGTTGCTGAAGGTGGCTTGTCCGGTCCTGCTCGATATATTGCAGTATCAGCTCATTGATGCCGCCCACCACTGCGGCGGCCATGTCCTCCGACAACAATTGTTTCGGCCTGCGCTTGTCGCGCGGTGCGTTGATGACTTTCAGCATGAATGCGGCAATTTGCCGATTGACGCGGCGTCGTGCCGCCAGGCCTTCGCTACCCAATCCGAGGATTTCGATGAACAGGGCTCGGGTCACGAGCGGGTTGCGCGCCAGGCAGCCGAGATAAGCCGACATCGCATGTTGCGCCTGTATTTGCCAGGCATGCCGTGGGTCGATGGCATCTTGCAATACATTGAGGGCGCCGAGGCTGGCCGCCTCGTACAGCGCAATCAGGCATTCCGCCTTGGTGGAGAAATGTTCATAGAAGGTACGTCTGGATACGCTTGCCTCGCGGACGATATCGGCGATCGTGGTGCCGGCATAGCCGTTGGATGCGAGCGCACGCGCCATTCCTTCCAGCAGGCGGCTGCGATAGTCGGCGGTAGCGTTTTCGGCGGGGGTGGAGGATTGAGGCATGCGCTGGATCGATTAGAATAATCAGGTTTGCAAGCAATGGTACTTGACAGTACCACATATGCACATCAATATCACGCTTGCTGGTACGCCTACGTACCAATGCACTTTGCCTGGAGACGGAACATGACTGAGCTGGTGGTTCGACGTTTGCTGATCGATCTGGAAACACCGATCGAACGCCATTGGTGCGGCGGCGACGCTTTTCGTTCGGCATTCTTCAATGCCTTGTCAATGAGTTTTCCGGTCGGCGAACAGTTTTTCATCGATTCGGTGCGCAACGGCTTCAAGGCGCTGCCGGCCGAACGGCAGCCTCGGTTCAGGTCCGAAGTGCAGGGATTCGTCGGACAGGAGGCGACACATCGGCGCATTCATGCATTGTTCAACAATCATCTGGATAGACATGGCCTGCTCAACGAATGGGCGCCGCGCGCACAGCAACGGCTGGCCGCGCTGGATGGTGCCGATCCACGCCATGCGCTGGGGATTACCGCTGCAAACGAGCACTTTACCGCCATCTTTGCGGAATGGCTGTTGCGACGTCCCGAGGCGCTGAGCGATACGGAGCCTCGGCTGAAGACGATGTGGCTCTGGCATAGCGCCGAAGAATCCGAACACAAGAGCACCGCATTCGACCTGTATCAGGCGCTGGACGGCAGTCATGAGTGGCGGGTTAAATGGTTCCGCCGCATTACCGTCGTCTTTTTGCAAGACCTGCTGTACCAGACGGTGAACAACCTGCGGAGAGACGGAACACTGTGGAAATGGAACACCTGGAAGAGCGCGGCAGGTTTTCTGTTCGGAAAGCGCGGACTCATCCGTGAGACGCGCGGCCCGTGGCGCGAATATATGCAGGCCGACTTTCATCCCAACCAGCAGGAAAGCGATTTGTCGCGTCGCTGGCTGTCTGAAAACGCGAGCGAATATTCATTGGTAGGCGGCGCCTGATCTCCGCGAAAATTGCCCCGGTCGCATTTGATGCGTTTGGGAGATTCAACTTTCAGAGTGAAAAATTCAAGCTCGACAGCCCTGCAACAGGGCTGTTTTTTTCGGATCAACATGAATCGTCCACCCGTTACTCTGAAATTTAGTTTCCCCAAAACTATTTGAACTCACATTCCCAGTGAATTTTTTTGCGTGACGACGCTTGCCGCTTGTCGCGACATACCGTGCCGGTTGACACCGGATTGGCACCATTGTTCTGTAGACGAGCGCAAATTTGTGCGCCGCAAAAAGAAAGTGGTTTTTCATGAAACTTGATCAGGCAGCCATAGTCGAATTTAGCCGCATCGACGCTGCAGCGAGGGCTGCGAGCGCATGCGGAACGTCGAGCAGACGGCCATGCAATTTTAAATAATCATCTTTTTGAAGAGGTTACTCATGAACATGTTTTCCCAACCGGTGACGCCTGCTGTAAAAGCACATATGGAAGCGCAATTTTCTCTGCTTACCGATATGTCGCAGAGATTGTTCGATACGGCACAGAGAATCAACGAGCTGAATATTCAAGTGGCGCAAACCGTAATGGAAGAATCCATCAATGGCGCTCAGCAGATCATGGTCGCCAGAGACCCTTACGAAGCGCTTTCGATTGCGACTTCGCAAGCACAACCGACCGCAGAAAAAGTGCGCGCCTATCAACAGCACTTGTCCAGCATCGCCGCCGGCACCCAGGTCGAGCTTGCGAAGACCGCGGAGTCGCATATTTCCGAAACAACGCGGACTGCGACCGCGGTAGCGGATGAAGTTGCGCGCCGAGCATCAGAAGAAACCCAGAAAACCACCGAACGCCAACGCGCCGCAATGGAGAAGCTGACCCGGCCGATCAACAAGGCCGGCGATGCTGCTTCGCAAGGCGCGCGCAAGGTCGCTCAGCCACCGCAATAAGACGGGCGATTCGTGCTGACCAGTGATTAACCAACGGGCATGCCGGTGCATGCCAGGCATCGCGGGATGCATCTGCATCCGCGTGCTTTGCGTTTGCCGGCGGCCCGTGCGGCGCAGGCGGTTCGGATCGTGCGCTGCGATGGCTGCACCATCGCGGTAATTCACCGTATTCCAGACTACAGGTTCGGCCACGACATGGATGGCGAATGCGCTGCGCGCTCCGCTCCGCAAAGGGTAGATGCTGGTCAGGATTAAGCCCGTCCGCACGACCTGACTGGCGGGAGACGCGTGCCGCGTATTTCGACGGACGCGCAATGTGCAACGGGCTGGACCGCCAAAGAAGAAGCAATGCAGAAGAGGATTCGATGAAGCGCAATGACAAGACAATTGCGGCGCTCAAGGACGGAAGCCGACGGACGCAACACATGTCGGGGATCGGTGCCATTGCGTCGTTATGTGAAAGCATGGTGTCCGGCATGAATGGTGCGGGTGGCATGAACAAGGCTGCGGATGGCGCAGCCGATGACGGAAATTTTTCCGAAGGCAGCTATGCCAATCATGCCGGCACTCGCAATTACAGATTGTATATTCCGGGTGTCTACACCGGGCAGCCACTGCCGTTGATCGTCATGCTGCATGGCTGCATGCAGGACCCGGACGACTTCGCCGCGGGTACAGGCATGAACGCAATGGCCGAGGAAAGACAATGCTTCGTGCTGTATCCAGCCCAGTCCGAGTCGGCTAACGGATCACGCTGCTGGAACTGGTTTGATTCCTTGCACCAGCGGCGCAACCTGGGTGAACCGTCGATCATTGCAGGCATGACGCGAAAAATCATCAATACCTACCGGATCGACAGACGAAGAGTATTCATCGCCGGACTTTCGTCGGGTGGCGCGATGTCGGCCATCATGGGAACCACCTATCCGGACCTGTACGCGGCGGTCGGGATTCATTCCGGACTGCCGTATGCATCGGCGCGCAATCTTTCATCCGCGCTGGCGGTCATGAAGGGCGGCAGCGGTGCAGGCAAGTCGGCGAAGAAATTGGGTTACATATTCTTGCCGGTGAAGAAAACGGTGCCTACGATCGTGTTCCATGGCGACCGGGATACGACTGTTCATCCGAGTAACGGCGATCAGATCATCGAGCAATCTGTGTCGATCGCGGCGCATAACGGGCCAGCGCCGGAAAGCGAGGTTTTTCCTTACGTAACAGTCGGGCTGGGCAAGGTTGCCAATGGCCATTCCTATACCCACAGCGTGCATCGTGATCATGGCGGCCGGGTAATCGCCGAGCAATGGATCGTGCATGGTGCCGGCCACGCTTGGTCCGGTGGAAGCCGTCGCGGCAGTTTTACCGATGCAAAGGGCCCGAACGCAGCGAAAGAGATGTTGCGATTTTTTCTTGCTCATGCATGAATGAGCACGTTTTGATCGTTCAGGCGGCTTCCGCCGGATACACGACGAAACGATTCTTGCCATTTTTTTTGGCTTCATACATGGCCGCGTCGGCCTCGCGCAGCGACGACTCCAGCAGCAGCCGATCGTCGTTGCATACACTGATGCCGATGCTGCAGCCGATACCATTGCCGATTTCTGAAATTCCGTTGACGATACGCCCGGCGACCGAGATCGCGGTTGCCTGAATAGTGCTGGCCGGCGCCACCAGCGATACCACGAACTCATCCCCGCCGACGCGGCCGGCAACGTCTGTTTCGCGCATCACCGAGAGCAGTACCTCGGCGGTTTTTTTAAGCACTACGTCACCGTGGTCGTGCCCCATGCTGTCATTGATTGTCTTGAACCCGTCCAGATCGATGAACAGCACTGCGACCGCCGCACCGGACGCGATACTGCGCGCATGCAGCGCGGTAGCCTGTTCCAGGAACAGCGCCCGTCCGGGCAACCCGGTCAGCGAATCGAGCCGCGCCTGATCCACACGGACTTCCAGCAGCGCATTGGATGCGGCAAGCTGCTGTGCATTAAGCACCGTGTTCAGGTACACGCAATTGATTTCACGCAGATAAATCAGTGTCATGATGGCGGCCGACAGCAGCGCATTCAAGCGGCCCGCATACCAGCCGACCGACAAGCGGCTTCCACCGCTCATGGTGATGGCGTTGTCCAGCAACAGGGCCACCAGGGCGACTCCCAGCCATATGTTCAGGATCGAGCGAAAACCGGTCGCTCGCCACAGCAGCAGCAATGCAATCATGGTTGTGACCTGGATCGCCGGCACAACCGCGGTGATTGTAATGCTCTGAAAATTTCCGCCGACTTCGAGTACCGGTAGTCGGTCATGAAAGATCGTTACAGCGAAGATGCTGGCCGCAAGTGCGAGAGCAAGCGCAATACCGAAACGGCATGCTGTGCGGTTCGGGTTGGAAGCAACCGATCCTGGTTGCAGCCATTCACTCAGTGCATAGCCAAGTATGGCCACCGGTGGTCCGATATGCCAAAGGCACCAAAGCCACATCGTGGTTTGAGAGCCGCCGACCGTGGCATCGCGGGCCAACAGCAGGTTGGGAAATGAAAGGAACTGCACTGTCAGGATCGTCGCGGTGTAGATGCAGCCGGCACACAGATAAAGTAGCGAGCGTGATTGGCTGGCTTGATAAAAGCCGAAAACCAGATAGGCGGTAATCAGATATGCGGTGATCAGTACGGTCTGATACGCCGGCAGAAAGGCCGGGATATGCGGCAGGCTCGTATCGGCCATTGGTATCAGCGCCGCGGTTACCAGCGCGGCCAGCAGGCAGGCGATGGTAGCGCGCTTGCGCTGGGCGGGCGTTGCCCAGTCGGCGTCGCTTGGAATATCGATGTTCGGATTTTCGATTGCCGACAGGTCCGGTCGGCTATGGTCGGGGACAGAGCTGTTCATTTTTTTTGTGGGACCAGAAACATGTTGCTTCCTGTGTCAGATCGAATTTGCGCTTGGTTGCGGGTATGAGCCGACGGACAAGCCATCCACGATAACGATCATGTTGCACATCGGCAATGTCGATTTCAAGCAAGCTTGATATTCCTCAATAGCATGCACGTTTGTCGGCCGAACTACTTTGTTGCCCTTACGCATAGACGAAATGTTACTTAACATGGAGTTATGCGATTTGCATTCTTGCCATGGAGTCCAATGGTCGCCGTCGCCAATCTCTCGACACACCTTGCAATTCTGCGGACTGTTCTGAACAGCGCCAGCGAAGGCTTTATCGCGGTCGACAGCGATGGCAGAATCATCGATTGGAGCGAGAAGGCGGCGCGGCTGTTCGGATGGCGAGGGGACGAAGCAGTTGGCCGGCTGGTTGCCGAGCTGATCATTCCGGAACAGAACCGGGCGTACTTGAGCGATGCGCTGCAGCGCTACCGGGGCAGCCGGCAGTCTGAAATCCTCGGCCAGTGGGTGAAGGTCGCAACGCTGCACAAGGACGGCCGTCCGATGATGGTTGAAATGATGATCAGCGCCGTGAACGCGGGCGGTCAGATATTCTTCTGCGTGGCCGTGCGGGACCAGTTGCAGGGGGCATTGCATGAAAACTCGCTGGAGCAGCAAGCCGCGTTGCTGAATCTGTCTCGCGACTCGATTGTCGTGTGCGATCTCGACTATCGACTTCTTTTCTGGAACGACGGCGCGCAGCGGCTGTATGGTTATGCGCGCGAAGAAGCGATCGGCCGGGTCGCACACGACTTGCTCAAGTCGATTTATCCCAAGTCCTTGCGCGACATTCGGTCCGAACTGGATCAGGCCAGGCATTGGGAAGGCGAAGTATTCCAGCAAAGCAGGGATGGCCGTCCGATCGTCGTATTGAGCCGATGGGCGCTGGATGTGGACGGATGCGGCAAGCCGGTACGCATCTTGATCAGCAATACCGATATTTCGGATAGCAAGCAATACCAGCATCACATCCAGTTCCTTGCCACACATGATGTGCTTACTGGTTTGCCGAACCGCGCGCTGCTCGAAGACCGCTTGCAGCATGCAATCGAAAGAGCGCAAAGGCAAAATGGATCGCTTGCCATCCTGTCGCTGGCTTTGAATCGGTTCAAGGCAATCAATGACAGCCTTGGGCACGACAAGGGAAACCTGCTGTTGCGCGAAATCTCGCAGCGGCTGGTCCAGGCGGTAGGCGAAGACAACACCGTCGCGCGCCTGGGCGGTGCGGAATTCGTCATCTGTCTGGAAAAAACCTGTACTCCGGAGCAGACCCGTGAAGTCGCCGAACAGATATTGCAAACCATTTCGCGGCCGACGCCTCTGGGTGAGCAAGAAATTTTCCTGTCGGCCAGCATGGGCGCAAGCTTTTATCCGCGAGACGGTTCCGACCAGATGGCTCTGCTTCACGCCGCCGACCTGGCAATGCATCAGGCCAAGCAATTTGGTTCAGGGATCTATTATTTCTACAGCGCCGAGATGAATGCCCGTGTGCTGCAGCGCCTGAGCATTGAAAATGCCTTGCATGGCGCCACCCGGCGAAACGAGTTCGTGCTTCACTATCAGCCGAGGATATGTGCGCTGAATAAGAAACTGGTGGCGGTCGAAGCGTTGATTCGCTGGCAGCATCCTGAAAAAGGGCTGATGTATCCGGCCGACTTCATACCGCTCGCGGAAGAGATCGGCCTGATCGGTGAAATTGGCGGATGGATGCTTCGAACCGCATGCCGCCAGAATATGCTCTGGCAGCAAAGGGGACTTCCGCCGGTCAGGGTATCGGTCAACCTGTCGCCGCGGCAGCTGGGCTTTTCGTTTCTGCAGCAGACGGTCGCGGCGGTTCTGGCCGATACCGGTCTCGACCCATGCTGGCTGGAGCTGGAGGTGACCGAGACCGGCCTGATGGAAAATATTGAATCGGCACAGCAAACCCTGACGGAAATTCGCAAGCTCGGCGTACTGATCTCGATCGATGATTTCGGCACCGGATATTCGTCGCTCGCGCATCTCAAAAGATTACCGATCGACGCGTTGAAAATCGACAAATCCTTCATTGCCGATCTGGGCACGGATACGGACGATGCAGCCATTGTCACCGCCACGATGGCGATGGCAAAGACCATGCAACTCAAGGTAGTGGCCGAAGGCGTTGAAACTCGGGAGCAGGTCGATTTTCTGGTTAATCTGGAATGCGAGGAGTTGCAGGGATTCTATTTCAGCAGTGCGCTTCCCGCACACGAGGTGGAGCAGGCATTCCGGCGTACGCAATGGTTTGACCTTTGATATTGATCCGGCAGGATGAAGTCTCTATTTCATCGTGTCCATTTTTTACCATCTGCCTCGGGCAGAGGGCCGGGGGTGGAGCAGGAGTTTCGGGTGGCATGCCATCCGGCTGCGTAACAACCCTGTCTTGCAAGACAGGGAGCGCCCGCCAAGGAGGGATGCGGCTCCATGCTTGTTCGTGTCGCATCAGTAGTCATCTGCGCGACTGCCCGCTGTACTTCAACTACGGCAATCCCAGTATCACTTTCCTCGCCAGCAAATCATTTTTGAGATTTTCGGCGGCCTGATCGACAAACGACCCTGAACTCGCATTCCCTTGGGCGAGCTGTATCTGCTCGTTGAGCGAAGCCAGCGTGGCTCGGTTCGCGTTCAGGTTTGCTTCAAGCTTCTGGATGCTGTCACCGAGCACGCGTATTTCGCTTTCGATTCTTGCGTTCTTTTGTTTGATTTGATCCGCTTCAACCTGAAGTCGCGCCGCACGCTCGGAAGACTGGGAGCGTGTATCGGCCCGGGCCTTGTTTCTGGCCAGCTCGATATCCGAGATATGGGTGCTGATCGCCAGAGATAATGCGTCCAGCGGCCACTTGTCGCCGCAAACCGCCAGTACCGCCTTGAGCCGGCTGGTCTCGTCGGGAATGAATTCCTTCAGGCAGTCGGCCGCGGCGACCAATCCATTGTAGGGCGATCGCCGGTCCCGCACTTTCTTTTGAAAAAATTCCACGATGCCTTTGTAATCCAGCGGCATCTGCTCGAACTCCGGCGGCGGCGGGCAATTTTTGGGCTGCGCGGATTGGCTGCTCTTCGTCACGGTATCGTGGCGCCTGTTTATCTGATCGCGATCCAGTGTCGGCTCTCTGGATACGTATGTCGGTCGTGTCTCTTTCAAATCATCGTCCGGTCGGGAAAAGAAGCTGAGTACTTTTTTCATTTCAATCCACATTGGCAATTGGATCGCAAACACCGGAATGTCACGGCATCAGCGGCGTTGCCGGCATCTGCATGCGAACAGGTGCGTGGGCAGCAAAGCTTTACTTGGACAAAGGTCGACCCGCATCGTTCCGAGCTTGCTGCGCCTCAATTTTAATCGCCGGAAAGCCCATGCAAACATTGCTTGGAACAAGAATTGCACACGCTTCATTGCAGCGAGCACGAAAGGGTTTTCTCACAATCGGGTTAGTGTTAATCTGTTGCCCCTTCCTTCTTCAGAGCGGGTGTCTGTTTCTGTTTCAAGCGTGGCTGCTGCATGGAGGTTCATTTGAACCATATCCGGTAATTTATGCAAAACCGATTTTTTGCCGACAACGATCCGCCTCGACTGCCGCACACCGTCGCTGGCGGCAGCGATGCAGCACTCAGGCTGATCGCCGACGCGATGCCGCAAATCGTGTGGATCGCAGATGCAGACGGGCGTTTTGAATTCTGCAATCAGGCCTGGCATGAGTTTTCCGGGATCGTGCCCGATGGACCGCTGGAGCAGTGCATAGAGTCGGTCTTGCATCCGGACGACAGCGACAGATGCCAGGCAATTTGGCGGGATGCGGTTAAAAACGCGACAGTATTTGAAATTGAATGCCGGTTCCGCCGCGCATCGGATGGCGCGTACCGATGGCACCTGGTGC
This sequence comes from Oxalobacteraceae bacterium, assembly GCA_036675035.1. GTDB lineage: Bacteria > Pseudomonadota > Gammaproteobacteria > Burkholderiales > Burkholderiaceae_D > MESE01. Next base: position 41,558 of record JAKFFO010000027.1, read on the forward strand.
GCGCGCATACGCTGAAAGACGAAACCGGCGCAGTCGCCAAGTGGATCGGAAGCAGCACTGATATCAATGATCAGAAGGATGCGCAGCGCGCATTGCGGGATTCGATTGAAGATGTGGAGCGGCAGGTCAGAGATCGTACGGCCGAGCTGCAGACGACCAACATGCAATTGCTGGAGGCGATCAGCGAACGGCGCCGCGCAGCGGCAATACATGAGCAGGATACGCAACGCCTGAATGACATCATCGCCACGCAGGCGATGCTGATGCAGGCAGGAATGACCCTGCGCTCCTTCCTGGATCTGGCGGCGCGCAAGGTTCATCGGCTCACCGGCGCCACCGGCACGGTCGTCGAATTGATCGAAGGAAACGAAGTCGTCTCGGCGGCCGCCACCGGCAGTACTGCGCCGTTCATCGGATTCCGAAAGAATATTGCCGGCAGCCTGTCCGGCCTGTGCATCCGGAAGCGGCAAATACTGAAATGCGACAACGCACTGACGGATCCTCGCGTCGATGCGGAAGCATGCCTGAAAGTGGGCGCTGTTTCGCTGGTGGTTGCGCCGCTTTACGACAAGGGCGAGGCAATTGGCGTGTTGAAAATTCTTTCAACGCAGCCGGCAGCATTCGGCCAGCGCGACATGCAGACGCTGGAGCTGATGGCCGGTCTGCTCGGCGCGGCGATCGCCCAACAAGTACAGATACATTCCAATGAACGCTTGCTCGCCGAACGAACCAATGCCGTATCGGCACTCCAGTCTGAAATCGATAATCGCCTTCGCTCGGAACTCCGGTTGCAACAGGCCGAACGGCGTATCCGCATCCTGCTTGAGCGCTCGCATGATGCTTTCTTCTGCATGGATGGGGAGGGTGTCATCGTCGACTGGAACAAGCAGGCGGAGTCCATGTTCGGCTGGCCGTCCAAAGATGCGATGGGCAGTCAGTTCGCTGCATTGATGCTTCCGGAAGAGGCACGCGCCGGATTGGACGCGCAAATCAGGATGATTGCGAACGCGGATGAATCCACGCTAATCAACAAGCGCATCGAAATGACTGCGCTGCAGCCGGACGGTCGGACGATACCGGTCGAATTGCTGCTCTTCCCCGTTCGTGAAGACGATGCCCGGGTCGTCAACGTGTTCGTTCGCGACATCGGCCGGCAAAAGCAGATCGAAGAAAAAATTATCCCCAATGAAAAACGCTTGCGCACGATTGCCGATAATCTGCCGGCATGGATCGCTTACCTGGACGCGAATCAGCGTTACTGCTTCGCAAATGCGTATTACGCCACTGAAAGCGGCATCGATCCTGCCGACCTGATCGGGCATGCGCTGATCGATGTCGTAGGCTCAAGGCGCTATGCGGACATGAAGGAGCGGCTGGACGAAGTGATGCGCGGCTCGGAAGTACGTTACGAACGCACGATAAAGTCGAACCGGGGCGCGATGCGACAAAAGGTCCATTACATTCCGGATATTGCCAAAGATGGGACGGTGTCCGGTTTTTTTTCGATCGTTACCAGGATCGGCGATTACGAGGAAATCGACGAGGCAGCCAGTCATTGACATGCTGGCGGCACAAAACTAAACAGCGCGTTCGAGCGCGGACAATGGTCCCGGCGAATGTCCGTTGCGCCGCAAAACGGCGTCGGCCGCCTGATCCATTTGCATAAGGGTGCCGCTATCGATCATGATCGCTTCGGCGCGCCTGCGGCGGCTGATTTGTTCTGGTTCGCCCGGCATCATGATCGCATCGCTGCCGTGCTGCAGGGGTGACGATTTAACCCATTCGATGAAGGCGCCGGATTCGCTTCCGAATACATCGCCGGCGTTCATGCGTTTCGGATCGAACACGATGGTCAGCATATTGTTCCAGATCGCATGCTTCATGGTGATGTTTGCCGGTCGTGTGGTATCGCCGCCGATCAGCGCGCTACCGAGCAGCTCGCATACCATTGCCAGCGCGTGACCCTTGTGACCGGCGAAAGGCAGTAAAGCACCTGGCGCGGTACCGGCAGCGGGGAACAGTACCGATGGATCGTCGGTAATCATGCCGTGGCGATCGACCAGCGAACCCGGCATCACCTTGCGGCCGCTGTTGTGGGCGACCCGCGCCTTGCCGAGCGCAATTGCACTGGTCGCGAAGTCCAGCAGGATCGGAGCGCGGCCCGGAACCGGGATGCCGACCGTGAACGGGTTGGTCAGGAAGCGTCCCTGGGCACCGCCGTGCGGTGCGACGATCGGCTTGCTGACAGCATTGACGAAATGAACCGAGACCATTTCCGCGGCGATCGCCAGTTCGGCCCAGTGGCCGACGCGTCCAAGGTGGTGCGAGTGCTTCAGCCCCATCACGCAGACGCCGTGCTCGCATGCACGTTCGATCGCCAGTTCCATCGCTTCGCAAGCGACTACCTGGCCCATGCCGCGCCGGCCGTCGAGCGTCAGCATGGTGCCGCTATCCAGGAGTGTTTTGACATGCCGGTTCAACTGCAGTTCGTCCGCCAGCCACGAGTTCACATAGCGCGGCACCATGCCGACACCGTGCGAATCGTGTCCGGCAAGATTGGCTGCGACCAGATGGTCGGCCGTCAAGTTCGCTTCATTCGCTTCGGAGCCCGCGGCTCGCCAGAGGTCGGCGACCCACTGATGCAAGGCAAGTGTCGGGATTGAATGTTCAGACGTTTCGGACATGGCGACTCAGGAAACCGGGGTAGATGAGGTGATTCGGTAGTATCGCGCATTTCGTACCGGCGCGGTCCGTTGCGGGTTGCGGTCAGATTCAGTCAGGGTGAAGCTCGCGTTTGCAATAATTTGACAATTCGAATATTATCGAAGTAAATTAAATTCCAGCTTCCCGAACCCATGCATACCAAACCTGCGATCACAGCATTATCGGCACTGGCACAAGAGTCGCGGCTGGCGGTTTTCCGCTTGCTGGTCCAAGCCGGGCCGCAAGGCATGCCGGCGACCCGGATCGCCGAAGAGCTCGACATCGCGCCGTCCTCGTTGTCCTTCCATTTGAAGGAATTGACCCATTCAAACCTGATTGTCCAAACCAAGGCCGGGCGTTCGCTCATATATTCAGCCAACTTCAACACGATGAATGAACTTCTCGGCTTTCTGACTGAAAACTGCTGCGGCGGGAATATCTGTTCCCCGGTCAGCACGACCAACTGTTCCACGGGAGGAGCTTGCTCATGAAACGCCTGCATATTCACGTCGCTGTCGACAGTCTTGCCGACAGCATCCGATTCTATTCCGGCATGTTCGCCGCCGAGCCCTCCGTCATCAAGCCGGATTATGCAAAGTGGATGCTCGATGATCCGCGCGTCAACTTTGCCATCTCGCAGCGCGGCGTCGAAACCGGATTGAACCACCTTGGCATGCAAGTCGAATCCGACCAGGAACTGGCCGAGATGCAGACCCGCCTGCAAGCGTTGCAGCCCGCGCTGGAAAAAGAAGAGGGCGTCGCCTGTTGTTATGCCCGGTCCGACAAGTATTGGGTCAACGACCCTTCCGGCATTCCGTGGGAAACATTCCGCACGCTGGATACCATTCCGGTATTCGGCGAGTCGGCGAAGGCGGTACAAGGCAAGGACGCTTGCTGCGCTCCCGCCGCACCGGCAAAAACCGGAAAGACCGGAGCAGCCGATAGCTGCGTCCCTTCGGGGCTGGCAACAAAGAATTCGACCTGCTGTTAAGTAGCCACGAGTACCGAAATGACCGACAAAACCGGCAAAACCTATAACGTGCTTTTCCTCTGCACCGGCAATTCCGCGCGCAGCATCATGGCCGAAGCGCTCGTCACCACGATGGGCAACGGCCGATTCAGCGGCTTTAGTGCAGGCAGCAAGCCCGGCGGCAAAGTGAACCCGTTTGCAATCGAGCAGGTTCAGACGACCGGTTACCCGGTTGATCATTTGCGCAGCAAGAGCTGGGACGAGTTTGCCGCTCCGGGTGCGCTGCATATGGACTTCATCATCACCGTATGCGACAACGCCGCCGGAGAGGTTTGTCCGTACTGGCCCGGCCATCCGGCCACAGCGCACTGGGGCTTCGAAGATCCGGCCGCGGTGGACGGCACGGACGATGAAAAGCGTGCTGCGTTCAGCAAAATCTTCAAGCAGATCGCGGCGCGCATGACGGCCTTCGTTAATCTGCCGATCCACATGCTGGACCAGAACGCGATTCAGCATGCAATCAAGAAAATCGGCGACACGCCGGCCATATCGGCGTAGGTTGCCGGCACCGACACCGGGTTCGAGCGACGACTGCCGGGCAGTCGCCGTTACCGGTCTTTCATTCACACTCTCAACGACTATTTCGCAATGAGCACTTCACATACCACGGCAGTCGCCGGCGGCGCCGCGCCCGCGATTGGATTCTTCGAGCGCTACCTCACGATATGGGTGGCGCTTTGCATTGTTGCCGGGATCTTGCTCGGGCGCGCCTTTCCAGGCGCCTTTCAAGCGCTTGCAGCACTCGAAGTGGCGCAGGTCAATATTCCGGTCGGAATCCTGATCTGGGTGATGATCATCCCGATGCTGATCAAGATCGATTTCGGCGCACTTGCGCAGGTTAAAGGCCACTGGCGCGGCATCGGCGTCACGTTGTTCATCAACTGGCTGGTGAAACCGTTTTCGATGGCTTTTCTCGGATGGCTGTTCATACGGCACTTGTTTGCCGGCTGGCTTCCGGCCGACCAGCTCGACAGCTACATCGCAGGGCTGATTTTGCTTGCTGCGGCGCCATGCACCGCGATGGTGTTCGTGTGGAGCCAGCTGTGCAAGGGCGACCCCTATTTCACGCTGTCGCAAGTCGCGCTGAACGACGCGATCATGATCGTGGCGTTTGCGCCGCTGGTTGCATTGCTGCTCGGCCTGGCATCGATCACGGTTCCGTGGGAGACGCTGATGATGTCGGTCGGGCTTTACATTATCGTCCCGGTCGTGCTGGCGCAATTGATCCGCAAAACGCTGCTGGCAAATGGAACGGCCGCACTTGAACGGGCGGTCCTGGCGCTCGGTCCCTATTCGATCTCGGCATTGCTGCTGACGCTGGTCCTGCTGTTTGCATTCCAGGGCGAAGCCATCACGGAACAGCCGTTGATCATTGCACTGCTCGCGGTGCCGATCCTGATCCAGGTTTTCTTCAATTCGGGGCTCGCCTATCTGCTGAACCGCAAATTTGGCGTTGCGCACTGCGTCGCCGGTCCGTCAAGCCTGATCGGTGCATCCAATTTCTTCGAACTGGCGGTGGCGACGGCAATCAGCCTGTTCGGTTTTCAGTCCGGTGCGGCGCTGGCGACCGTAGTCGGGGTGTTGATCGAAGTGCCCGTGATGCTGCTTGTGGTCGGCGTCGTGAATCGATCGCAAGACTGGTATGAGGCCAAAGCATGAAAACACGCGGATTGCGACTTTCATATGCGAAAAACTTAATTCTTGGCCAATTTAGAGGCACGAATTTCCAAGCCGTTCGCAGCGAAAGTGAGCTTTCCGTCTGACCATCGGATCGGCTCGGCGGGTGCGCCGGCCCATCATCCACAGCTTCAAAAACCGAAAGCATCGATTTGCCAGTTATGTATTTAGGCAAATTATATTGATCCAAATGTATTTTTCTGTCACCATAGATCTCGGAATCAACTCATGGCGATCAACTTGATTACACCGCTCGCGCTCGATCCAGGCCAGAAAGCAGGTTCGCTGGCCCATCTGGATACTCTGAAAAACTTTCGGGTGGTGATTCGCGCGGAGCAACGGCATTCGGCGTGGGTGGAGAAACAATGCGGCGTCAGCGGAGCCCAGTTGTGGGTCATGCAGGAGCTTCATGAGCACGCCGGCCTGCGGGTCGGTGAAATAGCCAACAGGCTGGCGATTCATCAGACGACCGCCAGCAACCTTCTGGATTCCCTCGAAAAACGAGGGTTTGTCGTCAAAACCCGGGACCGGGTCGATCAGCGCGTGGTAAAGCTGACACTTTCAGAGCAGGGCGCGGAATTGTTGTTGCGCGCCCCGGCGCCTGCCAAGGGCTTGTTGCCGGAAGCGTTGCAAAAACTTGACGCACAAAGCTTGTTGAAGCTCAACGAAGGCTTGAAGGCCTTGTTGGAAAGTATCAACAGGGAAGATTCAGAACACGGATTGCAGCCATTGCCGTTCACCTTGTGAACCGGCTCAAACAGACTTGAAGCAGCGATGAGGTCGTATTGACCTTTTAAGCCCCCTTACGGGGGCGTTTTTTTTAGTGCGCGTATTGAGCCTATTGGCTTGCCCGGTCCTTGGTCCGGCGAAATCTGAACCGATCGATAGCCCGGATGCGCACCATCTTGAGGAAAAGCCATTGACCGAACTTCAAATCCCGATTTCCATTTATGACGCCACGGCTGCCGGCACCGTCTTCGTGCTGGTACTGGCCGCCTTGCTCCTGCTAAAAGCGGTGTTGCTGCGCCAGTTGCACCGCCTTGCCGAAAAGGGCCGGCTGAAGTTTCTCAGTTATCCGGAGCAGCTCGTCAGATCGACGCGCCTTCCTTTCATGCTCGGCATTGCGCTGCTGGCGGCAGTCACGCAACTCGATCTTTCAGAGCGAAACGGCAGGCTGCTGCATTATGCGTGGATCATCGTCTTGGTATTTCAAGTCGCGCTGTGGGCCAATCGCTTGATTTCGATGTCGGTCGATCGGGCGTTTCAACGCAGCCGGGAACAGAATCCGGCGGGTGCGACGCACCTGATGGTCGCGGGATTGGTAGGGAAGATCGTGCTGTGGTCGATCGCTGTCCTCGTCACGCTCGACAATCTCGGCTTCAATATCACGACGCTGATGGCCAGCCTGGGAATCGGCGGAATCGCGGTGGCGCTGGCGGTACAGAATATTCTCGGCGATATATTTTCTTCGGTATCGATCGCGCTGGACAAGCCGTTCGTGATCGGGGATTTCATCGTGGTCGATACTTACATGGGTACGGTCGAATACGTCGGCCTGAAAACCACGCGCATTCGCAGCCTTGGTGGAGAACAGATCATTTTCTCCAATACCGAACTGCTCAGGAACCGCATCAGAAACTACAAGCGCATGCAGGAACGCCGAGTGCAATTCGAATTCGGCATCGCGTATGAAACATCGATCGAGAATATCGAGCGCGTCCCCGACATGGTGAAGGAAATCATTACCTCGCACCAACTCGATACCCGCTTCGATCGGGCGCACTTCAAGGCTTACGGCGACAGTGCGCTGCAATTCGAGGTGGTCTATTACGTTCTCACCGCCGACTTCAACCATTACATGGATATCCAGCAGGCAATCAATCTATCCTTGCTCAAGCGCTTCCGGGAATACGGAATCACGTTTGCATATCCGACCCGTACCTTGTACATCGCCCCAACTGAAGGTCCGCCGCCGGACGAGAGCGGCAGCTCGCGCGATGCCGATGATGGCAACGCCCTTTCCAGGCAGCGATAGCGCGGCCGATGCCGCACCGCCAATGAACCTGCTGTCGCCGGTTTTACTTTTTCGCTTTCTGCCCGACAACACCTGGAATGTCCGTTGTCGGCCCGGCGAACTTGCCTTTCAGGTCATTTACGCCTGACTGCGGTTTGGCCAGTGCTTTCAGATCGGTGCGTTGCCGGCGCTTTTCGCCACTGTCGATTTTCATGTTCCTGTCGCGACTCTCGACCAGCCCCGGACGTGCCTCTCCATCCCGGTTGAATGACCACGCCAGCATCGGTTCGCCCATTGGCAGTTTGTCACCGGGTTCTCCGTTGTGGCCGGTATTCCATACATGCCATGTCTTGCCATAGCTGTTCATTTTCGATTTCATCAGCGACTTTTCCGCAACATCGGGAAGATTGGGTGCAACCAGTTGACCGGACAGGATTTCACCGTTATGCGGATGCCAGAACTTCCGTTCCGACTCAGGCAATCCTGCAAACAGTTTTTCGGAAATGATGTATTCGATACCGTTCAGATTCGCATCCTCGGTATTGCTGTCGAACAGCGCGCATTGCGCAAAATCCTCATTAACCTGGTGGCAGTAGTGATGTGCTGCCACTTGCAGTTCCGGATTTTCCTTCATCGGATGAAATCCCGACAGATAAATATCGAATGGTTTCAACGGGGAACTGCTCTGCAGCGCTTTCGCGCCCATTTCCAGCACCTCCGTTTTACCGGATTTCTGCTCGCCTGCAGGTGCGGTTTTCCGCGTCGGTGGATCTTGCGTCTTTCCTGGCATTGGCAGTCCGATTGCCACGGATCCGGCACTCAATGCAAGACACAAATATCTGATTGGCCGGTTCATATCGTTTCCTTGCCGTTATCAATGAAATGTCGTTTCAGGCAATTTCGACACAAGAAACAGCAGAGGATTCATTTCCGGAGTGCCGGATCGGCCGGAAAATGAATGTCAGCAATGCCGCCGGCGCGGAGACGGGATGGACGCCAGACCACAGTCTGAATTATTTCGACGGGGCCCGGTCGAACCGGGATCGGCGACACGTCGCCGGGGCGGTGTTTTCACGCCTTGATATGAGCTTCGAATGCTCACATCGATATCTGCAAAAATATTCGACCGCGCTTATCAATTCGTCTGGCGGAGAAAAAATGAATTCACATGTTCTTGACAACCCGGCCGATACAAACGCTGACCGGGTGCGCCGTTCCACGGCGCAGTATTTAAACGAGAAAATCGACCGGGACACGGAAGATCACATGCGCCATTATGCAAGCGCGCACCGCAAGCAAATCAAACGACGTATTGCCCGGCTGGATCGAGAATGGGATGTCGAACGCGTGCTTGAAGTCAACGCGTCGACGCTGGCCCTGACCGGACTCATACTAGGTGCGACGGTCAACAGGAAATGGCTGATCGTTCCCGGTATCGTGTTGCCGTTCTTGCTGCAGCATGGGCTGCAGGGCTGGTGTCCGCCTTTGCCGCTGCTGCGCCGCCTGGGCGTACGTACCCGTGGCGAAATCGACCGCGAGAAATACGCACTCAAAAGCAAGCTGGAGGAACGCGACCGGCCGGCTTCGACCAATCAAGCGGTTTCATGATCCGGCGCCAGATGTCGAACCGTCCGTGGTGCCACACCTCTAATGGTGCCTGTTTCGGTGTGCAGGCACAGCGCAAGTTTTAATGACCGCGCCGGCTTTCCTTTATCCAAAAGGCCGGATGGCGACCGGTTGACCTTATTCTCTTGTACGTTATGCCGTTTATTTCGCGGTACCGGTTGCGGCACAGGGACTTTCGCCGGCCGCCCATAAGCCGGCGTTCAGCCTACGTTACTTCGGGTGGCGTCGAGCCAGGTGTGATTTCCGGTGTCTGCGGCTCGAATGGTGCGGTGGTGTCGGGCGGTAGCTGAGGGATTTCCGGCTCGGGCCGCGGAGAAGGATCGATCTCCGGTTCCGGTTTGTGCGCCGGGTCGATCTCTGGCCCGGGTTTATGCGCGGGATCTATTTCCGGCTCCGGCTTTGGAACATCCGGAATCTCCTGTGGTGAACGCGACGGATCGTGCTCCGGATTCTGCTGCGTTTGTGGATCGTTCATATCGGCCGGCCTTTCCTGTTTTGCAGAGCTATCGAGCGATAGTCCCGACTTGCGACCGGCTCCCGGTCAGAGGGCCTCCGACGCCGGAATTGCCCTGACTGCCAGCACGCCCTCGATTGCGGAGATTGCGGCGATTGCGGATTCCGGTATCGGGCTGTCTACATCCACCAGCGTATAAGCCATGTCGCCGCGCGACTTGTTGACCATATTGTGAATATTCAAGCCGCATGCAGCCATTGCGGTCGAGATCTGGCCCAGCATGTTCGGTACATTGGTGTTCGCAATCGACATCCGGTACGGCGATTCGCGCGGCATCTCGACATTCGGAAAATTCACCGCATTGGCAATCGTCCCGTGTTCCAGATAATTGCGTAATTGCTCGGCAACCATGACCGCACAGTTTTCTTCCGCTTCCTCGGTCGACGCACCCAGGTGCGGCAATGCCACGACCCCGGATTCGCCGATCAGCGCGGGACCGGGAAAATCGCACAGATATGCTTTGAGCCTGCGTTCACGCAATGCCGCGACAACCGCTTTATCGTCGACAATCGCATCGCGTGCAAAGTTCAACAGGACTGCGCCCGGCTTCATGATCGCCAGCCGCTCGGCATTCAGCAAATGGCGCGTGGCACTGATCAGCGGTATATGCAGCGTGACGAAATCGGATTGCCGCAATACATCTTCGATCCGGTTTGCCTTGACTACGCTGGAAGGCAGGCGCCACGCGGCATCGACGGTAATCTCGGGATCGAAGCCGATCACTTTCATTCCCAGCTTGATCGCCGAGTCGGCAACCATGCTGCCGATCGCACCGAGGCCGACGATGCCGAGTGTGCGTCCGGGAAGCTCGACGCCGGCGAATTGCTTTTTGCCGTTTTCCACCTGTTTTTCGAGATCGGGCGCATCCGCCTTCAGTGCGGCCACATAATTGACCGCCGGTATCAGATTGCGGGCTGCGAGGAGGAGGGCGGCCAATACCAGTTCCTTGACTGCGTTGGCGTTGGCGCCCGGTGCATTGAACACCGGCACGCCGCGTTTCGACATGTCGGCCACCGGAATATTGTTGGTGCCGGCACCGGCCCGGCCAATTGCCAGAATACCCGGTGCAATCTTCATTTCATGCATATCGTGGGAGCGCAGCATGATCGCATCGGGTTGCTCGACTTTCGGTCCGACGCTGTAGCGGGCGTCGGGGAAGCGCTGCAGCCCTTTGCTGGAAATCTGATTGAGCGTGAGTATCTGATATTTGGCCATGATGTCCCTTTTCGTTTAGTGCAGGATCAAGCTACTCGTAACTCAGCGCAATTCAGCGCAACCCAGGCAGGGCAGGTACCCGACGGCCGCTGCCCGCAGGCCGCTAGCCGTGCTTGCGCTCAAACTCCTTCATATAGCTGATCAGCGCCTGTACGCCTTCGAGCGGCATTGCGTTGTAGATCGATGCGCGCATGCCGCCCACCGAGCGATGGCCTTTCAGCTGGGCCATGCCGTTCTGCTGCGCGCCTTTCAGGAATGCATCGTCGAGCGATTCATCCTTGAGCTTGAACGGAATGTTCATGCGCGAGCGATCCTGCTTGGCGATCGGGTTGCTGTAAAACTCCGTCTGATCGAGATAGTCGTACAGCAGCTTCGCCTTGGCGATGTTCTTTTGTTCCATCGCGGCGACACCGCCTTGGGCCAGCAGCCACTCGAAGACCAGTCCGGCAATATAGATCGAATAGGTTGGCGGCGTGTTCAGCATCGAATCGTTTTCCGCCTGCTCTTTCCAGTTGAACGCCGACGGCGTAATCGGCAGCGCCTTGCCGAGCAGGTCTTCGCGCACGATCACCAGCGTCAGGCCGGCCGGGCCGATGTTCTTTTGCGCGCCGCCGTAGATCACGCCGTATTTCGCGACATCGACCGCGCGCGACAGGATGTGCGACGACATGTCGGCAACCAGCGGCACGTCGCCGGTATCCGGCACCCAGTGATATTCGACGCCGCCGATGGTTTCATTGGTGCAGACGTGGACATAGGCAGCATCCTTGCTCAGTTTCCATGTCTCCTGCTGCGGCACGTAGGTGAAGTGCTTGTCTTCGGCCGATGCGGCGACGTTCACGGTGCAATAACGCTTCGCTTCCTTGATCGATTTTTTCGACCACTCGCCGGTGTTCACATAATCGGCGGTAGTCTTGTTTCCGAGCAGATTCATCGGAATGAATGCGTTTTCCGCGATGGCGCCGCCCTGCAGGAACAACACCTTGTAATTATCCGGAATCGCCAGAAGCTTGCGCAGGTCGGCTTGTGCCTTGTCCGCGATGCTGATGAATTCCTTGCCGCGATGACTCATTTCCATTACCGACATACCGCTGCCATGCCAGTCCAGCATTTCTTCGGCCGCTCGTTGCAAAACTTGTTCCGGCAGCACCGCAGGTCCGGCGCTGAAATTGAAAATTCGCATGGGCTTTTTCCAGGTTGAATCGGTTGAAATTAAGATCATCCGCGCGACGGGTCGGGCGGCCGATCAATTATGACACGAACCGGTGTCAGGTATGCAAGACCAGGCCCGGTTCCTGCCGCCGCTTAAAACAGCGTGCGTAATCCAATGAACAGCCGCCGGCCCGCGGCCGATTCGAAGAAGCGTCCGTTGCCGTCATTGACGATCACCGAACCCGCGTAGTGCCGGTCCAGCACATTGTCGATGCGTCCGAACAGGAACATCCGCGCCGGTCCGGCATTGAATTCATAGCCGGCACGCAGGTTCAGCACCGCATAACCCGGCGCCGCATCGCTGTTCACATCGTTGACATAGGCTTTGCTCTCCGCACGCGCCTCAACGCCGAACGACAGCGGCGCAATCGGCCGGTATTCGATATCGCCGAACAAGCTGTGCATCGGTACGCCCGGCAAGCGGTTGCCGGCGGCAATGATGGCGCTCCGACCATTGGTGAAACTGTTCCTGAAGCGCGCATCCAGCCAGGTGTAACCGACCCGCGTCGTCACGTTGCCCTCGGTCGCCTGAATCGCCAGCTCGGCGCCGCGACGCCGAACACCGTCGACATTCTGAAAAATCGTGCGGCCGTTCTCGACCGTCAGCGGTACGATTTCATCCGTGCTGCGCGCATCGAATATCGCAGCATCGATGGAATACCGTTCGTCGATGCGAAGCTTCATGCCGATCTCGCCTTGCAGGCTTTTTGAAGCACGCAGCGACAGGTTCGGCCCTGTGGCGCCGGCACGATAGGCGGTTTCGCTCAGTGTCGGAGTCTCGAAACCGGTGCCCAGGTTGGCATACAGGTTCATGCGATCGGTGGCATGCCAGACCAGGCCGATGACCGGACTGGTGTTGCGATAAGTGACCTGGCCGCTGTCGTCCGGATTTGCCGCCGTGATGTAATGGTCGTCCACCGAAAATCGCACGCGACTGGTGCGCACTCCCGCGACCACCTGCCATTCCGGAGAAATGGTCCAGTCGATTTGTGCGTACAGGTCGAGGTTGCGGGCACGATCGTTTTCATCGCGCCGAAGTGCGCCGCCGGTCCCTGCATTGTTGACATAGCCGCGCCGGGTTTCCCGGAGACCGTCGGCTTCGACGCCGACCGTCCAGTTCAGCAGCATCCGGTCGATGCGCTGCTTGCGTGTCCACTGCAATCCCACGCCGCCATAATCCCGGTCCAGATCGATCACGCCACCCGATGAAGTCACCGCACCGCCGCTGAATGCCAGCGTCTGGAATATCTTGCGTTTCCCGGCATAGATCCGTCCGCTGATCGCATCTTCAGAGGACAGTGTGTGTTCGAGCACCAATCCGGTCTGCTGTTGGCGCACCGATTTACGGGTATCGAAATCGGTCGCCTGAGATATTGCCTGGCGCGGGTCCTGGTTGAATGCCGCCTGCGTCAGGCCCAGCGGATCCTGCGCGTCTGGCTGGTCGAACAGATTCAGCACGCCAGTGATGGTCGTGGCGCTTGACGGGCGAGCCACCACCTTTGCATTCAGATGCGTGCGCTTGGCCGCGCTGTGCTGCCGGTATCCATCGGTCGCATAGTGCGATAGATCGAGCACGGCACCGAGCGTTTCGGTGCCGGCGCCGGCCGAAAAACCGATCTGCCGCTGTCCGTAGGACCCGGCGCCGAGCGTCACCGACTGGTACGAATCCTCCGGCGAAGTCGGTGGGTCCCTGGTAAATACCTGTAGCACGCCGCCGGCGGCATTGCCGTAAAGCTGGGCCGCCGGACCGCGCAAAACTTCGATGCGCTTCGCCGAAGCCAGGCTTGCGGTCGACGCCTGGCCCTGGCCATCCGGCATGGTGGCCGGTATGCCGTCGATCAGGATGCGTACGCCGCGTACCCCGAACGTGGAGCGGGTGCCGAAGCCGCGTACCGATATCTGCAAATCCTGCGCGTAGTTTTCGCGATTGCGGATTTGCAGCCCCGGCACCGCGGGCAATACCTCCGACAGGTTAACCAGCGGCGACGCGGTGCGAAACGGATCCAGCGAGACCGCATCGATCGCGGCCGGTGCATCGAACATGCGCTGTTCGGTGCGGCTGGCGCTGACGACTACCGGTTCAAGCTGCTTCGGCACACCCTGCTGCGCATGCACTGCGGCGCCCGGCATCGCTGCAGTGATTATCAATGCCGCGATCGGCGCACTAAGATGTACCGGATGGCAATTCAAATTCCGTCGGAATCGGCTAACGCAGCGGTCGAGAGATTTTTTCAAGGCGGAGATTTCGATGGAAGCAGATGATCGGGCAACACGCTATATTGATATGGTTCCTGGTTTGGCGGGTTGATGGAACCGAACTATAGTGCGCTTTGGCTGAACTCGGGAGCCGGCGATCCGGTCATTCCTCAAACTCATACGCGGACCGATACGGTCCATCTTCCCGGAGATTCCATGCGCAAGATCATCGCAACGCCCGTGCTTTCCGGATTGCTCGCGTTCGCTTTCGCCGGCTGCGCCGAACAAGCCACATTGCCGGTCGAAGCCGGTTTCGGGCCGCAACCAAAATTACCGCCGCCCAACACCACGCTTATTCCTACCGTCAACATCGCGCCCGCGAAAGGTTGGCGATCGGGCGCAAAGCCGACAGCCGCCGCCCGCCTCACAGTGAGCGCCTTTGCCAGCGACCTCGATCATCCGCGCTGGATACAAGTGCTTCCGAATGGCGACGTACTGGTGGCCGAGACCAACAAGCCGCCCGGTCAAAAGAAGGAATTCAGCTTCAAGGACTGGCTTACCAAACTCGTGATGAGCCGTGCCGGTGCGGGCGTGCCCAGCGCCAATCGCATTACCTTGCTGCGCGATGCCGATGCGGACGGCGTGGTCGACACCCGCACAATATTTCTGGACGGATTGAATTCACCGTTCGGGATGGCGCTGATCGGCAACGATTTTTATGTCGCAAACACTGATGCAGTGCTGCGGTTTCCATATAAAACCGGCGACACGAAGATTGTGGCACCAGGTATAAAAGTTGCCGATCTCCCCGCCGGCCCGATCAATCATCACTGGACCAAGGACCTGATCGCCAGCCGCGACGGCAAACGCCTTTACGCCACGGTCGGATCGAACAGCAACGTCGCGGAAAATGGTATCGAGAACGAAGTCAACCGGGCTGCAGTGCTGGAAATCGATCCGACCACGGGTGATTCGCGGTTGTTCGCATCCGGCTTGCGCAATCCGAACGGGCTGGCGTGGCAACCGCAGAGCGGCGCGCTGTGGGTCGCCGTCAACGAACGCGATGAACTGGGCAGCGATCTGGTGCCCGATTACATGACCTCGGTAAAAGACGGCGGATTCTATGGCTGGCCATACAGTTATTTCGGCCAGAACGTGGATGCACGGGTCGATCCGCCACGTCCCGACCTGGTAGAGCAGGCGATCGTGCCCGACTATGCGCTCGGCCCGCATACCGCGTCGCTCGGACTGACGTTCTATGATGGGGATCTGCTGCCGAAGCGATATGCGGGCGGAGCGTTCATCGGCCAGCATGGCTCGTGGAACCGCAAGCCGCGCAGCGGCTACAAAGTGATATTCGTGCCGTTCGAAAACGGGCGTCCGGCAGGTCCTCCTGAAGACGTCTTGAGCGGCTTCGTCAGCGACGACGGCAATGCGCTCGGCCGTCCGGTCGGCGTCGCAGTCGACCGGGTCGGCGCGCTGCTTGTTGCCGACGATGTCGGCAATATCATTTGGCGCGTCACTCCAGCAGCATCGAAATAGCGAAACGACCGGAGCGAACCTCATGCCGCTGCGGCGTCATGATGGAGCATGAAACGGTTGCTTCAGGATATTTCGGACAATCGGCTTCGGCGTGGAGGGTTCATCGCTGTGCCGGAACGGCTGGGTGTTGCACCGATCGACGCGTGGCCCCGGTAAGAGAATTAATGATTGAATGCATGCACATCGATGTGCTGCCACGGCAGCCGCGGACTTTCGTAGACCGTCACCATCGCGTAGCCTTCGGCCTGGTTCTTCTCGACGATTTTTTTTGCAAGTTCTGCTTTGCAGACGCGCGCACCGATCACCGCGTTTTTTTTATTAACCAGATAAATGACGAACGGAATGCGGTTTTGCTCGCAATATTCGCGCACCACCCAAACCGATTCGCCTTCCGGCGAATGTTCCGTGAAGCCTTGCTTGTCGAATTCGGCAGCCAGCATTTGTTTGCTGGCCGGATCGAAATGCCGGCGGCCGAATAAATGAGAGGGAAAGCTGGCCCTGGATGCGGCTTTTGATGGCGCAAAGGCGGAATTGAATTCCAGCAGCGCGGTGCCTGAAAGTCGCCAGATCTCCCGATTAGCGATTACTTTGCCGGTAGGTGTGAACAGCCCGCTGGCCAGAAATGTCTTCATCATCAGTTCAGGTACCGGTTTCACGACAAACTCGCCGTATTTCAGCGCCGCCGGTTCGGATGGATCAACGGATAATGAAGTGCGCACCGGTGCAAGTCCATCAGTGACCGGCGCGATGTCGGATACCAACTCTACCGACAACAGGCCGCTTGTTTGGTAGCTGGACAAGACCACGCGCAACATTCCCAGCGAAGTCTTGATTCTTTCGGTCAGTATCAACGGAGAGTTAAGTTTGGGAAGTTTTTCCATGTTATTTCTTTGGCCGGTCATAACAAGGCAAATATTGCAAAGAAGAAAATATTGCAAATGGAAAAGTAGGGTATCTGAAAGAGTTCCATATGGCAATATTTACGCTTCGACGCGTGCCAAATCAAGCACAAAGTGCAACAGATTGCCGGGATGGCTGCATTCGATTCGCTGGCAATGTCTAATGTAAAACATGAAGTGTGTTGCATAAGTATATGAAATTAATGTAATTAACATTTATGGCGCTTTTTATTCCGGCTTGTACCCCTTGCTCGAACGTGTCCGGATGAATTGATCGAAGCGCAAGACCGAAGACCTGCGCCAGTTTTTTCAATGGAGATTAAGAGAGCCGTCACTAAATATGCTTGATTCTAATCAACTTGCCATACGACAATTTCTGGCACCGTCTCTTTGGCTCGATGCAAGTCGTTGGAACTTTATCGCTTCCAAGTTGCTCTACATCAATTAAAGAATTGTCATTGGGGAAGCAATGAAATTTGGGAAGTCAGAAGAATCGAAGAGCTACAGGATGATATTTCCAGCTGGCGAGGAAGCCACGATAGGTCAGCGCAGGCGCGCGCTCTGGTTTTCCCTTGCGGTCGGATTGATCACGATAGGCTTCATTCCGGTGTCGGGGATCGAACGCGTTAACTTCCCCGAGTTTCTCGCTGCATACCAGACTGCCAAGATCGCCGCCTACTTCATCGCGGCTTACCTGATTCTTTCGCTTTATCGGGCCAATCATTCGCTTTCCTCGCTCTATCTGTTCGGTGGCTGTCTCTATGCCGGCGCAGTCCTGCTGGTACAGTCACTTGGTTTTCCTTTTCTGATCGAAGCGCTGCCGGTGGTCGCTGGCAGGCCGCAAAGCACAATCTGGCTTTGGTCGTTCTGGCATGCGGCGATCCCGATTTCAATCGCGCTGTATGCGCTGAGCGAATGGATACGCCCCGGATATGTCGTGGTGCGTCCGGAACGAACCGCCGGATGGTTTGCCGTAGCGATTGTGCTGCTGATTGCCGGCAGCATAGCCGCCGCCACGGTGTTCCATGAATGGATGCCGACACTCGAAGTCGATGGCGACATCCGGAACCTGTATTGGGTCGGCGTGGGTCCGGGCTTGCTGGGGCTGTCCGCAGCGGCATTGCTCCTGCTGTGGCGGGCCACCGGTTTCCATTCCTTGTTGCAGGTCTGGCTTGGCGTCGCGCTGGTCGCGCTGTTGTTTGATAACGTAATCACGGTCATCGGCGGCCACCGTCTGTCGGTTGGCTGGTATGTCGGCCGTATCGATGCATTGATATCAGCGGTAGTCATATTGCTGATCTGCCTGGACGAAATCAACCGCGCCTATCTGAAGACCGCAAGCAAGGTCAAGCGCCTGGCCACCGCAAACGCGCTGCTTGAAGCGAAAGTGGATCAGGCCGGACTGGATTTCCTGACCGGCCTTCCGGGACGGGCGTTGTTCGTTGAACGGGTCAGGTCGCTGCGTGCCCGCAATATCGGAAACGGAACGATCGTCGCGGTGCTGGTCATCGACCTGGATGGTTTCAAGCAAGTCAACGATACGCAGGGACATGAGCGCGGGGACGAAGTATTGGTACAGACTGCTGACGTGTTGCGTTCGACCTTGCGCGACACCGATATCGCTGCGCGTTTCGGTGGAGATGAATTCGTCGTGTGCCTGTTCGCGCCTTTTTCGGTAGTCCAGTCAACCATGATCAATATTGCCGCGCGTATCGTCGCCGGAGTGGGGCAGTTGGGTAACGGTATAGGCTGCAGCATCGGAATCAGTCTCTGCATTGCCGACCGCTTGAACCTGCAGGCGGGATTGCAGCAAGCCGACAAGGCGATGTACCAGGCAAAGAAGCTAGGCAAAAACCGCTTTGCCATTTATGGCCAGCCGTACTATAGCGAGGCTGCCTGACTAAGAGCCGCGCCGAGATCTTGCGACCACAAACGCTCCACCTACTTCTTGTTCCTGTGCTCTCCGACTAATCTGCTGCGTCAATTCGCCGAACGTGTCTCTGCTGTCGCTGATTTTGTGACTTGAAGTACACGGCAATTACCGTAAAATAGTTTCTCTGTGGCACTATAATGCGCATTCGCCTGGCGCGGAACGCTGCCCGCCGCCAAAATCCACGCGTCGACAACGATTGTTGCGCTCTACGAACAAGGAATTCCATGACGACTTTCACCGAAGACAAAGCGCGCGCTTATATGCACAAACTGTTGGGCGCGATGAGCCAGGCCGGTGGATCGGATCTTTTCATCGCACACGATTATCCACCCAGCATGAAGGCGCATGGTTCCATGCAGCCTTTGAGCGCGCAAAAACTTACCGGCGAGATTACCCGGCAGCTGGCTCATTCAATGATGAACGAGCGCCAGCGCGAAGAATTTGCCAAAGAAATGGAATGCAATTTCGCAGTGTCGATCCCGGGCCTGTCGCGCTTCCGCGTCAATGTGTTTGTCCAGCAGCAGCATGTCGGCATGGTGATTCGCACCATTGCTTCCGAAATTCCCAATTTTGAAAAACTGGCGCTACCCGAGATACTGAAAGAAGTCGTCATGCACAAGCGCGGCCTGGTGCTGGTGGTGGGTGGTACCGGTTCGGGAAAATCGACTTCGCTGGCGGCGATGATCGATCATCGCAACCGCACGTCGCCGGGCCATATCATCACGGTCGAAGATCCGGTGGAATATGTACACGTATCGCAGAAATCGCTGGTGACGCATCGCGAAGTCGGGGTCGATACCCATTCCTGGCATCATGCACTGAAAAATACCTTGAGGCAGGCGCCGGACGTGATCCTGATTGGTGAAATCCGCGATGCCGAAACCATGGAGCATGCGATTGCGTTTGCCGAGACCGGCCATCTGTGCCTGGGCACCTTGCATGCCAACAGCGCC
>JAKFFO010000055.1:0-2352 GCA_036675035.1 Oxalobacteraceae bacterium
GCATAAGAAACTTCACTCGCACCTTCACAAATCGTCGCGCATCACCCTACCGCGCAGCGGTTTAGTTCAACTTTATTTAGGAGGAAACCTAACGTCCGCCTATTCTGGCCAGTCGCCACCTAACCCAGGCATGCAACTTTGCGCAAGCGCAGTATCCACGGGCGATTTAACACTACACGACATATAACACCCCCTAATTAAACATGAAAAACGTCACGATTTCCGGAAAAGCGTCATCGCCGACGGTGACGCCGCCAAAACTGCTTGATCAGCTGAAACGTTGCATTCGTGACAAGCATTATAGCTTGCGAACCGAAGAAGTCTAATTTATTGGACCCACTGTTTTATCCGCTTAAGCAGACAGCTGCGATCTTCTGTTCTTTTCATGACTGCGTAGGGTTCAATTATAAAATTTACAACAAATGCTTGGTATCAGGAATTGATTTGACCGAAGTAACGACTTTCCACGCTTCATCGCTAGTCGTTGCTTGCGCATTGAGGGCCGACCAGCTTGTTTTAGCCAATCCTGGCGTGTTGAAAAATCAGTTTTAATAGAGTAAATCTAACCTTGCCCATTACACGGCACCGCGCTCCGCAGCCAACCGCAATAATTTGGCTAATCCATTCGGCCATTGCCATTTCGTGCAATTCTTGTAATAGTTTGTAAATTGCATTTCGTCAATGCCGGCGTGCGCGCTTTAATCTGTCGGATCGTATCTGCACCCACTCGAATCATCGACTTATTTCAGGAAATTCTTCCATGCTCAAACCGACCCGGATTACCCTTGCTTTAGCACTGTGCTTTTGCTGCCTTGGCCAAGCCGCCGCCAGCCAGACGCCGATCACCGCCGTGGTGCTGTACCCGGGCAGCGCAACGGTGGAGCGGGTGGCCCGGATCACGCCCGGCATGACCCGACTGGAGATCACCGGGTTACCGGCCAACTTCGATTTGCAGACCTTGCGCGCGCAAGCCGGTCCCGGCATCCAGATCGGCCAGATCGTCACGCAGGACGTCGGCCGCACCGAGAGCGCCGGACCCCGCGAAGCGGAAATCGAAGCCAAAATCCAGTCGTTGCAAGACCGGCTGGCAGTCATTGATGTCGATGCCAAGTCGGCGGCACTGGTGCAGAAATATCTGGAAAATCTGAGCGCCGCGGATGCGGCAGCCACCGACAGGCAGCAGCCATATATCGACGCCAAGTCGATGGCGTCGGTGCTGGAAGCGATGCGGCGCGGCGGCAGCGATGCCTACGAGCGCATCCACAAGGCTGAAGTGCAAAAGCGCGAGCTGCATAAACAGGTCGCCGCGCTGGAGCGCGATCTGGCCAAGGTGAAAAGCGGCGCCCGGGATACCCGCAACGTCACCATCAACCTGGCTGCGCGCCAGGGCGGTACGCTCACGGTGAGCTATCAAGTCAATGGCGCCGGATGGCAGCCGAGCTACCGTGCGCTGCTCGATTCGAGCGCATCGACGGTCAATCTGGAACGGCTGGCCACCGTGTCGCAAAAGACCGGCGAAGACTGGTCGAATGTGAAACTGACGCTGTCGTCCGGCCAGCCGCGCCTGTCGCCGCAGGCGCCCGAACCGCGGCCGTGGCTGCTCAGCTACCGCAAGCCGGTTCCGGCGCAGATGGAAAACCGCGCTTCCTTTGCCGCTTCACCCGCAGCGATGGCCGCGCCGAGCCCCAGGGCACTGGCCAAGGCTGAAGCCGCCGCCGACGACGTGGCGCCGGTGATCGAAACCCAGGGCGCCTTCACCACCGAATTCGCGGTGCCGGCGCAGGTCAGCCTGCCGGCCGATGGCCGCGAAATCTCGGTGGCGCTGTCAAGCCAGACCGTGCCGGTCAAGCAGCGGGTGCGAACCGCGCCGCGCCTCGACAAGTCCGCCATCGTCACCGCAGAAGCAGTGCGGCCGGCCGGGGTGTGGCTGTCGGGTGGCATCCAGCTGTTTCGCGACGGCAGCTACGTCGGCGCGACCCACTGGCAGCCCCAGGCGTCGGATAATTTCATTTTCCCGTTCGGCCGCGACGACCTGATCCGCGTCACGGTCGATCGCGCCAACGAACAATCTGGCAGCACCGGCCTGTTCACGCCGCAAAACGAGCGCCGCATCGCCGATGTCTATACCGTCACCAGCTTCCACAAGACGCCGGTCGATTTGCTGGTGCTGGAATCGTCGCCGGTGTCGACGTCCGATGAAATCAAGGTGCAGGCCGTATATCAGCCGCAGCCGGGCACCGCATCATGGGAGAAGCGGCGCGGCGTGGTCGGCTGGGAAACTTCCATTGCGCCAAAACAGAGCCTGAAGTTCGGCGTCGATTACACCATCACCTATCCGAAGGAAGGCCGCGT
>JAKFFO010000028.1:0-14079 GCA_036675035.1 Oxalobacteraceae bacterium
AGTCGGGCATTCAGCCGCGCACGCTTGGGGAAACGGATGTGCGCGTTACCGAAGACCAGTTCGCCACACTGTATCGGTTGCTTGCAGTCAAGTTCGATGACGAGTTGCCGAACCTGTTGTCCCATCCATTACGAAGCGGCGCCATGAAGCTGGCTGCGCTAAGTGTTATCGACGCTCCGACGATCGAAGTGGCGCTTAAACGGTTCTCCCGATTTCAGCGATTGATCGTTCGCGATTTCGAATTGCATTATGCCTCCGGACCGGAGCTCAGCATGCTCGTAATCACGGAGCCCGAGTCGGGGCGCTGCTGCAAGACCATGGGCATCGAAATGATGCTGAAAGTGGTCCACGGCTTCATGTCATGGCTGGCCGCTCGTGAAATCCCACTTGCGCGAGTCGATTTTGCGTTCGAAAGGCCCGTCTATGCAGAGCAGCTTCAGAAGCTGTTTCCCGGGCCTGTTTTTTTCGAACAGCCATGTAGCCGCCTGGTACTTGAGTCCGGGCGACTTACCACGCGCGTACAACGCAATGCCGAAGACCTGAAGGGTTTTTTGTCGCGGCTACCGCGCGACTGGTTATTTGTGCGCATGAAGGAACGGCTCGCCGGGCACCAGATACGCGAATACCTGATGCTGCAAGGACTGCAAAACTCCAGTGTCGAGCAAGTTGCAAAAGCGTTGAACGTATCGGTCCGCACCTTGTGCCGCCGACTGGAACATGAAAACACTACTTTTCAGCAGGTCAAGGACGAGGTACGGCGCGATATCGCAATAGAGCGGCTAACAAATTCACGCGCGACGATCCTGGAAATTGCATGCGAGCTCGGATTCGGAGACGCCTCCTCATTTCACCGGGCCTTTCGCGGATGGACCGGAACGACGCCCGTGGCCTGTCGCCAAGCCGGCGAAGACCGGAATGCGGCCAGCAACTAGCGGCACCGTGCGATGGTGACGCCGCACGATGCTCGTCGCTTGGAAAATCGAAACTTGATCGAATCACTGTCCCTGATGCGTTGGTCAACTCATTCGCCGCTGAGGAAATTCGAAAGCAGCTGAAAATAATACTTGACCTTCCCACCGTGACAATCCTCACAGTAGATGTTCCATCACTATTTCAAGGAGATTTGTCATGATTGAACTGCAAGTTGAAGGGATGAGCTGCAACCATTGCGTCAGCAAGGTCACCAGGGCAATCAGGGAACTCGATGCCCACGCCAAGGTGGATGTTGACCTGAAGAGCCGTACGGTGCGGATCGAGTCGGTGACGGGCCCGGCCGAGATCAGTTCCGCATTGTCTGACGCCGGGTATGTGGTTGCAAACACCACGGTAGCGTAACCGGACGTCGCTCTCTGCGTATCCGTTGGCACTCAACTATAACGAGGTTACGCTTCGTTCGCAGCGGCACCGCCGGTTATCCGCCAGCACGCTTCCACTTGATCGCCCAAGCCAGAAGCGGTTTGTAGGCCGTCAACAGGTCGAGGCCGATCGGGGTCAGCGCATAGCCCTGATCCGTGCTTTGCGCCAGCCCCGCCTCCTTGAGTTCTCCCAGGCGCCGGTTGACCACGGTGGGCGAGATGTCGCCGCAGCGTTCCTGCAGAGCCCGAAACGTCAAGGACCCGCTACGCAGTTCCCAGATGATCCGCATCATCCAGCGGCGATGCAGCAGGTCGAGCATTGCGTTGATCGCGTCCTTTGCCTCTTGTGTTCCGGTTTCGATTTTTTGCTTGGCCATGACAGGGTATGTTTTCAGAAGATTGGAACGCTTCGCGCCTGATGTTACCGTAAGGCCCGGTCAAAAATGAAATATCGGCCTCATTGGAATCCGCAAGAAGGCCGGCGCTGGACCGGAAAATCGGTTATCGACACAATCTTTGAACACAGACAACGAGTTGCCGCTCCGCATGGCGAATTTACCGGCTTCGCGCAGGTACAATCAAGCGATGGCATATCCGGCTCATCGATCGGCAAAGGAGAAACGACATGGCTTCCGGAAAAATCCTGGTCGCACAAGGCGGCGGCCCGACCGCGGTGATCAATCAATCGCTGGTGGGCGTTGCACTGGAGGCGCGCCGTTTCCAACGCGTTGAGCGCATCTACGGCGCGCGCCACGGTGTGCGCGGAATCGTAAATGAAGACCTGGTCGACCTGACCCGGGAAACCAGCCACAACCTCGAATTGGTGGCCAACACGCCTTCTTCGGCATTGGGATCGACGCGGGACAAGCCGGATCTCAAGTATTGCCAGGAAATTTTCCAGGTCCTGCGTGCGCATGAGATCGAGCATTTTTTCTACATCGGCGGCAACGACTCGTCGGATACAGTACGAATCGTCAGCCTTGAAGCTCAAAAAGCCGGCTATCCGCTGCGCAGCATTCATATTCCGAAGACGATCGACAACGATCTGGTTGGCAATGACCATACGCCGGGGTTTCCCTCCGCTGCGCGCTTTGTCGCACAGGCTTTTGCCGGCGCCAACCTGGACAATGCATCGCTGCCCGGCGTGTATGTCGGCGTCGTGATGGGCCGCCATGCCGGCTTCTTGACCGCGGCGTCCGCGCTCGGCAAGAAATTTCCGGACGACGGACCGCACCTGATCTATCTGCCTGAACGCACTTTTGTACTTGAAAGATTCCTGGCGGATGTGAAGTCGACTTACGAGCGTTTCGGGCGTTGTGTTGTTGCCGTTTCCGAGGGTATCCACGATTCATCGGGTGCATCGATCGCCGCCCTTCTGGCTACCGAGCTGGAGCATGATGCGCATGGCAATGTACAGCTGTCCGGAACCGGCGCCCTGGCCGATCTGTTGTGCGCGGAGATCAAGTCGAAATTGAAGATCAAGCGTGTACGGGGTGACACTTTCGGCTATTTGCAGCGCTCGTTCATCGGCTGCGTCTCCGATGTCGATCAGCGTGAAGCACGCGAAGTCGGTGAAAAGGCGGTGCAGTTTGCGATGTGGGGCGATTGCGATGGATCGGTTGCGATCAAGCGAACCGGTTTTTACTCGGTGGACTACGAGTTGCTGCCGCTGGACGCAGTGGCCGGCAAGACGCGCGTGATGGAGGACGAGTTCATTGCCGGCAGCGGCACCGATATTACGGATGCGTTCCGCATGTACTTGCGACCGCTGCTGGGTTCCGGTATGCCGGACGCGTTCCGGCTGCGGCACAGTCCGGTGCAAAAAGTGAGGAATGCGCCGTCCTATTGATGCGGCACGAATAAATATGGAGCCGCATCTCCTCCCTTGCAGAGCGCCTCCTGTCTTGCAAGACATGTTTGTTACGCAGGCGGCTGGCGTGCCATCCGAAAGCCCTGCTTCATCCCGGCCCACTCCCAGCGGGACAGAGTGAAAATGGGCGCGATCAAATAGAAACTTCATCGTGCCCGATCAATAAACGCAATGGCGTTGGCTGATCTTCAATGCTCGGCGAACGATTTCCGCACCTGTAAAAGGATGGGCATTTCCATGAGTCCGTCTTTTTTTCAAGACTCCCGCCGGCACTATCGGCGCGGCGCGTAGGCCATTTGGCGACGCACAAAAAAGCGCACACCAAATCCGATGCACGCGTGAATCTCTTTACCCGAATTCTAAATGATAATAATTAGCATTTGCAATTGACGTTGACATTTTCTATAATTCCCAATCGTCAAGTTGACACGGCATCAATTTGGCATTGGGTTATTACCTAACGCAGTCGGCGGCAAATTCCGATTTTCGAGCAACTGAAGCTAAGTGCCATGCTCACGCTGCATAGGCCATTTACCTTCGCCTGGCTTGAAACACGAAATTCCGGCATTCGGAAATCCGCTTCATGCACTCACTCAAACCAGACAGGATGCAAATGAAACTTCGGCTAAACCGCATAGCACATGCGCTGCTACTTACCTTCCCTCTTCCTTATGCAACAGCGCAAACGGTCGCAGCAAGCGAGCCGGCCCAGGAACTGGGCACCATAACAGTGGTAGGCGAGCGTACCGGCAGTTTCAAGTCCAGCAGCGTCCAGGTCGGTACGTTCAGGGATATGAATCCACTCGACGTTCCGCAAACCAGCAATGTGGTGACACGCGAAGTGCTGGATGCGCAAGCTGCAAACACTCTGTACGGCGCGCTACGCAATACCGCCGGCGTAACCCGGTCCCAATTGAATGGATCGACATACGACAACATCGCCATTCGCGGCATCCTGGTTGAAAACCGGGGAAACTATCGCCTGAACGGCTCATTGCCTATCATTAATCTGATCGATATACCGCTGGAAAACAAGGAACGGGTCGAAGTATTGAAAGGCGCATCGTCTCTGTACTATGGCTTTGTTCCGCCATCTGGAATCGTCAATCTGGTCACCAAGCGTGCGGGAAAAGATCCAGTCACGGATTTCGCCGTGTCGGCGAATCAATTCGGAGGAGCCAGCGTGCATGCAGACATCGGTCGCCGGTATGGTGAGCAGCAGCAATTCGGGGCACGCGTCAATCTGGTCGGAGGCCGGGAAGACATCGGCGTCGACAATTATTCCGGCGACCGGCAGCTAGCCAGCGCCGCGTTCGATTTCCGGGCCACCAGCGATCTCTCCTTCAAGCTGGACCTGGAGCACTATCGCAAGGACGTATCGGAGCAGGCAGCGATCCGGCTGCCCACTGCGGCCGGCGGTGCAATTACGCTGCCCAACGTACCGGATTCAAAACTGAACCTGGCATCCGAATGGCATAAATACGATGCGAAGGCAACCAACTTCCTGTTCCGCACTGACTATCTGTTAAACGATAACTGGTCGTTATTACTGGAAGCAGGCAAGGCACGCACCGAGCGCGATCGCAATTTTTCGGAGTTCCGCAACTATAATCTTGCAACAGGCGACGGCACGCTCCGTACCTATTTCGGCCGCGACCAGAGCTTCGACAACGAAAATTATCGGGCCGAGCTGCTGGGCCGCTTGCCCGGCGAACTGATTACGCATGAAGTCACGTTCGGATACACAACCAATCAACGCAGTTCCGACACAGGAACGTCGGCCGCCACTATCGACAGGCCGCAGAATCTGTATAACCCGAACCCGATTGCACAACTGTCGCCGGCATACAGCAATCCGTCGACTTCGAGCACGCTCAAGGATACCGGTGTTTATCTATCGGACCGGGTATCGATCGGCGAGAAATGGCAAGCAATGCTCGGCGTACGCAGCAGCGAATATAAAAGCAGCTCGCGCACCTCGCAGTACGAGGCCGATGAAGTGAATCCTTCTGCCTCGCTGATGTATAAACCGACACCGAAACTGTCGATTTATACCAGCTATATTGAGGGCGTCGAAGAAAGCGGACAGGCGCCGCTGAACCGCGCGAATGCCGGTGAGTTCCTGCCGGCCGCGGTGGCAAAGCAAAAGGAAATTGGTGTCAAGGCCGAGGTGGCGCAAGGTGTGCTGCTGCAGGCAGCGTATTTCGATATCAAGCGTCCATCTACCACGGTGGATGCGGCCAATCGTTTTGTCCTGAATGGCCTGGCTCAATACAAAGGTTTGGAATTCGCTGCATCGGGCGAAGTGAACAAGCAGTTGTCGCTTGTTGCGTCCGCCCAGGTACTCGATGCCAAGCAGCTCAACCAGGCCAACGCGGCCACCTATGACAAAACGCCGGAAAACACCCCGAAGCACACTGCCAGCCTGTTTGCGGAATATCACTTGCAGAGCGTGCCGGGCCTGGCCTTGAACGGCGGCCTGTTTTATGTCGGCGAACGTCCGGTAAACAACGAGAACCAGACAGGCATCGGTGGCTACACCACCTTGTCGCTGGGTGCGCGCTATACCACCAAAATCGGCGGCAAGCGCACCACGTTCCAGGCGGTTCTCGACAATGCGACCGACAAGCAATACTGGAGTGCCGCAGGCAATGGCTACCTTGGGGTCGGCGCGCCGCGCACCTTGAAAGTCATGGCAAAGATGTCATTCTGATTCAGGCTGTTGCGCATGTTGTTGCCGGCCACGGCAACAACATGCGCACTGAGTCGTTAAGCGCAATGATGCATACAGTTTAAGAGCGGACAGACAATCATGCGAAGAATCGCGGCGTGGTTCCATCGCTACCTGGGACTGGCACTGGGCGGCCTGCTGCTGATCAGCGGACTGACCGGCAGTGCAATCGTTTTCAAAACGCCGATCGATGCCTGGCTCAACCCGGAGCTGATCCGAATTGAGCCGCAACCTGACCGCGTGGCGCTGGACCAGGTATTGAGCAACGTTCGGCAGGCGCTGCCGAACGAAGAAGCCAGCGCGGTATTCATCCCCGAATTACCGGATCACGCGTTGGAAATCTGGTTCAAGGGCAACGAACTGCGCGCCTATGCCGATCCTTATACCGGCACCATTCTTGGCTCGCGCCATGCCACCGATTTCCTGATGGGGTTCCTGGTCGACCTGCATATTCATTTGCTGTCGGGCGAAACCGGCGAACGGATCATGGGCTGGTCGGGCCTTGGCGCCATCGTGCTCTCGCTGCTCGGCTTATGGTTGTGGTGGCCGAAGGCAGGACGCTGGAAGAAGGCGCTTGCGATCAAATGGCAGGCGGCACCAATCCGGGTATGGCTGGATATCCACAAGACAGCCGGCGCGCTGATCTGCGTATTCCTGATCCTGACCGTCACCACCGGCGCATCGCTGGCGCTATACGAGGTCATCACCGAGCCGGCATTGATTGCAATAACCGGTGAAGGTACCAGGCAAAAGCCGCCGGCCTCGGGAACAACAGCCGGAACTGTGGCGCCGCTGGCACCCATGCTGACGCATGCGGCTTCACTGTTTCCGGATGGTCGAATCACCCGCGTGATGTTGCCGGCGAAACCGGGTGCCGCCGTGGCGGTGCGCATGCGCCTGGATGGGGAAATCCATCAGTTCGGCAGAACTTTCGTATGGTTCGATCAATATGATGGTTCGTTACTGCGCGTCGATAACGCCCTGAAGGCTAACCGCGCGACCCGGATTCAAAGCTGGCTTTATCCGTTGCATACAGGCGTGTACGGAGGCACGGTCACGCGCTGGCTGCAACTGGTGATCGGCTTGTCGCTATCGCTGTTGACCCTGTCAGGTGCCTGGCTCTGGTTCAAGGGAAACCGTGCGCGTGCGGCGGCCAAACGACAAGTTGCACCCCGCGTAGCAAAACAAGGGATAGAACGTATTTCATGAAAAATTGCTGGCTGGAGAATTGATGCTCGCGCCGATCACCTGGCTGGCAGACCAGCCGCTGTCCTTTCTTACTGCCGAACAGACGTTGGGCCATGCCCATCTCTCGCTTGCCGGCGCATTGCTGGCCTACACGCTGTGGTTTCGCGATATCGCGCGCCTGTCGCCGGTAGCGGTTTCATCGCCGGGGCTCTTAAGTCCCGTGACCGCGGTAGTCGTCGGTTGGGTGCTGTTGGGCCAAAGCATGACGGGCCAGTCGCTGATAAGCCTGCTCACGGTTCTTGGCGGAATTTTGGCGATGCAATGAGCCGGCAGCTCATCGGTAAAAGCGTCGCGGTCATGCTTGCAATGGCGCTCTGTGTGACTCTGCGCAACAACACGCCGTTGCGGTGTCTCAAGACCCGCTGTCCCGACAGGAGTAATGTCTAAGCTTCAATGCAATACTCAAGATTGCGAACGGGAAAAAATGAAGCTTGCTGGAAAGGTGGCGCTCGTGACAGGCAGCGCGCAGGGAATCGGCAAAGCGGTTGCGCTGAGGCTGGCGCAGGAAGGTGCAGATATCGTGGTTCATGCGCTTCCCGGCGACCCGCTTGCGCAGGACACCTTTGACGAGATTGTTTCTCTGGGCCGCCGTGCGTGCATCGTCAGGGGCGACATCAGCATCGTGTCTGACGATTACCTCGCGATCGAGGAAGGCGTGCGGCAGATGGGACGGATCGATATCCTGGTCAACAACGCCGGCATTGAAACCAAAGAAGCGTTCTGGGACAGTTCCGAAGAGGCTTATGAGCGGGTGCTCGATGTCAATTTGAAAGGCGTTTTTTTCACGATCCAGGCTTTCGTGAAGTATCTGCAACGGGCAAAGCATGGCGGCAAGATCATCAACATGAGCTCGGTCCATGAAGAGCTCCCTTTCCCGGGCTATACCAGCTACTGCGCCAGCAAGGGCGGCATGAAATTGATGATGCGGAATCTGTCGATAGAGCTTGCCGGGTGCGGAGTAACCATCAACAATATTGCGCCCGGCGCGATCAAAACGCCGATGAACGCCGCACTCCTCGCCAATCCGGAACAGCTCGCCACCCTCGTCGCCAATATTCCGCTAAAGCGTCTTGGCCGGCCGGAAGATGTGGCCGGCGTGGCCGCCTTCCTCGCGTCGCCGGATGCGGATTACATTACCGGCAGCACGATACGGGTGGACGGTGGCTTGCTCTGGAATTATTCCGAATAGACGTCAAAAGCAGCGATCGTCCCGACTGTGCCGGATACAGTGTTTCGGCGCCTGCTGATTCACGGACAAGAACCGCAAAAAAGTGTGAATAACTCAGAAGACTCCTTCAAATCGTCGGCCAGGAAAGCGGCACGTTGCGCGCCGGCCGATACGCTGACGCCTGCCGACCGCTATCAGGAACTGTTCGTGGCAGTGCAGACGCAGCGTATTTTTTCGGACAGCAAATCCTTTGTCGATTGCGCGCCCCGCAAAGGTACCCCGCCGCAGATCCTGGAAGCGTACCGGGCCGAGAAAGCGCTCGCCGGCTTCGATCTCGCCAGATTCGTGGATACCCATTTCGCCAGTCCTGAAATCGTGGCGTCCGACTATGTCTCCGATCCGAGCAAATCGCTCTGCGCGCATATCGACGGGCTGTGGCCGGTGCTGACCAGAAAGCCGAGACAACATCCGCCCCATTCGTCGATATTGCCGCTTCCGAATCCTTATGTCGTGCCGGGCGGACGCTTCAAGGAGCTTTACTACTGGGATTCCTATTTCGCGATGCTGGGTCTCGCAGCCAGCGGACGCAAGGTCTTGTTGCGCGACATGGCCAGGAATTTCGCGTATCTGATCGATACCTATGGCCACATTCCGAACGGTAACCGGACTTATTATTTAAGCCGGTCGCAGCCGCCGGTGTTTGCATTGATGGCGGAATTGTTCGAGTCGGTGCGGGTCGAACCGGCGTTAAAATTCCTGCCCTATCTGCGCAGGGAATACGCATACTGGATGGACCAGGCGGATGAGCTTCGCGCTGGAGAAGCTCATCGCCATGTGATCCGCATGCCGGGTGGCGAGTTGCTGAACCGGTATTGGGACGACCGTGACAGTCCGCGCGAAGAATCCTTTATTGAAGACGTTCTCACCGCAAGGGGCGGAACCAGGCCGGCGTGCGACGTATACCGAGATTTGCGCGCCGCCGCTGCATCGGGCTGGGATTTCAGCTCGCGATGGCTGGATCAGAACGGTGGGCTCGCGACAACTCGTACGACCGCGATTTTGCCGGTCGACCTCAACAGTTTCATGTACAAACTCGAATTGAAAATCGCCGAACTGAGCGGCCTGGCAGGCGACGCCGCGATGCATGCCCAATTCACGCAAAAGGCGAAAGACCGGAAGTCGGCAGTGATCCGGTATATGTGGAATGAAAAGGACGGCGCATTTTTCGATTACGACTGGGCGCGCGGCAAGATGCGGCCAAACCTGACTGCCGCTTGCGTGACGCCGCTTTTTGCAGGCCTGGCGAGCCAGAACCACGCGGACCGGCTTGCGACCGTGGTCTCAAATCGCTTGCTGAAGCCTGGCGGTGTCGGTACCACTGAAATCGTCAGCGGCGAACAATGGGATCGGCCAAATGGCTGGGCGCCGTTGCAATGGATCGCTGTCCGCGGATTCGCCGGTTACAAGCATCAGGCGCTGGCAAAGGATATTGCGCGGCGATGGCTGTCGATCGTCGAGAATTACTATGAACGACACAACAAGGTCGTGGAGAAATACGCACTGAGCGACATCAGGCCGCAGGCCGCAGGCGGTGGCGGCGGCGAATATCCGTTGCAGGACGGCTTTGGCTGGACCAATGGCGTGACCCGCGCACTGATGGCACGGCGTACCGGCAGCAAATAAGCGGGCAGCATGCAGGCGGCGCGATGCGGATGGCTCAGCAATGGGCCACTTGGTCGTCGCAGGCGTGCGCGCCGGTTTCCGACAGCCCGACCAGGATCGGGCAATCCGGACGATGGTCACCCGAGCACGCATTGGCAAGCGTGCTCAGCGTATCGCGCATTTCGGTCAGTTCGACAATGCGTTTTTGCAGATCGGCCACATGTGCCTGCGCAATCGCTTTTACATCCGCACTGGCGCGTGCGGAATCGACCCACAGCGACAGTAGATCGCGGATCTGATCGAGTGAGAAACCGAGCTTGCGCGCACGCTTGATGAAGCGCAGCGTGTGCAAGTCGTTGTCACCGTAAATCCGGTACCCGGAGTCGGTGCGCCGGCTCTGGCCGATCAATCCGATGCTTTCGTAATAGCGGATCATTTTGGCGGAGACGCCGGTTTCGGCGGCAGCCTGTCCTATGTTCATGATGTTTTTCCTTCCGATTTCAGTGCCGCGGCCGGCTTCCATGACGACAACAGCAATGCATTGCTTATTACGCTCACCGAGCTGAAGGCCATTGCGGCGCCGGCCACGATCGGGTTGAGCATGCCGAACGCCGCCAGCGGTATGCCGACCAGGTTATAGATGAATGCCCAGAACAGGTTCTGCTGAATCTTGCGATAAGTGCGCCGCGAGATGTCGATTGCGTCGGCGACCAGCGCCGGATTCCCGCGCATCAGTGTCACACCGGCGGCATGCATCGCAACATCGGTCCCGGTAGACATCGCCACGCCGACATCGGCAGCGGCCAGCGCCGGCGCATCATTGATCCCGTCGCCGATCATCGCGACGATCTGCCCGCCGCGTTTCAGCGCGGACACCTTGTCAGCCTTGTCGGCGGGCAGCACTTCGGCGACCACTTGCCTGATGCCCAGTATCTTGCCGACCGCTTCCGCACTGCCCTGATTGTCGCCGGTAAGCAGCACGGTATGGATGCCGAGCTGGTGCAGCCGGTCGACCGCATCTTTTGCGCTGGCTTTTACCTGGTCGCCAAATGCGATCAGCCCGAGCAGGCGGCTAGGCGAATTGATTTTCGCCAGCCACGAGATCGTGTGGCCCGACCGCTCCAGTTCCTGCGCCCGTTGCTGTAACGGCGACAGATCGATTTCCAGTTCATGCATCAGGCG
This sequence comes from Oxalobacteraceae bacterium, assembly GCA_036675035.1. Taxonomy (GTDB): domain Bacteria; phylum Pseudomonadota; class Gammaproteobacteria; order Burkholderiales; family Burkholderiaceae_D; genus MESE01. The sequence continues at coordinate 11,217 of JAKFFO010000028.1, forward strand.
CGTGCTGCCCAGTCGCAAGTCCAACCCGTTGACAGTCGCTGCCAGTCCGCGGCCCGGCAGCGCTTTCAGATCGGACGCCGGAAGCGCAGAAACTCGCTGCGCCGCCGCGCGCTCGACCACCGCGCGGCCCAGCGGATGCTCGCTGCCTTGCTGTATCGATGCGGCGAGCTGAAGCAAATCGCGGTCGTTCATTTCGAATGCAACCATATCAGTTACCGTCGGCTTGCCTTCGGTCAGCGTCCCGGTCTTGTCGAACACTACGGTGGTGACGCCATGTGCCACCTCCAGTGCTTCGGCATCCTTGATCAGGATCCCGTGCTTTGCGCCGGCGCCGGTACCGACCATGATTGCCGCCGGCGTCGCCAGGCCCAGCGCACACGGGCAGGCGATCACCAGCACCGCGACCGCATTGATGATCGCGACTTCGGCGCTGGCGCCGAAAAACCACCATCCGGCAAAGGTTGCCAACGCGATCAACAGCACTATGGGTACGAAGATCGCACTCACCTTGTCGACCAGGCGCTGGATCGGCGCTTTTGCCGATTGCGCGCTCTCGACCAGCCGGATTATGCGCGACAAGGTTGTTTCTGTGCCGATCGCAGTGGTCTGCACCACCAGCAGCCCGTCGCCGTTGATCGCACCGCCGGTCACCTTGTCGCCGGGATGCCGCGCCACCGGCAGGCTTTCACCGGTGATCAGCGACTCATCCACGTGGCTCGCGCCTTCGGCGATCGTGCCGTCGACCGGAATACGCTCGCCCGGACGTATGACAACCAGGTCGCCGAGGCGGACCTGTTCTACCGCGATGTCGCTTTCGCCCCCGTCGCGGCGCACCCGGGCAAATTCGGGCCGCAATACCTGCAGCGCGCGTATCGCCGACGCGGTCTGCCGCTTGGCCCGTGTTTCCAGCCATTTGCCTAGTAGCACCAAAGTGATGACCACGGCCGACGCTTCGAAATAAAGATGCGGCATTTCGCCATCGCCGCTGGCCAGCATCTGGTAAACGCTTAATCCGTAGGCGGCGCTGGTGCCGAGCGCAACCAGCAAGTCCATGTTTGCAGCCCCTGCCTTCACCGCTTTCCATCCGGCCCTGTAAAAGCGTGCGCCGAGCCAGAACTGTACCGGCGTTGCCAGCATTAATTGCAACCATCCCGGCAGCATGAAATGTCCGCCGGCCAGCTCGATAATCATCGGCACGGTCAGCGGCAGCGACAGCAGCGCCGCCAGTACCACCGCCATCCCGCCGCTGGATTTCCGCTGTTCGCCGACCGCGCCGGCGCTGGCATCGCGATGCAGCGTGGCGCGATATCCGGCCTTCTCCACCGCATCTATTACGGCTTTCGGATTGATACCGCTGCGCAGATTGACGTGCGCACTTTCCGTTGCCAGATTGACCTCGGCTCCGACGACGCCGTCGACCCTGGATAGCGCCTTCTCAACCCGGGATACGCAAGATGCGCAGGTCATACCCTCAATATCGAAATTCAATTCTTGCCGGGCCACGCTGTAGCCGGCCGTTTCGACTGCGCTCTGCAATGCGGCGAAACCAACCGACGGGTCGGCGACCACCGTTGCGGTATCGGTGCCGAGGTTGACGTTGACGTCGGCGACCCCCGGCACCTTGGCGAGCGCTTTTTCGACCCGCATCACGCAGGATGCGCAGGTCATGCCTTCGATGCCGATGGATATCTCGTTTTGCGGTACTTCCGTACCGGTAATGGCAAGCGCGGTGTTCATTTCCTGTCTCCTTGAACGATGACTTGCAGCCAGTATCATGCTTCCCATGATGGGAAGGTCAAGAAGTTTTTGCAATCTTTTTTCGATGCGGTTTCGCGGGGAGAACATACGTTGGGGACCGAAATTGCCGTGTGCGATGCCAGCATCAAAATGATGCGCAGGCCGCCTTCGAAAACCGGGAAGATGCTTACTCGATGGATAAAACCGGGGAAATGCACACGCGAATGAAACACTTGCTGTCTGTACCGGAATGCGACGGTTCATGCAAGCGCCGTGCGTATCCTCTCCGCCGTATATTTTGAGATAGATTGATGCAGTTCAATAACCGCTGCGCGATCATTGCGTCACGTCATCATCGGCTTTTTCCGCATTTCTATATTAAAGAGAGCACCGTTCTTCTACACAAAAATGTAGTGCCACCAAGGTCGGCAATCGCATCCTGAGAATTCGTGCGATGCCCTGCCGAGCGATTTCCTGATCTGGAAAAAAATTTTATGTTCGACATGCAGTTTCCGTGGTGGGAATTCATCGTCAGAGGCGCTGTAGTCTATTGCGTACTGCTGTTGATGGTTCGGATTTCCGGCAAACGAACAGTGGGCCAATTCAGGCCCTTCGACTTGCTGGTCGTGATGCTGTTGAGTGAGGCGGTCTCCAATTCCCTTAACGGCTCGGACGATTCCCTGATAGGCGGATTAATAGTGGCGTCGACATTGGTTGCGCTTAACGTCGGTACCGCAGTCGCTACGGCACGCAGCCGAAAACTTGCCGAACTGGTGGACGGCACCCCGGTATTGCTCGGGCGCGATGGGCGCGTTTTTGATGACGTCCGGAAAAAGTCCCGCGTCACCGAAGATGATATCGAGCAGGCGTTGCATGAAGCCGACTGCACATTGAACGACGTGCGATGCATTTTCCTTGAATCGGACGGAAGCATCAGCATCTTGCAGAAAAAGTCTTGAGTTATTTTCCAACGTTGCGAAAGGCTGCCCCGATTCGGAACTCGGCGCCGTGGTCGGGAAACATGGGGTCTGAATCTGAGCCTTCCCCTCAAATTTTGCTTGTAAACACCGTGAATTCGCGTTAACTTTTCCGCAAAAACAGTGCATGCATGGCTGTGCTAACCCTC
>JAKFFO010000058.1:0-13976 GCA_036675035.1 Oxalobacteraceae bacterium
GGCGTGAATGCGCCCGGCAAACCGAAGATGGCAATCTTCTTGTTCTTGACGAGATCCTGGACATTGAATGCATTCGGGCCGAGAGCACAACCCTCGGTCTCAGTTTCGATAAATTCGGAAAGTGTGCCTTCCGGCAGGCGGTCGCCGATCTTGATGGTCATTGTTATTTCCTCTTGTTTTGGCAATTGCATTGTTAACTGGAATATCGCGCCGCGTGAACGCAGCGTGCAATTGCAGTATGCCTCTTTCCGCAGTTTCGTGCAGGCGACGCAAGGCTCTGTCCCGGCATCATCGGGACAGAGCCTGCTGATCGATCAACTGATTGCGGTGTTGCTCAGTCGGCCTGCTTGCGCAGAAAGGCCGGGATATCGTAAGTTTCCATCCCATTCTTTTCCAGTGCCCGCACCGTCTCGGATGCCGACTCGCGACGCCAGACCGTTGGCGTTTTCAAGCCCTCGAACGAGGAAGCATGGCCGGTTGCCTGCGGTATCGCCGCGTTCGTCATCATGGGCTCATTGTGAGTACCGGTACGCAGCGCCGGCGTCTGTACCAATTGCACGGTCTTGCGTGCACGACCCAACCCGGTTGCAACGACGGTAACGCGAATGTCGTCGCCCATCTGGTCGTCGTACGCGATACCTTGCGCGATCGAGGCATCCGGCGCTGCAAATGCGCGCACGGTGGCCATGACTTCCTTGATTTCCTTACCCTTCAGGTTACGGCTGGCAGTGACGTTGACCAGCACGCCACGGGCACCCGAAAGATCGATGCCGTCGAGCAGCGGCGAAGCGACTGCCTGCTCGGCTGCGATGCGGGCACGGTCGACGCCGGATGCGGTGGCGGTTCCCATCATGGCCTTGCCCTGCTCTCCCATGATGGTTTTCACGTCGTTGAAATCGACGTTGATATGGCCAGGCACATTGATGATTTCCGCGATCCCGGCAACTGCATTGTTGAGCACGTCGTCGGCATGCTGCAGCCATTCGATCATGCTGTCGTCCTCGTAAATGTCTTCGAGTTTTTCATTGAGAATGATGATCAATGAATCGACATGCTGCGACAGCGCCTCCAGGCCTTCTTCCGCGATTTCCATGCACTTCTGGCCTTCGTACGAGAATGGCTTGGAAACGACGGCCACCGTCAAGGCGCCCTGTTCCTTTGCAATCTGCGCAACGATGGGCGCGGCCCCGGTACCGGTACCACCGCCCATGCCTGCAGCGATGAAGACCATGTGCGCACCACGCAAAGCATCTTCTATGCGCGAGCGCGATTCTTCGGCAAGCTGCCGGCCTACCGAAGGTTTCATTCCTGCGCCAAGACCGGTTTCGCCGATCTGGATCACGTTATGCGCCTTGGACTGCTTGAGCGCTTGCGCATCCGTATTGGCGGCGATGAACTCGACGCCGCAGACGCCCTTGTTGATCATGTGCTGTACCGCATTGCCGCCCGCGCCACCGACGCCGACAACCTTGATCACGGTACCCACTGATGCATTATCGAGCATATCGATTTCCATGATTACTCCTAGTTAATTTGCAGTTTTCAGTCGATAGGCATCACGCGATGTGACGACTAGCAACTGCCAACTGCGGTTGCCAAAAAAACTCCGTTAAAAATTCCCCAAAAACCATTCTTTCATTCGCTGCCATACCGCCTTGATCGATCCTTCCTGCCGGGTCACGATATGGCCGCGCAAGTACTGTTTTTTTGCTTCGAGCAGTAGCCCAAGTACTGTCGCATAACGCGGGCTGCGCACCACGTCCGCCAGCTGCCCGCTGTACTCCGGCATACCGAGCCGGGCCGGCTTCAGAAAAATATCTTCCGCCAGCTCCACCATGCCGGGCATCATCGATGTACCGCCGGTCAACACGATGCCGGAAGACAGCACTTCTTCGTAGCCGGACTCGCGCACTACCTGGTGCACCAGCGCGAACAATTCCTCGACGCGCGGCTCAATGACGGCCGCGAGCGCCTGACGCGACAGCGAACGCGAGCCGCGATCGCCCAGTCCGGGAACTTCGAGCGTTTCACCCGGATCCGCCAGCACCTGCTTGGAGACACCGTAGCGCAGCTTGATCTCTTCCGCCTCGGAAGTCGGCGTACGCAACGCCATCGCAATGTCATTGGTGATCTGGTCGCCTGCAATCGGAATCACCGCGGTATGGCGAATCGCCCCTTCGGTAAAGATTGCGACGTCGGTGGTGCCGCCGCCGATATCGATCAGCACCACACCCAGTTCCTTTTCGTCCTGCGTCAGCACAGCATCGGCGGAAGCCATCGGCTGAAGGATCAGATCGGACACTTCCAATCCGCAACGGCGGATGCATTTGACGATGTTCTGTACCGCCGATACCGCGCCGGTGACGATGTGCACCTTGACTTCGAGACGAATGCCGCTCATGCCGATCGGCTCGCGCACGTCTTCCTGATTATCGACAATGAATTCCTGCGGAACGGTATGCAACAATTGCTGGTCGGTCGGAATATTGACTGCCTTGGCGGTCTCGATCACGCGTGCGACGTCGGTTGCGGTAACTTCCTTATCCTTGATGGCGACCATGCCGCTGGAATTGAAGCTGCGGATATGGCTGCCGGCGATACCGGTGAATACATTTCTGATTTTGCAGTCGGCCATCAATTCCGCTTCTTCGAGCGCACGCTGAATCGATTCGACCGTGGCTTCGATATTGACGACGACGCCTTTCTTCAACCCTTTCGATTCGTGCTGGCCGAGACCGATGACTTCATGCCGGCCGTTGGGCATGATCTCGGCCACTACGGCAACCACTTTCGAAGTGCCGATATCGAGTCCAACGATCAAGTTTTTCGCGTCTTTTGTCATGTTTTCCGCTTACTGTCTATTTTTAACGTCCGGTTCGATTGTCAATCCGCTCGCCGTCAAGGCCAAGCCGTTTGGATAACGCATATCGATGCTTTCAATCCGGTTTTGCAAACGCTCCACCAGTTGCGGATAGATCCCCGTCAATCGGTCTACTCGCGTCTTTAATGTTTCCGTGCTTTGCTCTCTCCCCAGCTCCACCGTCATGCCATTGTTTAAATCAACTGTCCATGCATAGCGACTCGATAATCGAAGGGACGCGGGCTCCAGCGAGGCCGGCGCAAACCATGCATGCAAATCGCGAAATCTTGCAACCACTTCCTTTTCGGTGCCGGCCGGCCCAGAAAGCGCGGGCAGTTCGCCGTCTTCTTCCGCTTCGGCCAGGTTTGCGATGAACACATCGCCCTTGACCGATACCAGGCGCCCGTCCTCGCCCCAAGTCGCAAGCGGAACATGCTCCTCCAGTGTCACAATCATTTTGTTCGGCCATTCGCGGCGAACCGTCGCCTTGCGCACCCATGGCACCGACTCAAATGCCGCACGCACGCTGTCGAGGTTAACCGTGAAAAAATTTCCCTTGATACGCGGCAGCGCCGTTCCCTTGATTGTCGACCGGCTCACGTAGCGCAATGGAACCTCCGTCGTTCCTTCAACCCGAATCACCTTGAGCGTAAACATCGGTTTCTGGGCAAGCCACCAGAAGCTCGCCGTGAGCAATGCGAGCGCAAGCAAGCCGAGCAAAGCATCGGCAGCTGCGTTCAGCATTTTGATGTCTTGCCACATGTCCGTTACGGCCTTTTCCCTTTTGCGATCTTCAGCGATGCAGATCGCAGGATTTCGACGCACAGATCTTCATAGCTGATTCCCGCTGCACGAGCGGCCATCGGCACCAGCGAATGGGTCGTCATTCCCGGCGAGGTATTGATCTCCAGCAGGAACGGCTTGTTGTCGGCGTTGCGCAGCAGAATATCGACGCGGCCCCATCCTTCGCAGCCGAGCGCGCGATACGCTTCGACCGCGATTCGATGGAACTCCGCCGTGGTTTGCGCATCGAGAGGTGCCGGGCACAGATACTTGGTGTCATCGGTGAAGTATTTATTCTGATAATCGTAGTTGCCTTCGGGCGCAATGATCTCGGCAATCGGCAACGCTTTCGCAGTTGCGCCCTGTCCCAGAACCGCGACGGTAAATTCCCTGCCGGTGATGAACTCTTCGGCCAACACGACGTCGTCGAATTTCGCTGCGATCTCGTAGGCGTCCTTCATGCCGGGTTGTCCGGTGACCTTGGTAATTCCGATGGTTGATCCTTCATGGGGCGGCTTGACGATCAACGGCAATCCCAACTCGTCCGGTACCTTGCGCAGGTCGGTGCCGGCATCGAGCAATGCGTACTTTGGCGTCGGCAGTCCGTGCATCAGCCAGATCAGTTTGGTGTACACCTTGTCCATGCCGATTGCGGATGCCATGACGCCGCTGCCGGTATAGGGAATGCCGAGCTGCTCCAATGCGCCTTGCAGGGTGCCGTCTTCGCCGTAGCGGCCATGCAGTGCGATGAATACGCGGTCGAATTTTTCAGCGGCCAGCTCCGCCAGCGTTCGTTCAGCCGGGTCGAACGGACGTGCATCGATGCCTTTGCCCTGCAATGCCGCCAGTACGCCGCGGCCCGACATCAACGACACTTCGCGCTCGGCGGAATGCCCGCCGAACAGTACGCCGACTTTTCCAAATTCACTTGCCATGGTCTTTGCGTTCATGATTAATCGTGCTCCAGCATTTGTGTCAATTGGCCCGGCACTGCGCTGATCGAGCCGGCACCCATGGTAATTACGACATCGCCGTCTCTTACCGTATTCAATATGGTCGAACTCATTTCAGCGATGTCCTCGACAAAAATAGGTGCGACCTTGCCCACGACCCGCAACGCATGGGCCAGTGCCCGTCCATCAGCCGCAACGATCGGCTGCTCGCCGGCGGCGTAAACCTCGGCCAATACGAGTGCATCGGCAGTCGACAGGACTTTCACGAAATCCTCGAACAGGTCGCGCGTGCGGGTATAACGATGCGGCTGGAATGCCAGCACCAGGCGTCTGCCGGGATAGGCTCCCCTTGCCGCCGCCAGCGTTGCCGTCGTCTCGACCGGATGGTGTCCATAGTCGTCGACCAATGCGAACGAGCCGGCCGACCGGTCTTCCGTCGCAGGAAAACTGATTTCGCCATACCGAGTGAAACGGCGACCGACGCCGTTGAATTCTGACAGCGCTTTTTGCGTTGCCGCGTCATCGACACCCAATTCGCGTGCGATGGTAATTGCGGCGCACGCATTCTGGACGTTATGCATTCCAGGCTGATTCAGGCGGACCGTCATCGGTGCATATCCTTCTTGCACCACCGTGAATTGCATGTGCGTATCGACAGCAACGGCATCCACTGCGCGCACCTGCGCCTCCGGATGGAATCCGTACGTCACGATCGGCTTGGAAATGAACGGCATGATTTCGCGTACATTCGGATCGTCGAGGCACAGCACGGCAATGCCATAAAACGGCAGACGCTGCGTGAACTCGACGAACGCCTGCTTCAGTTTCGCGAAACTGTGATCGTATGTTTCCATATGATCCGCATCGATGTTGGTAATAACCTGGATGCATGGCGACAGATTCAGGAACGATGCGTCGGACTCATCCGCCTCCGCGACGATAAAATCACCCGCGCCGAGTTTTGCATTCGCGCCGGCGCTGTTCAGCCTGCCGCCGATTACGAAAGTCGGATCCAGCCCGCCTTGCGCCAATACACTTGCCACCAGGCTGGTGGTTGTGGTTTTCCCATGCGTGCCGGCGATCGCGATGCCCTGCTTGAGACGCATCAACTCCGCCAGCATCATTGCGCGGGGCACGATCGGAATGCGCCTGGCTCGGGCGGCGACCACCTCGGGATTGTCCTGCCTGACCGCAGTCGATGTCACGACCGCATCCGCGCCTTCGATATTTTCGACTGAATGGCCGCGCGCTATTTTTGCTCCCAGCTTTATCAAACGCCTTGTCGCTGCGTTGGCGCCGAGATCCGACCCGGAAACCGTGTATCCAAGCGTCAGCAATACTTCGGCGATGCCGCTCATTCCGGATCCGCCGATGCCTACGAAATGAATATTTTTAACTTTATGCTTCATGCCTTGCTTTTCAATTCAGTAAATTTTTCAAGCACGTCAGCGATCGCTTCGTTCGCATCGCGTCGACCGTTGTCATGGGCCGCCTGGGCCATTTGCAGACAGGCTTCGCGCGAAAGCGATTGCAGCAGAGTGGCCATACCGGCGATAGTCAGTTCGCTTTGCGGTAGATGAATTGCAGCCTTCTGCGCTGCCATCCAGCGCGCATTGTCGCGTTGATGGCTGGTGGTCGATGCAATGAACGGGATCAGGACGCTTGCCACGCCGGCCGCCGTCAGCTCCGACACCGTAATGGCGCCGGCGCGGCAGATTACGAGATCGGCATCTGCATAGCGGCGCGGCATGTCTTCGATGAAATCGACCACTTCGGCCTCGACCCGCGCATCGGCATAAGCCTTGCGTAACGATTCGATATGCTGCTTGCCGGACTGATGCACCACGGCCGGCCGATCCGCAGCCGGGATAAGGGCCAAAGCCGCCGGCACGCATTCATTCAGCACTTTTGCTCCGAGGCTGCCGCCGACAATCATTAATCGCAGTGGTCCGGTGCGTTGTGAATACCTTACTGCGGGTAGCGGTAACGTGAGGATTTCATTGCGTACCGGATTGCCGGTGACGATCGCCTTGCCCGCCGCAGGTCCGAAATCCGTGGGAAAACCGAACAGAACACGGTTCGCTATCGGCGTCAGGGTCTTGTTCGAAAGCAGCAACGCGGCATCTGCATTCACCAACACCACGGGAATACCGCGCAGCCTGGCCATCAAGCCGCCGGGAACCGTCACGTAACCGCCCATGCCAAGCACCACATCCGGCCTGCGCCGAGCGAGAATGCGCAGGCATGTTGCAAAGCTCCCGGTCAATTTGAAGGTGCCGCTCAATGTGTGCCGCAACCCTTTTCCACGCAAGCCCCTGAAATTGATCAAATCCATTTCAACGCCGTGCCGCGGAACGATTTCGCCTTCCATTCCATGCGCGGTACCGAGCCAGGAAACCTGCCAGCCGCGCGCCTTCATGGTCTCGGCAATCGCCAGACCCGGGAAAATATGCCCGCCGGTTCCGGCCGCCATCACCAGGAGTTTTTTCATACACGGCCTCCGCGTATCGCGAAAAGTTCTGGTTCCGGCCACTCGCTGGCTCGTTTAACTTTGCTTCGCAAAGTTAGCCTCCACCGAATCATCGCGCTCATACGCGGCCTCCGCGCATGAGCACTCGGTTTTCATAGTCGATCCGCAGCAGAATCGCGAGTCCGACACAGTTGATCAGCACGCCGGACCCGCCGTAGCTCATCAACGGCAATGTCAGGCCTTTGGTCGGCAGCAAACCGAGATTGACACCCATGTTGATGAATGCCTGCACGCCAATCCAGATTCCGATTCCTTTGGCGGCCAAACCGGCGAACGTCAGATCCATTGCGATTGCCTGGCGGCCGATTTCAAATGCGCGCTTGATGATCCAGTAAAACAGTGCGATAACGACCAGCACGCCGGCAAAGCCGAGCTCTTCGCCGATTACCGCCAGAAGAAAATCGGTGTGTGCTTCCGGCAGGTAGTGAAGCTTTTCCACGCTGCCGCCCAAACCGACGCCAAACAATTCACCGCGTCCGAATGCAATCAGCGAATGCGACAATTGATATGCCTTTCCGAGCGCATTTTCTTCGGACCACGGATTCAGATACGCGAAGATCCGGTCACGCCGCCATGGGGACAACAAGATCACCATGCTGAAAATGCCGACTAGTGTCGCGGCGATGCCGCCGAACCAGACGCCGTTGACGCCACCCAGGAACAGGATCCCCATCGCGATGCACACGATCACGCCGAATGCGCCCAGGTCCGGCTCCAGCAATAGCAGCAAGCCGACAAAACCGATCGCGATGGTCATCGGCATGAAGCCTTTGGTCAGCTTGTGCATGAACTGCTGTTTTCGAACCGTATAGTCCGCCGCGTACAGCACGACAAACAGCTTCATCAACTCGGATGGCTGCAGATTGAACATCTTGAACGATAGCCAGCGTCGTGCGCCGTTGACGCCTTTGCCGACGCCGGGAATCAGCACCAGCACCAGCAGCACCAGCGTCAGCACGAAAAGATACGGCGCCCATTTTTGCCACGTTTCTATGCGCACGCGAAACACCAGCAGGCCTGCAAGCAGCGAGACAGCGATGAATATGGCCTGGCGCATCAGGAAATGCGAATTTTTATAGGCTGCGTATTTTGGCGAATCCGGCAGCGAAATCGATGCCGAATACACCATGACCATGCCAAACAGCATCAGCAATATGGTGACCCATACCAGAGGCTGATCGTATTCCATCATCTTCGAGCGCTGCGACAGGCTGCGAACCGGTTTTTGTTCCGGCGCCGTTGAAAACAGCGGGAGTGAAATTTTCATGTCGCAACCTCGCCGTGCGATAGCGCAATTTCACGAACCGTATCGACAAAAACCTGCGCGCGATGCCCGTAGTTCTTGAACATGTCGAAGCTGGCGCAAGCCGGTGACAGCAATACTGCATCGCCAGGCTGTGCCAGTTCGGATGCCCGCTGTACCGCGTGCTCCAGCGTTTGGCAGTCGATCAGTTCGGCTCCGGATTGTTCGATGGCGCTGCGGATCCGCGACGCATCACGCCCTATCAGGACCGCCGCGCGAACATAGCGCGCCGCCGGTTCTGCCAGCGGACCGAAATCCTGCCCTTTTCCATCGCCGCCGGCGATCAATACCAAACGTGCCGCGCCGCCGAGATCTGCGCCGAGACCGTTCAATGCGGCAACCGTGGCGCCTACATTAGTTCCTTTGCTGTCGTCGTAATACTCCACGCCCTGGATCGTCGTTACCAGTTCGACCCGGTGCGGCTCGCCCTGATACTCGCGCAGCCCATGCAACAGGCGCGCCATCGGCAAATCGATCGCGCGGCACAGAGCCAATGCGGCCAATGCATTCACCGCATTGTGTTGTCCGCGAATTTTCAGCGCTTCGGCCGGCATCAGGCGATTGACGGTAATTTCAGGCGCGACGAAATCCTTTTTGCGCCGCTGCTTTTTTTCACCTGGTTCAATATCGTCGTCCGGAACCGCAACCGATAGCCAGCGAATGCCGTTTTCATTCACCAAACCAAAGGAATGCGCCTGTTCCGGCTCGCCCGAGCCGAAGCTGACAACCGGAGCCAGCGGCGATGCCATTTGCATTACCCGCTCGTCATCCCGATTGAGTACGCGAATCGTATCGGCGCCAAAAATCTTTTCCTTGGCTGCGCCATACGCGTCCATATTGCCGTGCCAGTCGAGATGGTCCTGCGTGATATTCAACACGGCCGCCACGTCTGCTTGCAGGCTGAAAGTGGCATGCAGTTGAAAGCTCGACAGTTCAAGCACCCAGACCTGCGGCAGCTGGTCGTGATCAATTGCAGTGCGCAATACTTCCAATGCGGCGGGGCTGATATTGCCGGCAACCTGAACCGACAATCCGGCACGCTGGCACAATAGCCCGGTCAGGCTGGTTACCGTGGTTTTTCCATTCGTGCCGGTTATTGCAATCACCTTAGGCGCGTAGTCACGGTCAATACGCAGCGCCGAAAGCGCCTGCGCGAACAATTCGATCTCACCCCAGATCGGAATGTTCTTTTCTTCGGCGATCGGTGCGATCTCAGTCAAGTCGCGCCCCGGCGCCAATCCTGGACTCAGCGCCACGAAATCGATTCCGTCAAGCAGGCCGGCGGTGAATGGTCCGCCGAGAAACTCTGCATCGGGAGCCGCAGCCCGCAGCTCTGCAAGCCGATCCGGCGCTTCACGCGTGTCGGCGACCCGCAGGGACGCGCCACAGCGCGTGAGCCACTGTGCCATCGCCAGGCCCGATTCACCGAGCCCGAGGACAAGAGCGTGTTTGCCTTGGTAATTCATGTCATCTCAATTTCAAGGTTGACAGCCCGAACAACACCAGCATCATCGTGATGATCCAGAACCGCACCACGACCTGCGTTTCCTTCCAGCCTTTTTGTTCATAGTGATGATGCAGCGGCGCCATCAACAGTACCCGCCGCCCGGTCCCGAAGCGCATTTTTGTGTACTTGAAATAGGCAACCTGCAGCATCACGGAAAGGGTCTCCACGACGAACACGCCGCCCATGATGAACAGCACGATCTCCTGACGAACAATGACTGCGATCGTGCCCAGTGCGCCACCCAGTGCCAGTGCGCCGACGTCGCCCATGAACACTTGGGCGGGATGGGCATTGAACCAGAGGAACGCCAATCCTGCCCCGGCCATCGCGCCACAGAATATGATGAGCTCGCCTGCACCGGGAATATGCGGAATAAGCAGATACTTGGAATAGATTGCGTTTCCGGTCAGGTAGGCGAACAGCCCCAGCGCAGTGCCGACCATCACGGTTGGCATGATCGCCAATCCATCCAGCCCGTCGGTCAGATTTACCGCGTTGCTGGTGCCGACGATCACGAAATAAGTCAAGGCAATGAAACCCCAGACGCCGAGCGGATAGCTGACGGTCTTGAAGAACGGCACGATCAAGTCTGCCTTCGGCGGCAGGTCCATTCTGAAACCCGATCGGACCCATTCGTACAGCAGATTCAAAACCTCGGTATTGGTCGGAGCCGAAACGGAAAACGCCAGGTATAACGCGGCCGAGATGCCGATCAGCGATTGCCAAAAATATTTCTCTTTGGACGGCATGCCTTTCGGATCTTTATATACAACCTTCCGATAATCATCGAACCAACCGATCGCGCCGAAACCCAGGGTCACAATAAGGACCGGCCAGATAAAGCGATTGCTCCAGTCCGACCACAGCAACGTCGCGATGCCGATCGCAAGCAGAATCAGGGCCCCGCCCATTGTCGGGGTGCCCGATTTGATCAGATGCGTTTGCGGCCCGTCGGTCCTTACCGCCTGCCCGACCTTCAGTCTTGTCAGCATGCGGATCACGGCCGGTCCGGCAAACAATCCGATAAACAGCGCCGTCATGGTGGCGAACACCGCCCGGAACGTGATGAAGTTGAAGACCCGCAGCGGGCCGATCTCTTCCTGAAAATATTGTGCCAGCCAGAGCAGCATATCAGTGTGACTCCTGTGCTTGTTCACCGACAAGGTGTTGAACCAGTCGCTCCATTTTCATGAAGCGCGACCCCTTGACCAGAATCGTTGTCTTGGGGGTATGTATTGCATCGACAGCCTTGACCAGAGAATCCATGTCACTGAAATGCCGCGCACGGGTGCCGAACGCATCGTTGGCGTTTTTTGCAAGATCTCCGAGAGTAAACAAGTGTTCAATGCCGCGACCGCGCGCATAGGCGCCGATCTCGACATGAAACTGGCGGCCTTCATTGCCGACTTCGCCCATGTCGCCCAGCACCAATATGCGCGGTGACGGCGCCTGCATCAGCACGTCGATCGCCGCGCGTACCGAATCCGGGTTGGCATTGTAGGTATCGTCGATCACGGGCGCGCCATTGCGGGCGATTTTCCGCTGCAAGCGCCCGCTGACCGGCGCGAACATCTCAAGTCCCAGCACAATTGAATTGCGATGAATGCCGATGGCCAGCGTGCATGCCACCGCTGCCAATGCATTGCGGACATTGTGCACACCGGCCGCAGACAGGCGTACCGGGAATTCTTTCTGTCCGACCTTGATCAATAGATCGCTGCCGAAGTCATTCGGCTGATAAGTGCAGGTGACGTTGGCATCGGGGGATAGGCCGAAGGTCAATGTCTTGCGCCGGCCTGCCGCTTTGGCGAAGCTGCGCCACAACGGTGCGAACGCATCGTCTGCCGGATAAACCGCAATTCCGTTTTTTGGCAGCGCACTGATTACCGCACCATTTTCCTTGGCCACCGCTTCGACGCTTTCCATGAATTCCTGGTGCTCGCGCTGAGCGTTGTTCACCAAGCCAACCGTCGGCTGCGCGATCGCGGCCAGCTGAGCAATCTCGCCCGGGTGATTCATGCCCAGTTCGATTACCGCGGCACGATGAGCCGTATCGGTACGCAGCACCGTCAGCGGCACACCGATGTCGTTATTCAGATTCCCGCGAGTAGCAAGATAGCGATCCTTGCCGAATTCCGCTTCCAGGATCGATGCGATCATTTCCTTCACAGTCGTCTTGCCGTTGCTACCGGTCACACCGATGACAGGCAATGCAAACTGCTGGCGCCAGAAGCGCGCGATCTCAGCGAGCGCCACCCGGGTATCCGGCACAATCAGCGCCGGTATCTGCAAGCCGTCGGGCAAGCGCTCCACGACCACTGCGGCCACACCTTTCTTGACCACGTCCGGAAGAAACGCATGTGCGTCGAAACGCTCGCCGCGCAATGCGACGAACAGGTTTCCGGGTAATGCAGTCTGGCTGTTGGTCGAGACGCCGTCAAAGGACGTACGCGCCGTCTGTACGGCGCGTGACAAGTGCGGTCTCAAATTGCTTAACGTTGATTTCATTATCCGACGCCCTTCATCGTCGCTCTTGCCGCAAGTGCCAATGCAGCATGATCCGCGTCCAGAAATGGAAGCTTTTTTCCTTTGATTTCCTGGTAGTCCTCGTGTCCTTTACCGGCAATCAAAATCACATCCGGTCTGGCCGACTGCCTGACGGTCCACAAAATTGCCGCGGCACGATCTTCAATCACGTTCATCCGCGATGGTGGCACCTGGGCCAAATTCAAACCTTTCACGATCTGCGCAATGATCTCGCCCGCATCCTCGTTGCGCGGATTATCACTGGTCACGATCACCTGATCCGCCGTCGCAGCCACGGCACCCATTTCGGCGCGCTTGCCGGAATCGCGGTTGCCGCCGCAGCCAAACACGCACCAGAGCTTTCCGCCTCGCTGGACTGCAACCGGGCGCAACGCGCCCAGCGTCTTTTCCAACGCGTCCGGTGTGTGCGCATAATCGATTACCACCAGTGGATTGTCCTGCCCGCCAAGTTGCTGCATGCGGCCCGGCACCGCGCTCAAGGCTTCAATTGCATCGATCGCGGATTGCCATGCAACGCCCTTCGCCAACAGCACACCCAGCACTCCCAGCACATTGCTGACATTGAACTGGCCCACCAATCGTGTTTTTACCTGTGCCGAACCGAATCGCGATTCGACGTGGAATACCGTGCCACCATGGCTGGCGCGAACATCGGATGCACGCAGACCCGCCACACCATCAATTTCGTTGCCGGCCAGCGTGTAACCGATGATAGACAAGGGCGACTCAGACTGTTGCAGACGCCGAACCAGGCGCAAGCCCATCGCATCGTCAAGGTTGATGATCGCGTGCCGCAATCCGTTCCAGTCGAACAACATGGTTTTGGCCGCTTCATACGCCGCCATATCGCGGTGATAATCGAGGTGGTCGCGCGTGAAGTTGGTAAACAATGCGGCGTCGAAATGCATGCCGCTCAGCCGCCCCTGGTCCAGGCCAATCGACGACGCCTCGATTGCGACAGCTTTTGCACCGGCATCGCGGCATTCCGCCAACTCGCGTTGCAACAGGATTGCATCGGGCGTCGTGTAGCCCGTAGTCTTGAACGAACCGGCCTCCCCGGACGTAAACAATCCGATACCCAACGTGCCGATCACCGCAGTCGAGTCGCCAAGCGCGGAGAGCGTATGACCCAGCCACTGGCTGCATGAAGTCTTGCCATTGGTCCCGGTGACCGCAACGGTAAACATGCCGGCATCCGGGTTGCCATAGTACGCACTGGCAATTCGCCCGGCATTTTTTTTCAATTCCGCTACCGCGCAATGCGGAACATGCCATGACGGCTGCCAGCCGAAACCGCCGGCTTCGTCGTACACGACCGCGCGCGCGCCCTGCTCGATCGCATGCTTGATATATGTCCTGCCATCCGCAATGTCACCGGGATAGGCAATAAACACATCACCCTCGGAAATGCTGCGCGAATCAGAACACAATCGCGCGCCCGGCGCCGTCGCGTGCAGCCATGCCAGCAGGTCGCTTACGAACGAAGTCGTGGT
>JAKFFO010000179.1:0-2288 GCA_036675035.1 Oxalobacteraceae bacterium
TCCACCACCAGCACATCGCCGATATTGTCGCCATCTGGCACCGCGGAATCTTCCGAATTGATGCCGACGCTATCAAATGACGGCGGGATCACGGCATACCGGCCAGCATAGACCGAAGCGCCAGAAGCGACGCTGTAGGAATCTGCGACCGGAGAAGCCATTAAGCGTTACCGCGTGCAATCGTGAACGCGGTGACAGCAACCGTGACGCCAACGCTGATTGCCGCTGTATTCAGCACAAGATCAGTGCCAGAAGTGCCAGCCGAACCGTCCAGAACGTGCGTAGTGCCATCTGCTTTGACGATGCGGAACCATGTTGCCGTGCTTGCTGCAACGCCTGTGGTGTCCGATGGCAGTGTGACCGATAGCGAACCGGAAGCAGCAGCGCCAGCAAACGGTGAGCCAAGCGTGAATTCGGCAAGCAAAGTCGTTGCTGTGCCGCCAGTTGCGGGCCGTGTGCCGTCATAGATCCGCAGCTTCGCGCCCGAACCGGCAAAGGTCGTGATTGCGTCGAGTTGCGCGTTGCGCAGCGTGGTTGCGTAGCCAGTTGCCATGATTATTTACCTTTTGATTTCTTGGATTGCTTGACTGCTTCAGGATGCATATCCAACATGCCGTGCGTTGCGCCGAGTTCCGCTTGTTCTGCGCTCAACTCAACAACATCGCCAGCATTGCCGAATGAGCAGTCGCGCAATACGGATGCCTCGACTGTTTCGGACTTAAATTCTTTTTTCGTTGCCATTCGTGGCTCCAATGAAAAGCGGAGAGCCGAAGCCCTCCGCTTGTTACTTAGGTTGCCGAGTTGACGTACACCTTGACTGCCGATGTATCCAGCAGGTTGCCGCCCGAACGAGTCCAGCCGCAGAAGCCGACTTGGTTGCTCAGTGCAAATGCCGAGTCATCGAAGCGACGGATGCTGGTGGTGTTGGCCACATCGCGGATGGTGTACTTGCTGAAGTCGCCAAACGCGATTGATTTCGCGTTAGCGGCCATCACTGCCACGTCATCATTGATTGCAACAGGGAAGCCCAACAGAGTGTCAGGAGCGCCGTCAATAACGCTTGGAGTCCAGATTGGACGGCCAGTCGTATCCTTCAGCTTCGACACAATCGCCACAGACAGGTCATTCATCATGAACTTAGCACCGGAGCGATAAGCGCGATTGACCGAATGTTTCAGATCAACCAGATCGTCATAAATGACAGTCAGAGTCTGGCCGGTTGTGCCGGTTTTGCCGGTCGATGCCTTCGGAATCACACCGTCAGGCAGGGTTGTACCCGCGCCAGTGGTGAAGTGCGTGTTTTGAATGCGCGCAATGCGGGTTGCCAGGCGGTCAATCACATATGCAACAACGTCAATGGCGCTGTCTTGGATCAGTTCCAGCGGCAGGGCGATCTTGTTGGAGGTGTAATAGAACACCGGCAGCGCAATGGTGCCGAAAGTGATATCTGCGCCACTGACTGCTGTGTTTTGGCCAACGATTGCGCCAACGTCTGCGGTGCCGTCCGAAGTCGGCCAGTTCATCGCGTTACCGCCATTGGTAGTCATGACGCTGGATACTTCGCGCATGCCGCCGAATGCTTTCAGCTTGTCGATCACCATTGCGGCGATTTCGGACGGTACGGTGTAGCCGCCTTCGGTCGTGGTCGTGGTGGACATGGCGTTGCGAATTGCGGTCAACTGCTCTGCATTGACGTTATTGCCGAAGCGCATATACAGGGCAACAGCGGTCAGCGCATCAATGGTGACGCCTTCTTCTTTCTTTGCTGGAGCAGCATTGAAGAAGCTATCAGCTTCCATTTCGCGCATTTTTTCAGCAGCGGCGATTTGGCCTTTAGCCAGTTCAATTTCATTGGCGAAGCCGTCAAACTTGGCTTGATCTTCCTTGCTCCAGGCTTGATCGCCTTTTTCGGCCAGCAGATGGTTGGCGTTTTTAGCGAGGGTTGCAATCTTCTCGCGCAATGCTTGAATGTTCGTCATAGCGTTTTCCATAAAAAAAGCCACTCGGAATTGAGTGGCTTGATTGCGTGGGCGTCCGGCCCACTACGGTTTGTTATGCGCGAGAGGCGCTAAACAATCTGGATCAACTTCAACCGATTGCTGTTTGCAGCGGTCATAGCTGGATTTGGATCTACCGGCAGTTCCTCCGGCTCTGGTTCTTCAGTTTTCAAAAGGGATTCGGGAAAACATTCGGGACCGTAACAAAACGAGGAGCTTTCGTCTTCGGAGCCGTTCCCGGGAATCGGGTTTCAAAACTGCCAATGAGGGATCCGCGGAATGATCCGCGGA
>JAKFFO010000084.1:0-2281 GCA_036675035.1 Oxalobacteraceae bacterium
GGCGGCGAAAAGCAACGCATCGCAGTCGCGCGCGCGGTGTTGAAAAATCCAAAAATATTGATATTTGACGAGGCGACATCGGCCCTCGATTCACATGCAGAACATGCGATTCAGCAAGAACTCGATCGCATTTCCGAGAATCGCACGACGCTCATCATTGCCCACCGCTTGTCAACTATTGTGCGTGCCGATGAAATCATCGTATTGGAAAAAGGGCGGATCGTTGAACGCGGCACCCACACCATGCTGTTGCAGCAATCCGGGTTGTACGCGCGTCTTTGGTTTTTGCAACAACAAAGTGAAAAGGAAAGAACCAGGGAAACAATACGCTCGTGATACTCAAACGGAATTGCTTAGACAGTGGAACAGAATTTGCATGGAACTGAGTTGTTTGTGATGCCCGGAAATTAATCACCAATAAAAAATTTATGGCCACATATGAAAGACACCTATTCATCATATCCCGAAGCAAATGCCAAGCTGCCAAGTACCCATGATGAGCCAAGCCTGGATAGCAGGGAGAATGAAACGCCGTTCGATAGCGGCACACCCGGCGGGCCAGTTCAACCATTTTGTACTGGGAAAGTAGATGGCGAAACAAGGTCATGCATCGATTCTTCGCTGCAGATTTCTGTCGTAGTGCCTACCTGCGGGCGCGCCGATTTACTGAACCGTTGTCTGGCCAGCCTGGTTTCCCAGGAGTTCGATCTTTTTCGTTATGAAATCATCGTAGTCGACGATGCGCCAAGCACCGCTACCAGAGATATCGTCACAACATGGTCCACCCGCATGGAGCAGCGCCGGCTCGATATTATCTATCTTCCCAATCACGGTCGTCATGGGCCGGCTGCGGCACGCAATCGTGGCTGGCACGCGGCGCGCGCCGACATGATTGCATTTACCGATGACGACACGGTGCCGACTGCGCAGTGGTTAAAAAATGGCTTGCTGGGGTTCGGGCCGGATTGCGATGGTATTGATGCGATATGGGGGCGTATCGAAATGCCGTTGTCTGGCACGCCGACGGATTACGAGCGCGATGCCCAACATTTGGAGACGGCAGAATTCGTTACCGCGAATTGCATGTGCCGTAAGGATGTGTTGCTGGCCGTAGATGGTTTTGATGAACTTTTCCGCTTTGCCTGGCGTGAGGACAGCGATTTTTATTTTCGCCTGCTGGATATGGGCGCAAGCATCCGTCATGTGCCCGAGGCAGTGGTGATCCATCCGGTCAGGCCAGCGCCGTGGGGCGTCAGTATTTCGCAGCAAAAGAAAATTCTGTTCGATGCGCTCTTATATAAAAAACATCCGCTGCGCTATCGGCAAAAAATACGGGCGACACCGCGCTGGGATTATTACCAGGTCGTGGCAGCGCTTTTGGTGAGTGTGTTTGCCCTGATCGCCGGGCAGGGTGCACTTGCCGCTGCTGCCGGCGCAGTATGGTTGTTGATGACGATCTGGCTGTGCGTCAAGCGCTTGAAAGGCACCACGAGAACCTGGACGCATGTTGCCGAGATGCTGCTGACTTCCATGCTGATACCGCCTCTGGCAGTGTACTGGCGCGTGGTAGGCGCCTGGCGCTTTCGTGTGGCTTTTCTGTAAACCGCTCCGGGAGCCAAACGACTATGCGCCGTCTGAAAATACTCACCTGGCATACACATGGCAGCTATCTGTATTACCTGACCCAGGTGCCTCATGAATTCTATGTGTTGTCCAAGCCCAGCCGCCTTGCCGGCTATGGCGGGCGCTGCGGGCATATGCCGTGGGGTGACAATGTCTTCGACATGCCGGTGGATGAGGTGCGCAGACATGAATTCGACTGCATATTGTTTCAGGATGACGACCAGTATCTGAAGGACCAGTATGAATGGCTGACTCCTGAGCAGCGCACGCTGCCGAAAATTTATCTTGAACATGATACTCCGCGCGAACACCCGACGGATATGCCGCACCCGGTGGATGATCCGAATATATTGCTGGTGCATGTGACTGCATTTAACCAATTGATGTGGAATAACGGCCGCACGCCGACACGTGTGATCGAGCATGGTGTGATGGCGCCTGCAGGCGTTGCCTACAATGGTCACATCGAGCGCGGCTTGGTGATCGTCAATAATCTGGCAAGTCGTGGACGCCGGCTTGGTATCGACATCTTTACGGCCGTGCGCCACGACATACCACTCGATCTGGTGGGCATGGGCCAGGAGCGTTATCGAACGGTGGATACCTATTCCACCGGGATGCGTCAGCGCGCCAAGCTTGCCCAGGGCGACCGGCTGGT
>JAKFFO010000183.1:0-13916 GCA_036675035.1 Oxalobacteraceae bacterium
AAAAAATAAAGTTCCCTGCATTACAATGCTGACGAGCCATTGACCCACTGGATAACCGAGAAGCGCAATTCCACTCAATTTGGAAAATAGGTCCACTGCATGCGGTTCGTAGCTGCTACCTATCACATTCGCTTTTTCAGTTATGGCAATGATTGCAGCGGGTAGGCAAAGCGCTAAATATAGACCGGCACGCTTGGCGCTCAACCGAAGGCTCCCTCCTGAATATAGGATAGTCATGCCAACGGTAGCCAAGCAGACCATGATTGCATGTTCTTTTGATAAGACAGCGGCTGAATAAAAAACCGCTGCGGTGATTACGTCAGTTGTGCGGTCTTTCTCAAGCGCGCGACGATAAAACCACATCGATAGTAAAGAGAACAGTGTCGCAAACAGAATGGTCCGCTGCGCGAGATATCCGGCGCCATACACTGCAACTGGGTTGATAGCGAACCAACTCGCTCCAATAAATGCGAGAGTGGTCGAGCGCAACGTGCGCTGGGAGTCGTTGAGGGTGCTAGGTGTCGAAGTTTTCGTGACTTGACGCAGCAGCGCCCCTAGTAATGCGTAAAGCATCCATGCGTTAAGAACGTGAACTATCAAGCTGATGAGTCGATGCACTTCTATACTTCGCGTCTGTATTTCGATGAAGCCGAGCGTAAAATATGGAAAGGTGCGTGGACGCAAGTTGAATGGAGTAGCAAAATCGTAAATTGCAAGATTCGTGAAAAGATTATTATCGTCAAAGACGATTCCATTTTTCAGAAAGGGTATGTAGAGAAGGCAAACCAAAAGCGCGATAATGAATGCACCAATGACGTTTAACACTCGCTGATTTGATAAGTGGCTGCGAGCCATATATTTTCCTGTCATCCTTACTTTCTTTTTAATGAAATCCCAATTCCAATTCGAGAATGTTGATGCAGCAATCGGTCGCCTGAAATTTTGTGCCGTATGGTAACGGCGCCGTTTATGGAAGGGCATGACGTCGCACTTGCGAGTAAAGGAGCGATCGCCGGCATTATTATTCGTTGGAAGGCATAAGGGATTTATTGACGATGGCAGTTGTTATAGAAATAAATCCGGCCGATCAAATACTTGCGGAACATTGAACAAATTGCACGTACAAATGGTGGATCGCTGCAAAGATGCAATCTAAGATGCTAGAGCGAAGGCGGAGAACTTAAACGTTAATCAATTAGCTCAATGCGTTTAAGCGCTTCACCTAACACTTCATTTCGTTATGACGCTGGCGGACCAAATGTTATTTAGCCGTTCTCTATGTTGCCTTCCTCGCGCGCTTGTCCTTCTTCGGTATTTGTAAGCTGCGAAATGAGTTCAATGAATCATAGCACTGTGGAGCAAAAAACTGCTTTCTTGAAATGGAATTTGTTGTGCAGACGCATTCGCGGTCGATTGCTGCGTTTTGCTTTGAAATTGCAATTTGATACGCTCAGGCTCGCGATGACAGCCATATTATTCCTTCTTGTTGTTGGATTCCCGTCAACACCGCGTTCTGAGAATAGACTGCCCAGCCTGGGCGACACCGAGCGCTCAGAACTCTCCCCCCTAATGGAGCGGAAACTAGGCGAACAGATCATGCGCGATATTCGCCGTGATCACGATTATCTGGACGATGCTCCTACCCTCGAATATCTGAACAACTTTGGCGCGAGCCTGATCTCGGCGCGGCCCGACGTGCGTGGTGAAGCCGCCTATGATTTTTTCTTTTTCGCGGTACGTGATCCGTCCTTGAATGCGTTCGCGCTGCCGGGTGGATTCATCGGCGTTCATTCCGGCCTGATGCTTGCGGCGCAGAGCGAGTCGGAGCTGGCGTCGGTGATGGCGCATGAGATCGGGCATGTGTCGCAACGGCATATTGCGCGCATGCTGGGCAATCAGCGGCAGGATGCGTTGATTCCGTTGGCGTCGATGGTGCTGGGCGCGTTGGCGGCTCGTTCCAGTCCGGATGCCGCGGCGGCGATCATGATGGGTGGGCAGGGTCTTGCGATACAGCGGCAGCTTGATTTCAGCCGTGATGCAGAGCGCGAGGCGGATCGCGTAGGTTTGCAGATTTTGCAGGACGGCGGTTTCGATTCGTCAGGGATGGTCGCTTTTTTCGGCAGACTGCAGACCGCCAGTCGGACTCATTCGGATAGCGCACCGCCATATTTGCGCTCGCACCCGATGACGACCGAGCGCATTGCCGATATTCAGGCGCGTACTCGCGATCAGCGTTACAGGCAGCGAGTGGACAGTCTGGATTTTCATTTGATTCGTGCGCGCATGCGGGTGTTGCAAGACGGATCGAATCAGGGTTGGAATAATGCAACGGCTGTATTCGATAGCCAATTACAGCAGAAAAACCGAATCCAGACGATCGCAGCCAAATATGGACTCGCGCTGATTGCGTACAAACAGGGCGCTTTCGACAAGGCGCAATCGTTGTTGCAGGAAGCGCGTAATGTCGCGCAAAGTTCGCGCGATTTGTCGAAGTCTTCGGTGCTGACCGGTCTCGCGCTCGATATCAAACTGGCGTCGGACAACGCGAGCGACGCGGTCAAGGATGCTGAAGCGGCCCTTGCACTATTCCCGCTATCGCGCAGTATCGCGCATCAGTATGCGGATGCGCTCCTGGCGGCGTCGCGCTTCGAGGCTGCGATTAGCTTCCTGCGCGACCAGGCGCAGTTGTACCGGCATGAGCAGCAATTGCATGGAAAATTGGCGAAAGCGTACGCGGCGCAAGGCAAGCAGGCACTTCAGCACATGGCGCTGGCAGAATCTTATGCGATGTCAGGCAGTTTGCCGGCGGCGATCGACCAGTTGATGATTGCGCGCCGTGCGCCGGATGCGTCGTTTTACGATCAGGCGATGATCGATGCGCGCGAACGCGAGTTCAAGGCGCGCTATCGGCAAGAAATGCAGGACGAGCAGAAAAGCCGTTAGTGAAACTCAAGCTGTTATGAAACGAGCGCTAACTATTTCCGGCATCGATCGATGATGCGTCCGATCGCGGTTGCGTCATGAAGTGAAAGCGTTCGGTGAGAGCATCGTTCGTAATACGGTGCAGCGGTATCTCGCGATCCTGCAAACACAATGTCAGCGGCTGAGCATCAGGCGACGCGTCAGCCAGCCACTCCAGCAACTGGTCGTCACGAATCGCATTTCCGTTCATGTGCAACTGCGACAGGCATTGCACCATGTCTCGATCGTCCAGCATCGCGATTTTGCCGGCGCTTTTCAGTACCAACCTGCCCGATTCAGTTAGCCAGGCCGCGTCGATTGTCGAAAGTCGTTCCCCGGTATGCAATACAAACCCGTGCACTGGGTCAGTATGCGCGATGTAGGGAGTGGCTTCGAGGTCGATATAAACGCGCTGCGGGCCATTCTGAAAATACCAGCGGCCGGCGTCATCATGAGTGTAATTGCGATTGATAAATCCCAATAGCGTTGCGTTGGCGATCTTGTCACCTGACAGCCCTTGCACCTGCGCTTGTTCGTCGCGCATACGCCAGTTTCCTCGTGCGTCCAGCGCCAGCCAACCATAGCAATGGGGAACATTCGGCCATTTCGCCATTGCTTGTTTGACGATGTCGTCCATGTCAGCATCCCGCAGCATTTATGAAGTCAATTTTTATCATGCTACCCGCAAGCGTGATGCATTCGTTTGATGATGATCACCCTCAAGGAACTTGATGATGCGCTCAGGCAGCCAGGCAGTCGAACCCGGAAACGATCCGACCGCAAAACCGACATGGCCACCTTCTGACGGATATTCTAATGTGACGCGGGGCGAAGCGGCGGCCGGCAAGTGTTGTGCCGGCAGAAATGGATCGTTCTGCGCATTCAACACCAGCGTCGGTACCGTGATGTCGTGAAGCACGTGCTTTGCACTGGCCCGGTCCCAGTAGTCATCGGTATTGCGATAACCATGCAGCGGCGCGGTAACGATATTGTCGAATTCGTACAGATTGCGAGCTTGCATCATTGTTTCTCGCGCAAACAAGCCGGGAAACTGACTGAGTTTCTTGAGGCATTTCGGTTTCAACGTGCGCAGGAATGCTTTTGTGTAAACCATATTGATGCCGCGCGATAAAGCGCGCCCGCCACTAGCCAGATCAAGCGGTGCCGAGATTGCGCATGCTGCGTCGACGATATCGGCTTGATGCTGTGCCTCACCCAGCCAGCGCAATAACGCATTGCCGCCCAAAGAGACGCCGACTGCGTACAGTTTTCGAGTTTGACCATGTTTGCGGTTCGCGGCAAAGCGGTGCAATATCCAGTCTATTTCCTCCGCGTCGCCGGAGTGATAGAAGCGTGGCGCATGATTCTGTTCACCCGAACAGCCGCGAAAATGCGGCACGGCGCCGGACCAGCCAAGCGCGGCAATATGCGACATTAGGGAACGCGCATAATGGCTATCCGAAGATCCTTCCAGGCCATGAAACAGGACGAGGAGTGGCGTACCTGGCGCGCCATCGACGAAATCGATATCGATGAAATCACCGTCTGGCGCATTCCAGCGTTCGCGCCGGTACGCAACGCGTGGTTTGACTATGCATTTCGCAGGATAAATAGTTTGCAAATGCCCGCCCGGCAGCCAGCGAGGCGCAGGATAATTCATCGCGTCAAATCAACATTGGGTTCAGTGCCCATTTAGTACACTGCCTGCCTTCAGTTTGTATACTGTCCCGCAATACGGGCATTTTGCCTCGCCATTTTTCTGGAAATCCAGAAAAACGCGCGGATGAGAAGACCATATCGGCATTTTCGGATTTGGGCAAAAAACTGATTGATAGCTTGCATCATCCAGTTCCACCGGGGTCACTTCTATTTTTTCACTTCCATTCATCGAACGCTCCAGATCTTGTTCTTGTTACACCAGGGTGAGCCAGTGCTGATATTGCGGTGCTTTGCCTGCGACGACATCAAAGAATAATGACTGCAGTTTTTCAGTGATCGGACCTCGTTTTCCGGTGCCAATCTGGCGATTGTCCAGCTCGCGAATCGGCGTGATTTCAGCCGCCGTGCCGGTAAAAAACGCCTCATCGCAGCAGTACATTTCGTCGCGGGTAATTCGCTTTTCCTTTACTTCGATGCCGAGATCGCGCGCCATGGTCAATACCGAATCGCGGGTAATGCCGTCGAGACAGGAAGCCAAATCGGGCGTAAAGATGGTGCCGTTCTTGACAATGAACACGTTCTCGCCGGCACCTTCTGATACGTAGCCATCGGTGTCGAGCAGCAACGCTTCGTCGTAGCCGTCGGTCAGCGCTTCCTGATTGGCCAGAATCGAATTGATGTAGTAACCGGACGCTTTCGCACGCACCATCGATACATTCACATGGTGCCGGGTAAACGATGATGTCTTGACGCGGATCCCTTTGGCCAGTCCTTCTTCACCCAGATAGGCGCCCCAAGGCCAGGCGGCGATTGCTGTATGGATGGTATTGCCCTTGGCGGACACACCCAGCTTTTCCGAGCCGATCCATACCAGCGGGCGCAGATAGCACGATTCGAGCTTGTTTTCGCGAACCACCTGACGCTGGGCAGCCATGATGGTTTCCATGTCAAACGGAATGTCCATCTGAAAGATCTTGGCCGAGTTGAATAGGCGCTGTGTGTGCTCTTTCAAGCGAAAAATAGCCGTGCCCTGCGAAGTCTTGTAGGCGCGCACTCCCTCGAATACTGCCATTCCATAATGCAGTGAATGGGTCAGGACATGAATTGTGGCATCGCGCCAATCGACCAGCTTGCCGTCCTTCCAAATCTTGCCGTCGCGATCAGCCATCGACATCTTGAATTCTCCAAATTGTTGCAAAACCTCGATTTTAACGGATTCGCGCATGCTGGAAACTTCCCCGCCGGTCCAACGGCGCTTAAATATTCGAATCTGTTGATGTTTGTGCAATTCCCATTCATCGACCCTCAGGTTTAGATCGGCCAATCCATCCGTATTTTTCTCGTGAATTCAAGATTCGCGGCTCGCGACTCTCTGTCAGCACCAACCGGATAAAACATCGGCCCCGACGAAAAGCGTTCCGTTTGACTTGGGTCGCATAAAAACGGTTTTTCGGGATGATGCGGTACGGTAAAATAGCGTTTTCCCAATTCCTGAAGCTGCTAGGAACCATGCAATTCAATCGACTGAGCGATCTCATCTCCCAAGGCAAACTGAAAGGCAAACGCGTTTTTATCCGTGCCGATCTCAACGTGCCGCAGGACGACTCCGGCAACATTACAGAAGACACCCGTATCCGGGCATCGGTACCGGCGATTCAACAGGCCCTCGAAGCTGGTGCTGCGGTGATGGTCACTTCCCACCTCGGGCGTCCGACCGAGGGCGAATTCAAGCCGGAAGATACTCTCGCGCCGGTCGCGAAGCGCCTGTCCGAGTTATTGGGCTGCCCGGTCGAGCTGAAGCAAAACTGGGTTGACGGTGTCGAGGTCAGCCCGGGGCAAGTGGTCTTGCTGGAAAACTGCCGCGTCAACAAGGGCGAGAAAAAAAACAGCGACGAGCTGGCGCAGAAAATGGCGAAACTTTGCGACGTGTATGTGAACGATGCGTTCGGCACTGCACACCGCGCCGAAGCGACGACGCATGGGATTGCGAAGTTCGCGCCGGTCGCCTGCGCCGGACCTTTGCTGGCTGCGGAACTCGACGCGCTCGGCAAGGCTCTCGGGCAGCCGGCACGGCCTCTGGTGGCCATCGTGGCGGGTTCCAAGGTATCGACCAAGCTGAGCATCCTGAAAACCCTTGCCGACAAGGTCGATAACCTGATTGTCGGCGGCGGTATCGCCAATACCTTCATGCTGGCGTCCGGCCTGAAAATCGGCAAATCGCTGGCGGAGGCTGAATTGGTCAAAGACGCAAAAGAGATTATCGACATGATGGCGGCGCGCGGCGCATCGGTGCCGATCCCGGTCGACGTGGTTTGTGCAAAAGAGTTTTCGCCCACGGCCGCTGCGACCGTCAAGGACGTCAGGGATGTGGCTGGCGATGACATGATTCTCGATATCGGTCCGAAAACGGCGTCAATGCTGGCCGATCAGCTCGCTCAGGCAGGCACGGTGGTGTGGAACGGGCCGGTAGGGGTGTTCGAGTTCGACCGGTTCGGAAACGGAACGAAGACGCTGGCAATGGCGATTGCGGATTCCAAGGCGTTTTCAATCGCCGGCGGTGGCGATACGCTGGCCGCAATTGCGAAGTACGGCATCGCCGACCGGATCGGCTACATATCGACTGGCGGCGGTGCATTTCTGGAATTCCTGGAAGGAAAAACCCTGCCGGCGGTCGACATTCTGCTGCAACGGAAACAGTAAAGTTCAGTGAGAGTACGGTAAGAATCGCAATGAGATGCGCGCGGTAAGGAAGGCAGCACCCGTCGACACCGGATTGTGATTTTCCCGAAGATTTCCAAAGGATTGTTATGCCAAGAGCTACCAAGATCGTTGCCACAATCGGACCGGCGTCGAGCGATATCGATACGCTGACGCGGATGATCCGTGCCGGCGTTGATGTGGTGCGGCTTAATTTTTCGCACGGAAAGGCGCAGGATCATATCGATCGTGCCAATCTGGTGCGTCAGGTGGCGGCATCATGCGGCCGGGAAGTGGCGATCATGGCCGATCTGCAGGGTCCGAAAATCAGGATCGGAAAATTCGAGCACGGAAAAATTCAGTTGGCCAATGGCGCGAAGTTCATTCTCGATGCTGCATGCGAATTGGGCAATCAGGAGCAGGTCGGTCTCGACTATAAGGAACTGCCGCGCGATCTGAAGGTCGGCGACGTACTGCTGTTGAATGATGGCCTGATCGTGCTGGTCACCGATAAGGTGATCGGCAGTCAAATCCATACGACGGTCAAGATCGGCGGTGAACTGTCGAACAATAAAGGCATCAATCGCCTGGGCGGCGGATTGTCGGCGCCTGCATTGACTGCCAAGGACATGGAAGACATCAAGACCGCGATGAGTTTCCAGGCCGATTATGTGGCAGTGTCGTTTCCTAAAAGCGCAACCGACATGATGATGGCCAGACAGCTCGCCAACATCGCCGGCGACGCCTATCAGCATAAACCGCAAATGATCGCCAAGATCGAGCGTGCCGAGGCAATTCCTGCATTACAGAATATCCTGGACGCATCGGACGGGATCATGGTTGCGCGCGGCGATCTGGCGGTGGAAGTCGGCAATGCAGCCGTTCCGGCATTGCAGAAACGCATGATCAGGATGGCGCGCGCTTCCAATAAACTGACGATCACCGCGACCCAGATGATGGAGTCGATGATCGTCAATGCGGTGCCGACGCGCGCCGAAGTATCCGATGTGGCCAATGCCGTGCTGGATGGTACCGATGCGGTGATGACTTCGGCTGAGACCGCTTCCGGGAAATATCCGGTCGAGACGGTCGAAACGATGGCGGCGATCTGCGTCGAAGCGGAGACATCGGAAGATTTCAAGCTGGATGCCGATTTCCTGAATGTCACTTTTACCCGCATCGATCAATCGATTGCGTATGGTGCGTTGTTTACTGCCTATCACTTGCGCGTGAAAGCCATCGTTGCATTGACGGAATCCGGTTCAACGGCCTTGTGGATGAGCCGCCATAACATCGACATACCGATTTTTGCAATGACGCCCAGTGTTGCCACGCAACGCAAGGCGTCCCTGTATCGCAACGTGAGTACGTTCGAACTGGCGCACTCCACCGATCGCGAAGCCGTACTGAAAGAGGCGCAGGATTTGTTATTGGCCAAAGGTGTCGTGAAGAAAGATGACATGATTGTCCTTACCTGGGGTGAGCCGATGGGACAAGTCGGCGGCACCAACGCGCTCAAGATCATGAAGATCGGCGACCACTAATTTCATTGTTTTGGAGAATCATCATGCCTCTCGTATCCATGCGTCAATTACTGGACCATGCCGCTGAAAACGGCTATGGCCTGCCGGCGTTCAACGTCAACAATCTGGAACAAGTCACTGCAATCATGCAGGCGGCCGACGAAGCCGGCGCGCCGGTGATCATGCAGGCTTCCGCCGGCGCACGCAAATATGCCGGCGAAGCTTTCCTGCGCCATCTGATCGAAGCCGCGGTCGAAGCCTATCCGCATATTCCTGTCGTCATGCATCAGGATCACGGCCAATCACCGGCAGTCTGCATGGCTGCGATCAAGTCCGGGTTTACATCGGTGATGATGGACGGTTCGCTGATGGAAGACGGCAAGTCGGTCGCCAGCTATGAATATAACGTCGACGTATCGCGCAAGGTAGTCGAGTTTTCGCATTCGATCGGCGTGACGGTGGAAGCGGAACTGGGCGTGCTCGGTTCGCTCGAGACCATGAAGGGCGACAAGGAAGATGGCCATGGTGCGGACGGCACCATGACGCGTGAACAATTGCTGACCGATGTAGCCCAGGCAGCGGATTTCGTCCATCTGACCCAATGCGATGCACTCGCGATTGCAATCGGCACATCGCACGGTGCGTATAAATTTTCGCGCAAACCGACCGGCGATATTCTTGCCATCGAACGCATCAAGGAAATCCACGCACGGATTCCGAACACGCATCTGGTCATGCACGGTTCATCGTCAGTGCCGCAGGAGTTGCTGGCTGAAATCCGCGAGTTCGGCGGCGACATGAAGGAAACCTATGGCGTACCGGTCGAGGAAATCCAGCAAGGCATCAAGCATGGCGTACGCAAGATCAATATCGATACCGATATTCGTTTGGCAATGACCGGTGCGATCCGCCGCTACCTTGCTGAAAATCCATCCAAGTTCGATCCGCGCGATTATCTGAAACCGGCGCGCGAAGCAGCCAAGAAAATCTGCAAATCGCGTTTCATCGCTTTTGGCTGCGAAGGTCAGGCAGCGAAAATCAAGCCGATACCGCTCGAAAAGATGGCGGAACGGTACAAAAAAGGTGAGCTGTCGCAGATTGTGCAGTAAACTTCTGCCAGGCAAACAACCGAACGACCGGCGGTGCGCCAGCATCGGCCGGTCTTGATTTTTTAGAGCATCGCTTATGAACAGTCTTTACCAGTCCACCATTACCTCGTTGCCGCTGCTTGGGCGCGGCAAGGTGCGTGACAATTACGCGGTCGGCGACGACAAGATCCTGATCGTGACCACCGATCGCCTGTCGGCATTCGATGTCGTCATGAGCGAGCCGATTCCGGGCAAAGGTTTGGTATTGAACCAGATGTCCGATTTCTGGTTTGCCAAGCTGGAAGGAATCGTGCCTAACCATCTGACCGGTATTCCGCCCGAAAGCGTGGTTCACGAAAGCGAAATAGCGCAGGTGCGCGGTCGCGCAGTGGTCGCCAAGCGATTGAAGCCGATCATGGTGGAGGCGGTGGTGCGCGGATACATCATCGGGTCCGGCTGGAAGGATTACCAGGCGAGCGGTGCAATCTGTGGCGTTGAATTGCCGCCCGGACTGCGTCAGGCCGACAAGCTGGCCGATCCGATTTTTACGCCTGCTGCGAAAGCAGACCTTGGCGAACACGACGAAAACATCAGCTTTGCCGAAATGGAAAATCGTATCGGCAAGGAACTGGCTGCGAAGATGCGCGACATCAGCATCCGCCTGTACCGGACGGCTGCGGATTTCGCAGCCACACGCGGCATCATCATTGCTGATACCAAGTTCGAGTTTGGCCTCGATGACCAGGGAACATTGCACCTGATGGATGAAGTACTGACTGCGGATTCCTCGCGATTCTGGCCCGCTGATTCGTATGCGCCCGGCATGTCGCCGCCATCGTTCGACAAGCAGTTCGTGCGCGACTATCTGGAAACGCTGACCGACTGGAACAAAACTGCGCCGGCGCCGGCATTGCCTGCCGACGTCATTGAAAAGACCGGCGCAAAATACCGCGAAGCATTGATGCGTCTGACAGGCGCAACCCTGAAGGAGTGACATGACTGCAAAATCGCCTGCGAACACGCCTCTGGTCGGCGTGGTGATGGGATCCTCGTCGGACTGGGAAGTGATGCAGCACGCTGTCGCGATTCTGAAGGAATTTGGTATCGCTCATGAGGCGCAAGTGATATCGGCGCACCGCATGCCTGACCAGATGTTTTCTTATGCGGAATCGGCACGGCAACGGGGATTGCGCGCGATCGTCGCCGGTGCCGGCGGCGCCGCTCACCTGCCGGGCATGCTGGCTGCGAAAACCATTGTGCCTGTGCTCGGTGTGCCGGTTCCGTCGAAATATTTGCGCGGTGAAGATTCTCTCTTGTCGATTGTGCAGATGCCCAAAGGCATACCGGTCGCAACGTTTGCGATCGGTGAAGCCGGTGCGGCGAACGCGGCGCTGACCGCAATCGCAATCCTGGCCGCAACCGATGACGCATTGGCGGAAAAGCTGCAAAATTTCCGCGCCAGGCAAACCGAGACTGCGCTTGCAATGACTTTACCCGCATGACCGATACCACTTCTTCCATTACTCCTTGCGCATCACCGGCAACCTGGCTCGGCGTCATGGGCGGCGGCCAGCTGGGCCGCATGTTTGTACATGCCGCACAAAAAATGGGTTACAAGGTCGCGGTACTGGAGCCGGTGCGTGACTGTCCGGCAGGCCATGCAGCCGATCATTTGCTTTGCGCCGACTATGCCGATGCCGCAACGCTGGTCGAACTTGCAGAACAGTGCATGGCGGTGACGACCGAGTTTGAGAATGTGCCGGCACAAAGCATGGAGTTCTTATCGGAACGAACCTTTGTTTCGCCGGCGGCAGCGTGCGTATCGATTGCGCAGGATCGCCTCAGGGAAAAGAATTTCTTTACCGAGTGCGCATCCAGATCCGGCGTATTCCCCGCACCGCATCAGGTGATTGCATCGGCCGCCGATATCGACTCGGTTCCAGACTCACTGTTGCCGGGAATACTGAAAACCGTCCGCATGGGTTATGACGGCAAAGGCCAGGTAAGGGTTCGGACTCGCGATGAAGTCCGCGCCGCGTTCGCAGGGATGAACGGTGTCGCCTGCGTACTGGAGAAAATGCTGCCTCTCGCCTACGAGATTTCAGTCCTGGCCGCACGTGGCGCTGATGGACAGTCGGTGGTTTATCCGATCGCGGAGAATGTGCATCGTGACGGTATCCTGTTTACTACCACCGTACCCAGTCCCAACATCACACCGGATTGCGCCGCCAAGGCGCAGGCAGCGGCGCTGGCGATTATTGACCAGCTTCGTTACGTCGGTGTGCTGTGCATCGAATTCTTCGTACTGAAGGACGGTTCACTGGTCGTCAATGAAATGGCGCCGCGCCCGCACAATAGCGGGCACTATACGATTGATGCGTGCATCACCAGCCAGTTTGCGCAGCAGGTAAGGGCGATGGCCCGGTTGCCGCTCGGCGATGTCCGACAGCATTCGCCGGCGGCGATGCTCAACATCCTTGGCGATTTGTGGTTCGATGGCGATACGCCACAACCGCGTGAACCGGCATGGGACCGGGTGTTGGCACTGACAGGTGCAAACCTGCATTTGTACGGCAAGGACGAGCCGCGTCGTGGACGAAAAATGGGGCATATTACTTTTGTGGCACCGACGCTGGCGCAGGCCCAGGCAAATCTGAATGCCGCCTGCGAGCTCCTCGGCATCAACCGGTGAGTCATCGGTAAAAGAATTTCGAAATGCAAAACGAGCTGACGCTGGATTGGCCAGCGATTCGACATGCCGCACGCGCGTTGGAAGCAGGGCGCCTGGTCGCATTTCCAACCGAGACTGTGTATGGCCTGGGCGCCGACGCTGAAAATCCATCGGCGATTGCCCGAATCTATGCCGCGAAAGGACGTCCGTCAAACCATCCGGTGATTGCGCACTTGCCGCCCGGCGCAGATGTCGGTTACTGGGCCGAAGCGATTGCGCCGGAGGCACGTCAGTTGATCGATGCGTTCTGGCCCGGACCGCTTACGCTGATCTTGAAGCGCGCTAAGCATATTCCCGCTGCCGTTTCGGGAGGACAGGATTCGATCGGCTTGCGCTGTCCGTCGCATCCGGTTGCGCAAGCATTGCTGCGTGAATTCAAGGCGGGGAAAGGTGGCGTTGCTGCGCCTTCGGCAAACAAGTTCGGCCACGTCAGCCCAACCACAGCACAGCATGTACGCGACGAATTTGGATCAGAGCCCGGCAATCCGGTCGAATGCATCCTGGATGGCGGGCAAAGCCAGGTCGGGATCGAATCGACCATTCTGGATCTGTCGCGGATGAATACCCATGGTCCGGTATTGCTGCGGCCGGGACAGATCGGCGCAGCGAGGATTGCTGAAATTATCGGTATCTTGCCGCGCAGCCCTGATACCGCAGCTCCGCGTGTTTCCGGCGCGCTTGATTCCCACTATGCGCCGCGGACACCGGTAGCTCTGGCCAATCCCGATCGACTACCCGAGTTATCACAGCAGATTGTCAACGCAGGTCGATGCTTCGCGTTGATGTATTGCTCATCACTCCCTACATTAGTCTTGCAGCATGCACATGCGGCACTAAGGCTGCCTGCGACGCCGGATGGTTTCGCCCACGGCCTGTATGCCGCGTTGCGCAAGCTGGATGCGGTCGATGCCGACATCATCCTGATTGAATCGCTTCCCGAAAGCAGCGACTGGCAAGGCGTGAACGACCGCTTGTCGCGTGCCGCGTTCGGTTCGGCCGATGTCCTGAAAAATCTGATCTGATTTCATTCGCTGCCTGTTGATCCGGTATTTCAATCGGACAGCGAATCGCTATTGTTGCGAATTTTCGTTGCATCAATTAGCGAACGCCGCAATCCCGGTCTGCTCGCGCCCGAGGATCAGCGCATGCACATCATGCGTACCCTCATAGGTATTGACCACCTCCAGGTTCACCATGTGCCGGATCACGCCAAACTCATCACTGATCCCGTTGCCACCCAGCATGTCACGCGCCATC
>JAKFFO010000137.1:0-13881 GCA_036675035.1 Oxalobacteraceae bacterium
GGCTCCTTGCGGCAGGGCGGTTGCGCCGGCCGGAATGTTATAGAGCACCCAGTGGGTAAAAGTTCTTTGAGGAGCAGCAGGATCGGGGGCGTCGGGGTCTTCGACAATCAGCGCCAGGCTCTTCGTGCCGCCTGGCGCACCGGACCAGGATAATGGCGGCGAGACGTCGCCCCCGTCGCAAGTGTGGATCACCGGGATGGTACCGCCGGCTTCAAACGCCGATGAAGTAAGCGTGAGGCTCATCGCTTCTTTCCTGATTTCCTGTTCGACACTTGTTATTGCGACAGCACTCCATTCTCCCGACGATCCCGGTTTGCGGCCGTGCGCACTTCAAGAATGCCTAAATGTTGTAATAGGCAAGCAGCGCCGTCGCGCATTTGACCGGGTCTTTTTCCTTCGGGCAGACGATCGAGTCGTTGGCGGGGTGGCCGACTTTCTTGACCGATGGCGTCTTGGTCATCGCGGCCAGGCGTCGCCGCACATGACGGCTCAGCGAAACGCCTTTTTCCTGTTCTTCCAGCCGGTAATGACCGCAGTACCGCAAGCCATCCTCGAACACGATCTCGACTTCGCATTCTGCAGGCAAGGTGCCGGACTGGTCGTGAGCCCAGTTTTTCAGCACCGAATTGGCTGCTTCCATTGAACTCACCCGCGCGCTCGATGCAGAACCGTCCGCGGAATGAATGAAAATGCGTGAAATATCGACTTTCTCGGTTGATTGGCTGGTCACGTTAAGTCCTGGTAAATATTGCTTTGAACAAAAGAAATGAGGGCACAATCCGGAAATTCAAGAACCAATCTTGTCGTGTCTTTTTTGTAATCGTTTCGGGGCTTCTTTTTTTGACACCGCCGCTGGCGGACCGTTCCGAAAGCCAGCAGTAAGGCGAATATCCGCGTCAGGCCATGCATTTTATGCAGCCGAGTAAACGATATATTTGCCGTGCCGAGACCGAAAAACGGCGCATGCACCGATCCGATGCTTTCCAAATCCCGTGTGCTGACCGCCGATGACTAGACGCCGACGATGTGACCGCGATGAGTTGAAGTTGAATGACCCGTACTCGCCGGCGCAATATGTTGCCATGATCATCTGGAAACATTACCCATTGTTTTCCGCTGCCCAAAGACATTGTCCGCGGGCAGCGCTCCATCGTTACGTCGAGCAGGCGACTTTCAGCGAATCGATCGACTGCACCATGCCCAGTTCCTTGCGTACGTCGCTGATTTTCTGTCCGGGTTTGAGCGTGGCGGAACTTCCCTTGAAATTTTTTTCGGCATACACGGTCACTGTCGCATTCGGGCCGACGGCCAGGCTGTCAGTCTTGCGCGCCCAGTTGACGCCGGAAGGGGTATCCAGCGTCGCCAGGTTCAGTTCGCCGGCCACGGTCAGCTCATTCGCTGCCATTGCGCTGCTGCTTGCGCCGGAGCCGGAATTTGCGCTTGCCCCGCTGCTGGCGCTGCCTGCGTCGGCGGAACTTGTACTGCTGCCCGAACTTCCGGTGGATTTGGAACTGTCGGCGGCGGAGCTGGCGGCTTCCGCAGCGCCGCTGCTTCCTGCGCTACCGCTGGCTGAAGAATCACTGGACCCACCCGCACCGCTTGCACCGCTGGAGCTGCTTGAGCCTGCATCGGCCATCAGCCTTACCCAACAGCCGTTAGCCAGCTTCGGATCGTCACGCACCTGAACCGGCACCAGCACCGTGACGGGAATCGTCACCGGTACCGGTATGGTGGTCGTGCCGCCGGCGCTGGCGCCGCTGCTGGTTCCGGCGGAGTCGCTGCCGCTTGTGCCGGAGCTCCCATCGGTGGAACTACCGGCGCTGCCGGACGCACCCGACGTGCCGGAGGTGTCATTGGTCGGCGGGATCGGAAGCCCGCTGGAAGTGGTGCCGCCGGAGGATGAATCGGAGCTGCTGCTGCCGCTGGCGCCGGACGCATCCGATGCGCCTGATGTGCCGCTGGTTGACGGAATCCGCAGCCCGCTGGACGTAGTGTCATCGGGCGATCCGCTGGTTGCCGGGATCGGCAAGCCGGATGAAGTGGTGTCGCTGGACGATCCGCCGGAACCGCTGGCGCTCGTGCCTGAAGTGCTGTCGGAGGCGGTGCCTGATGCGGCGCTTGAGCCGGAGGCGGACGTGCCGCTATTGTCGGGAACAGCACTTTCACCGGGTTTGCCGAGGTCCATGTTGTACGGTCGCGGACCACCCGGCAAACCTCTGCCGTGTACCGTACCGTCGCTGGAACTTGCGCCGGCGGAGCCGGTGCCGCTGCTGCCCGATGTTCCGCTGCTGCCGGAGTTCTGGGTCGTGGCATTGGTATCGGGCGAGCTCGATGTGTTCTGCGCCGATGAGATGGTATAGGCGGACGCCAGCAGCGTACTCAGCAACGCCGGCAGGATCAAACGTCTGGATTTCAGATTCATGATTATCTCCGTTGGAAGGCTGGTTGAAAAATACCGGGTTCGACCCGGTGGGGGCCTGCTTCGGGCCTGCTTCATTAATCGCTGCCGTAAGCAATCGTCGACAGCAATCCCAATTCCGCTTGCCGCGAATCAAGCCGCGTGTGCTGCACGACGACCGGTACATCGGATTCGATCACGCTGGCGTAGTCGGTGCCGAGTGGAATCGGTTCCGGATCGTCCAAATCGTTGAAGCGCAGATGGAGCGTACGCTGCGCGCCGACCGTGACCCGATACGGCCCCGCGGGTTTCCGGTCCTTGAAGAAAACCGTGATATGGATGTTCGCATCGCGGTCGCCCGCGTTCAGGATGCAGGCTGTTTCGTGGCTGACGAACTCGCGGCTTGTACCGGTACTTGCCGGAGGGATATAACCCTCGGCAATCGCCCATCTTTTTTTTCCGATCGATTGCATCTCGTCTCCTTGGCCGATGCGCCGCCGGACCTGAAAACCGTTGAAGGGCGGCGCAGATTAAAATCCTTCGCGCGGGTGCCGACTTAAGCAGTGCAATTTACTTTCAGCGACTCGATCGTACTGACAAATCCCAGCTCTTTGCGCGCATCCCGTATTACCTGGCCCGGCTTCAACACCACGCCAGGCCCCTTGTACTGTTCTTCGCCAAAAGCGGTCACCAGCGCATTGGGGCCGGTGATCAGGCCGTCGGCCTTGCCTTTCCAATTGACCCCGGAGGCCGTTTGCAAGGATGGCATATGCATCTTGCCCACAACGGTCAGCTGATCGCTCTGTCTGGGTGTCTCCTGGTTATCCACCAGGCGCGCCCAGCAACCGTTGTACAGTCCCGGATCGGCATTGATTTGCTGCGGCACCAATACCAGGACCGGAACAACCGGTGCCGGTACGGCGGCAGTTTGCGCGCCGCTGCCGGACGCCTGGCTGGCTGCCGTGCTGCTGCCGGCGGAGCTGTCACTGCTCGACGCACGTGGAGAGTGCTGTGTCCCGGTGGTGCCGCATCCGGCAATCAGCATTGCGCCTAGCAGCGCCGGTAAAAGAAATTGTTTCGTTTCCAAAATTTGCCCTCCTGTAAAAAAGTTGAGATTCATTTTTCCTGCGCGGAAAATGCCTTCCCGGGCCGCGCATTCAATGCCATCTGCAATACCTGCGCCAGGTGCAGCGGTGTGCGCTCGGTTGTTTGCAGAATCTGTTCCCGGCAACTGAAGCCATCTGCGATGATCAGCGTGTCCGGCGAGGCTTCACGTACCGCCGGCAACAACACGCGCTCTCCGCACGCAATCGATACCTCATACTTTTCCTTCTCGAACCCGAATGATCCGGCCATGCCGCAACAACCGGATTCCAGCACATCGAAATCGAGCCCGAGCCTTTCCATCACTGCTTCTTCGGGGCTCATGTCGAGTACCGACTTGTGATGGCAGTGCGCGTGCACCGTTGCGCGCCGATCCAGCGACGGAAACTGAAACCTGTGCTGGTTCTTTTCCACGAATTCGCTCAGCATGAACACCTGTTCGCGCAGGCGCATCGCCTGCTCACTGTGCGGAAACAGATTAGGCAGTTCTTCCCGGAACACCGACACGCACGCCGGCTCCAGTCCGACGATCGGCGTGCCGGAACGGATCTCGTCAGCCAGCGACGCCATCACGTTTTCCAGATAGCTTTTTGCCCGTTGCACCATGCCGAATTCATACAGCGGCCTGCCGCAGCAGAGATGTCCCTTCGGTATGCAAACATCGAAGCCGCCATGTTCCAGTACATCGACTGCCGCCTTGGCTATGTCGGGATTGAAATAGTTGTTGAACGTGTCGGGCCACAGGATGACCTTGCTGCCGCGTGACCGTGGGGTGTGCCGCTGCCTGAACCAGGCACTGAATGACTGTTCGGCAAATGGAGTAATGCGCCGCTGCGGCGCAACGCTGGCCAGCTTCTTGGCCAGTCCGGCGAACGGTTGTTTCTGGCTAAAGAAATTGGCAATACCCGGTGCGTACGACGCCAGTTTCGCCCAGCGATCGATCAACCCGAATGCATAGGCGTTAAGAGGGCGCATGCGGCCTTCGTAATAATGCGACATGAATTCGGCCTTGTAGGTCGCCATGTCGACGCTGACCGGGCATTCCCCCTTGCAGCCTTTGCATGACAGGCACAAGTCGAGCGCTTCATGCACCGCCTCGCTTTTCCAGCCGTCCTTGACCACGTCAC
Organism: Oxalobacteraceae bacterium; assembly: GCA_036675035.1. GTDB lineage: Bacteria > Pseudomonadota > Gammaproteobacteria > Burkholderiales > Burkholderiaceae_D > MESE01. The sequence continues at coordinate 4,630 of JAKFFO010000137.1, forward strand.
CCTGCAGCATCTCGAACAGCAGCCGCGCGCGTCCGCGCGTCGAATGCATTTCTTCGCCGGTCGCCATGTAGCTGGGGCACATGGTGCCGCTTTTCTTGCGGCATTCGCCAACGCCGACACAGCGCAGCATCGCGCGCGGAAAATTTCCATTGTCCTTCGTATAGTGGAAATGCACCTTTACTTCCGGCGGGTCGTAATCGGCGCCGAGGCGCAGGTTTTCATCGACCTTGTAAGCACCGACCACCTTGCCGGGATTCATTTTCCAGTGCGGGTCCCAGATGCCCTTGAATTCGCGGAACGCCTGCATCACTTCGTCGCCGAACATGATCGGCAACAGTTCGGCCTTGGACTGGCCGTCGCCATGCTCGCCCGAAATCGATCCGCCCATGCCGACCACCAGGTGCGTTGCCTCGTACAGAAACCGCTTGTATTTTGCGATACCCGCCGCGGTTTCGAGATCGAAATCGATGCGCGTATGCACGCAACCCTGGCCGAAGTGGCCGTACAGGTCGCAGCCGTATTCGTACTTGTCGAACAGCGCGCGCAACTTGCGCAGATATTCGCCCAGCTTCTCCGGCGGTACCGCAGAATCTTCCCAGCCTTCCCAGGTGATCGGCTGGTTCGGCACATGCGCGGTGGCGCCGAGGCCCGATTCACGGACTTTCCAGATTTTCTCCTGCTCTGCGGGATCGTCGAACAGCTTCATCGATGGCGCATTCTGTTCCTGCTTCAGTGCATCCATCATCCGCTGCGCCTGTTGCGTCGCTTCATCGATGCTGTCTGCGCCGAACTCGACCAGCAGCCATCCGCCGCCTTCGGGCAACAGTTCGATTTTTTTCGGGTGCATGCTGATCGCCTTCATGTCGGCGACCAGGCGATCGTCGACACCTTCCAGCGCAATCGGATTGAAGCGCATCACTTGCGGTACATGATCGCCGGCTTCGTACACATCCTTGTAACCGAGCACTGCCAGCACGCGGTGCGACGGATTGTCGAGCAGGCGCACTTTCGCTTCGAGCACCACCACGCAGGTGCCTTCCGAGCCGACCAGTGCCTGCGCCAGGTTGAAACCGCTTTCCGGCAATAGCGCGTGCAGGTTGTAGCCGGATACCCGGCGCGGGATTTGCGGGAAGTGGCGGCGGATCTGGTCGGCGTAGCGTTCGGACAGGTCGCGCAGCTGTGCATGGATTGCCGCGCGCCGGTCCTTGGAATCGCGCTGCTGTGCCGGCGCCGGATGGCCGATGTCGGCACCGACCGTCATCCGTACACCGTCATAGGTCAGCACGTCCAGCTCGATGACGTTGCGCACGGTTTCGCCGCCTCGTACCGAATGGGGGCCGCACGAATTGTTGCCGATCATGCCGCCCAGCGTGTTGTGGTTGTGCGTGGCCGGATCGGCGGCGAACGTGAGCCCCAGCTTGTTGGCTGCATCGCGCAGGTCGTCCAGCACCACGCCCGGTTGCACCCTGGCGGTCTTGCTTTCGGCATCGATCGATATGACCTGGTTCAGGTACTTGGAAAAATCCAGCACCACGGCCACGTTGCAGCATTGGCCGCACAGGCTGGTGCCGCCGCCGCGCGACAGCACCGGCGCACCATAGCGGTAACACAGGCGCACTGTTTCGATCACGTCTTCGACGGTGCGCGGAATCACCACGCCGATCGGCACTTGCCGGTAGTTCGACGCATCGGTCGCATACAGCGCGCGGCTGCCGTCATCGAACCGCACCTCGCCCCGGATCGCAGCCCGCAGCTCGGACGCGAGCCGCTCCATGTCGCCGAAATCGGCGGCAAGCGGCGGTGCGGTAGAGCGGGTGTCGACTAGATTCTGTAGCATTGTGCGTCCTGCTCCTTGAATTCGATGCCGAGTCCTGGCCGCGTCATGTCCGGTGCGAGGCGGCCGTCGCCAGGTTTGAGCGCGCCGTCGAACAGCATGTGCTCGATGCGCGCATGGTCGTGAAAATATTCGAGATGAACGACCGGCCGCGCGGCGCAGCACAAAGGTATATGCAAGCTCGGCGCGCAATGGCTGGAAAGCGGGATCGCGAACGCTTCGCATAGTGCGGCAACGCCGAGGAAACCGGTGATGCCGCCGCACCGGGTGGCATCGGCCTGCAATATGTCGACCGCCTGCGCTTCCAGCATGCGGCGAAAGTAGGGCAGGTCGTAGCCGTATTCGCCGGCAGAGATTGCGATTCCGGCCGGTGCCCGGTCGCGCAGCATGCGCAATCCGGACAAGTCATCCGACGATACCGGTTCCTCGAACCAGGTCACGCCGCGGTCGGCCACGTTCGCGGCAAATTCCAATGCCTGCTTGCGCTGATAGGCGCCGTTTGCGTCGACGAACAGTTCGGCGGCATTGCCGATCGCGTCGCGTGCCGCATGCACGCGCCGGATATCGGCGCCGGCGTCGCGACCGACCTTCATCTTCACGCGCTTCATGCCGTCCTGCATCCAGCCGTGCATCTGCTGCTGCAATTGCTCGATCGAATAATTGGTAAAACCGCCGCTGCCGTACACCGGAATCGACGGGCGGGCCATGCCGAGCAGTGCGGCCAGCGGCGTATCGAGCAGTTTTGCTTTCAAGTCCCATAGCGCCGTGTCCACTGCGGAGATCGCCATCGAGCAGATGCCGGGGCGCCCCAGATTGCGGATCGCATTCACCATGTCGCGCCAGCGTGCATTGATTGCAAGCGCGTCATGCGCGATCAGCAGTGCGGCCAGCTTGTCGCGGATCAGCGTTGCAGTCGCGCTGTCCGCATAACAGTAGCCGATGCCGCGCGCGCCGCCGGCTTCGATATGCACCAGCACCAGCGTGGTCGAATCCCATGCAAGCGTACCGTCGGCTTCCGGGCCGTCGGTAGGAATCCGGTAAGCCTCGGCACTGATGCGTTCAATTGCTGCTTGCGATCGGGTTGGCACCATGGCACATCATTTTCTGTTCGATGGGAACATGCCGTCCCACCATTCCTTGGCCGATGCCTTGATGATGCCGATCGAATCGGTGTCGCCGTGCAGCAGCGCCGACAGATAGGCTTTGGCCTGCTGGGTGGTGATATGCGGCGGCAACGGCGGCACGTCCGGATCGGTGATCATTTCGATCACGGTCGGCACATCGGACGACAGCGCGCGCTCCCATGCCGGGCCGATCTCTTCCGGCCGGTTCACGCGGATACCGCGCAGTCCGAGCAGGTCCGCATAACCGGCATACGGAAAATCCGGCACATTTTGCGACGCTTCGAACTTCGGATCGCCCGACATCACGCGCTGCTCCCACGTAACCTGGTTCAGGTCGCCGTTGTTCAGCACCATGATCGTCAGCCGCGGATTGATCCATTCGCGCCATACTTTCGCGATCGTGACCAGCCCATTGATGCCGTTCATCTGCATCGCGCCGTCGCCGACCATCGCAATCACGGGGCGATCCGGATGCGCATACTTTGCGGCAATCGCGTACGGCACCGCGGGGCCCATGGTGGCCAGGCCGCCGGACAGCGAGCCCATCATGCCGCGCCGTATTTTCAGGTCACGGGCGTACCAGTTGGCCGCCGACCCGGAATCGCAGGTCAGGATGCAGTTGTCCGGCAGGCGTGGCGACAGTTCCCAGAACACCCGCTGCGGATTGATCGGCTTCGCGTCGTTCATCGCGCGGTCTTCGAGCACGCTCCACCAGCGCGAGACATTCTGCTCGATCTGGTCGCGCCAGCCGCGGTCCTGCTTGGCGTTAAGATGCGGAATCAGTTCGCGCAAGGTGGCCTTGCTGTCGCCGATCAGGCCGACCTCCATCGGGTAGCGCAGATTCAGCATGCGTCCGTCGATATCGATCTGCACGCCGCGTGCCTGGCCTTCCTTCGGCAGAAACTCGGAATACGGAAATGACGAGCCGACCATCAGCAAGGTGTCGCAATCGGTCATCATGTCCCAGCTGGGCTTGGTGCCGAGCAATCCGATCGATCCGGTGACGAACGGCAGGTCATCCGGCACCGCAGCCTTGCCAAGTAGCGCTTTGGCGACGCCGGCACCGAGCAGGTTCGCGACTTCGATGATTTCATCGGTCGCATGCAATGCGCCGGCACCCACCAGCATCGCAACCTTGCTGCCGGCATTGAGCACTTCGGCCGCATGCACCACGTCGGCCTGACCGGGAACGGTCGGACGCGCGGTATAGCCGATGCCGCTGTGCACGGTCCCGTGTTCGCGCGGCGGCACTTCGACCGCGTCCAGTTCCTGCACGTCGTTCGGAAAGATAATGCAAGTTACCGTACGTTGGTCGCGTGCAATGCGCACTGCGCGGTCCACCAGATGCCGCACTTGCGCCGGTGTGGTCGCCATATGGACATATTCATGCGCGACATCCTTGAACAGCGAAATCAGATCGACTTCCTGTTGATAGTCACCACCCATTGCGGCGCGCTTTTGCTGGCCGATGATCGCCACCACCGGTTGATGATCGAGCTTCGCGTCGTACAGGCCGTTCAGCAGATGGATCGCACCGGGACCCGATGTGGCCAGACAGACGCCGACTTCGCCGGTAAATTTCGCATGGGCACATGCCATGAAAGCTGCCAGCTCTTCATGTCTTGCCTGAATGAATTCGACATCGTCGGTGCGCCCGAATGCGCCCATGATGCCGTTGATGCCATCGCCGGGGTAACCGAAAATCCGGTGCACTCCCCATGCCGCAAGCCGTTGCAGCAAAAAATCGCCCACTGTCGCAGCCATGACAGTTCCCTTCGCCTTATTGGTAAAAGCCGAACCGGTGCAAGCTATGTGCCAAAGCCCGGATAACGGCATGGGCGCTATGGGAAAAATTGCGAGGTCAACGAGGTGGTGGTGCAGATGTACCCGAACTGGCAGGATTTACAGAACAAAGGTAATAACTGCAAGTCGTACTCAATACCGGTATCGAAGCGAGGTAACTGCAAAGGTGACCGCGCGCAACGGATGCCGCTGGTTGTGAGCTGGAAAAAGTTATGGGCCTGCATCTTGCATCCTTATCGGCACACCCATGGCCCACCTTGTTTCGGGAGGAGCGAATCATGTTGCATAGTGTTAAAGAACTGCGCGGACTCGCGATTGCGGCTACCGATGGCGAATTGGGAACCATCGACGATATCTATTTCGATGACCGGCACTGGACCATCCGTTATCTGGTGGTCGACACCGGCGGCTGGATCAGCGGGCGCAAGGTCTTGATTTCGCCAATTTCGTTGCGCGGCAGCGATTGGGCCGATGAAGTGCTGCGGGTCGACCTGACCAAGCAGGAAATAGAAGACAGCCCCGGAATCGATTCGGCAAAGCCGGTGTCGCGCCAGCATGAATCCGCGCTTTACGATCATTATGGCTATCCGTATTACTGGGCCGGTCCCTACGTGTGGGGATATACCTCGTATCCGACCAACTTGGCGGACCGGTCGTCCGACCATGGCGGCGACGTTGAGACCGGTGCGCGCATCGACAAGGAACACGACCAGGACGATCCTCATCTGCGCAGCAACAACGAACTTGCGGGTTACAAGGTCCATGCGACCGACGACATGAGCGGCCGGGTAGAGGATTTCCTGTTCGACGACAGAAGCTGGTCGATCCAGCTGATCGTGGTCAACACCGACCATCGCTGGCCGGAAAAGGATGTGCTGATTCCGCCGCAGCGGATCGAGCGCGTGAGCTGGGAAGAAAAGCAGATTGTCGTCAACATCAGCCGGAAGGAAGTCGAGCAGAGCCCGGAATACGATCCCGCGTTTCCGCCGCCGATCGAACCGCAAAACGAAATTTATCGCCGCTTCGGATTGCCTCCGCCGTGAGCCGGAAACGATTTCATTGATAGAAGAAGTGTGCCATGCTGCATAGCGTAAATCAAATGACCGAATTTTCGATCGCCGCGACCGACGGCGATCTGGGCACGATCGACAGCGTTTATTTCGACGACGCAAATTGGACGATCAGATATCTTGTGATCGACACCGGGCGCTGGCTCAGCGGCCGCCAGGTACTGATCTCGCCGATCTCGGTACGCAAGATCGACTGGAGGAATAAAACGCTGCATCTTGCCCTCACCCGGCAACAGATCGAGAACAGTCCCGACGTCGATACCGACAAACCGGTGTCGCGCCAGCATGAAGCGGACCTGAACGACCATTACGGCTATCCGTATTACTGGACCGGCCCGTTCGTCTGGGGCGCCACCGCGTTCCCGGAAGCGATGGCGGCACAGGGCATGCAGAACGCGGATGCGCGCCGCGACATGGAACGGCATCACGAGCCGCAGCCGGATGAAAATCCTCACCTGCGCAGCTGCAAGGAAGTGACCGGATATCGCATCCGGGCCACCGACGATGCGATCGGCCATGTCGAGGACTTTCTGTTCAATGAAGAAAACTGGTCGATCGAGCTGATCGTCATCGACCCGCGCAACTGGTGGCCGGGAAAGCATGTGATGGTTTCACCGCAGCGTATCGACCGCATTGATTGGGCGGAGCAGCAAGTGGTCGTGAACCTTACCCGAGACGAAGTCGAGCACAGCCCGGAATACGATGCCGTGGACGATCCTGCGCTTGATAAAAGACAGGGCTTGTACCGGCATTTCAGCGGACCGCCTTCGTGAGTGCCAGCTGATTGGAAGTATTTATGTCGGTAAGGTCGCAATAAAATCGGTAGGCTTTTTGACTTAAGTAATAGAGTCTTCACAAACCTGAGAGGGAAGTGGCGCAGTAACAAAGCCGTGGGACCAAAGCTGCCTTTGCCCAAAAGTGGTCATTCAAGCCTGATCTCCCAAGCGGACATGCATGGCATCGTTTCACGCTAACCAGGTTTATTCTTTCGCGCCCGGGTGCAGTGCATCCAACGGACCGGGTGTGAATCCGGCCGCCATCTTCAATACATGACTGTAAATCATGGCGGCGCGCACATCGCTATCGCCAAGCAGCGCCTGAACTGTCCAGATATCGGTGCCATCTGGCGCTCATTGGCCCGCATGGAGCGAAACGCTCCGACTTCCTTGTCTGCCATATCTTTGGGGCGCCTTGCGCCATGGCAGCGGATGAACCGGCGTGCCCGGCACACATAAGCCCGTTCAGCGCGCAAACCATAGTGTTTATACCCAATACTTTCGCGCAGTTGATCTAACAGGAAAGGCGACTGTAGAATCGGCTTGCTGATTTTTATGGTTTTGTTAATACTGTACATAAACACCGCATATGACAGGGAAACAAGAATGCACGCGGCTTCTAGCGAATGGGTCGTGCCAGGTTATCTGGCACGCACCTGGTTACAAGGACAGACCCATGCTGGGTAAATTTAGTTATGTTCCAGGATATGAGCGACTGATGGTTTCTTAAAAGAGCAATGCTGATTCCCATGCTTAGACTCAATGCCGCAATCTTGGTCTCCATAGTGCTTGTCGGGTGTGGCTCAATGGTGTCTTATGAGGATATGGAGCCAGTACTGGATCAAATGGTTGGAAAACCTATGCCCAAAAGCCCTTATCCCTTAGAGTGGCATTTCCGTAAAAAGTACATCGATAAAGAATCGTATGAACTTGTTAGTCTCAGATCTGATAATTGCAATTATGTCGTAAAAGTACGTGCCATTGATGAGGTCGTTTTGGGGTGGAAATTTCTTGAGTCGCAAAGAGTAAAGACATGCAGGTTTCAACACGTTAGACAATTGATGTAGATGCGACATAGTTCAGAAAGGTGTCCATGGCACTAACTACTGCACATAACACCTCGATCGACCCGGCCGCTACGCGCCGATCATCTCAGCGTTGGTCGGCACCGCAAGGACATCGCACATGAAGGCCCGCTACTCCTATCCTCTGCTGTTCCTGCTGCCGAGCGCCATGCTTGCCCTGTTGGCCGCGGTCGCTGTTGTGGCAGTGGGCGCCGGTGTTCTTTGGATCTTCGTCTTCGGCGATGATCCGTGGCCAGCATCAGCCAATACAGTACTGATGGCCATGGCAGTCACTGCCTCAGCACTCGCGTTCGTCACGCTCATTGCATTGAGCTATTCGTTCGGAAAGAGTCGCGAAATCCAGGGTGGCCTGTGCAGATCCCATGTTGTTTTTGCGGTCGCGGTTTCGGTAGGGCTGCCGCTTCTGGTCCTGCTGCATCAATGGCAGGTCGGGAATATCGGCAGCAAACCGGTGCCGGCGAAATTTCGTTAGATCTCATGCGAACGATAGCTCTGGCACTTGTGGTTGGGATAATCGGCGGTTGCGCAGTATCGACAGAGCGTTACTACCTCCCGACCGACCTCAAATATGCGCAAACCGGAACGGTTTGCGGTTTCATCCCGTGGGGCAAGGTCAGGGTTCCGCTGGCCGATTCCCTATCTGCGGCCGTTGCGTTGCGACCATCCGAGGGGCGCGTTGTATTGTCGATGCAGTTGGCGCTGCCGCAAGGAACTACGGTCCGCCTGACTCAACCGGAGGTTCGGCTTCAGATTGCGTCAACAGGTCCGGAATACAGCGCTCGACTCAGTCGCTTCCAGGTTTCCGTCTTTGGTCGAGACGGGCGCCCGGGCCGTCACGAATATGTGGACGCGGTCGGCATCCTCGAGGGCAAGGGACGGAACGTTGAATTCGCAGGGCCAAACACGCAGTACGCGAGGAAGGACCTGTTCTTCGCATCCGCAGTTTTCCTTACTGAGCCCGCTGCCGCTTATGTTCTCAAGGTGCCCGCAATAGAGGTCAACGGAGTCTTACGGCCGGCTCAGGCAATTTCCGTCGCGCTAGTGGAGAAGACAGGGGTCGCCGCTTGTGTTCAATGAAACCTGACAGGTCGATCGAAGCGGGCGGACTCGGACGTCAAACGCTTACATTCAGTAAACATGGTCGTCAACTTATCGGCCAGTACAGCCTTCCTCCCGTGGCTTTGTTACTGTACTACGGCAATCCCCAGATTGTGCGGACTTTATCGTTCCCGATCACAGCGCCCTAGCAGTTCCCTTTTTTCGCCTGCCCCGGCGGACAAAAGCCGCGATCGTCATGCGGCCGGCAATTTCCTTTTTTCGCCTGTCCGGGCGGGCAGAAATGTTCATGGCGGTGTTCCGGTACCACTTCGACCGGGACGGCGATACATCCCGACAGCACAAATCCGGCGGACCCCAGCACCAGCAATGCCGATAATTTTTTCATCACGTTTCCTTGAGTATTTCGATCCGTAAGAATATTCCATTACGGACAGGCTGCGCAATTCCCGCGCCGCCTGCCCGATAGGAAATACCTTACTGAAGCGTGAGATCGACGTTGGT
>JAKFFO010000008.1:0-2228 GCA_036675035.1 Oxalobacteraceae bacterium
GATCGAACTGCTGGTCAAGCCGGGCGATACGGTCAAGGCCGACCAGTCGCTGGTAACGGTGGAATCGGACAAGGCGAGCATGGAGATTCCATCGAGCCAGGCCGGCGTGGTCAAGGAACTCAAGGTCAAGCTGGGCGACAAGATCGCCGAGGGATCGCTGCTCCTGCTGCTCGAAACATCTGAAGGCGCTGCGACTGATCAGCCCGCCGCAGCGGCGCCGGTGCAGCCTGCGCCTGTCGCTGCCGAGCCTGCGGCCGAACGGCGGCCTGCACCGGCGGAGACATCAGCCACACCGTCCCAGGCCGCTCCGGCGCCAGCAAGCAAGCCGGAGGTTTCTTCATCGGCGTCATCGATATCTGATCAGCCTGGCGGCAAGCCGCATGCATCGCCGTCCATCCGTAAATTCGCTCGAGAACTGGGCGTGGATCTGCTCCAGGTAAAAGGGTCGGGTCCAAAGGGCCGCATTACGCAGGCGGACGTTCAGGGTTATGTGAAGGGTGTGATATCCGGCGCAGTCGCTCCCGGTGCAGCGGCTGCGAAAGGCGGCGGTGCCGGGCTGGATTTGTTGCCATGGCCATCGCTGGACTTTTCGAAGTTCGGTGCCACCGAACTGCTGCCACTATCGCGCATCAAGAAAGTCAGCGGCCCCAATCTGCATCGCAACTGGGTGATGATGCCGCATGTAACCCAGTTCGATCAGGCCGATGTCACCGAGCTGGAAGAGTTCCGCAAGGCGTCGAATACCGCGATGGCAAAACCGGGCAAGGGTGACGCAATCAAGCTGACGATGCTTGCGTTCGTGATCAAGGCCAGCGTCGCCGCACTGAAAAAATTCCCGGCGTTTAATTCGTCGCTTGATGCCAAGGGCGAAAACCTGATTCTGAAGCAGTACTACCACATCGGTTTCGCGGCAGATACACCGAACGGCCTGGTAGTCCCGGTTGTCAAGGACGCCGACAAGAAAGGCATCGCGCAGATTGCGCAAGAGATGGGTGAACTGTCCGCGCAGGCCCGGGAAGGAAAACTGAAACCGGCGGACATGCAGGGCGCGAGCTTTACCATTTCGTCGCTGGGAGGTATTGGCGGAACCGCATTCACACCCATCATCAATGCACCGGAAGTGGCGATTCTCGGCCTCTCCAAATCTGAAATCAAACCGGTCTGGGATGGCAAGCAATTCATGCCGCGCCTGATGATGCCGCTTTCGCTGTCATACGACCATCGCGTGATCGACGGCGCGATGGGTGCGCGGTTTACCGTTTACCTGGCAGAGGTACTGGCCGATATGCGAAAGACATTGCTGTAATTCATTGAGTGATTGCAAGCCTCGCGCCTGCACGGAAAATGAGAAAATTCATTTCCATTTTCCGGCAGCGAAGTCTGAGCTGCACTACCTACTCATGGATACCAATAATGACCACTTGTGTCGTAGTAAAGAAGAACAACGAAGTCGCGATTGCATCGGATTCGCTGGTTACGTTTGGCGATACGCGCCTGTCGAATGCGTATGAAGCAAATGAAAAAATTTTCAAGGTCGGGGAATCTTACATTACGTTAGCCGGCACAGCGGCGCATTTTCCGGTGATGCGCAAGTTGCTCACCGAAATGGATGAAGAATGCAAGCTGGGAAGCAGGGATGAGGTTTTCGAAACATATTCGAAAGTCCATCAGATTCTGAAGGAAAAATATTTTCTGAATGTCAAAGAGGATGAAGAAGATCCTTATGAGTCTTCGCAGATCACCTCGTTGGTGGCGAATCCCTATGGCATTTTCGGTGTTTATTCGTACCGTGAAATATTCAGTTTCGATCGGTTCTGGGGTATCGGAAGCGGCCGGAATTTTGCGCTAGGTGCAATGTATGCGGTGTACGAAAAAGCTGAAAGCGCGCGCGAAATTGCAGAGATCGGCGTGCGTGCCGGCGCCGAATTCGACAAGAGTTCGTCGGCGCCGTTTCGCATATTCAGCTTTGCAATGAAGTAGCTGGTTTTCCGAGATTGTACGCAAGCCGGACATACGAGCGGATGTCGAGCCAAACAGACTTTATGACACGGAATTTGTTTTTGTATTTAACCTGCCCTCATCCCGGCCTTCTTCCGGAGGGAGAAGGTGAGAACGGAGCTGCGCTATGAGCATTCAAGAAATCAAGGTGCCGGACATCGGTGACTTCAAGGAAGTGGAAGTGATCGAACTGCTGGTCAAGCCGGGCGATACGGTCAAGGCCGACCAGT
>JAKFFO010000063.1:0-13604 GCA_036675035.1 Oxalobacteraceae bacterium
GGCCGCGCCCCGGTCGCCGTCTGACCGTACCTCCAGCTACCGATTGCCGTTTCGGGGTGGACATGCGCCATCCCGAGTGTTGACCTTTGCCGACGGAACCAGACTCCCGTGATTCGGCTTGCCGGTAGGATTTACGCAATACGGCTGTAAATTGTGCATTGTCAAATGCGATCCCATGGGAACGCTTCGATTGCTTACATTCAAGCTGCCTTTTCCACCCTAATACAATCGTTGCGTTGTACGGCCCGCACCGATTGGCTGGCGCGGTCGCGCGAATCATGTCCCGGCTCACTTTGCAGGCCGATCGCACGACGCCGGTCATGCCAATACGAGCGACGATACAGCATTGATAGTGTCGATCTGCCAAGCTGGCATTCATCATGCTATGCTATTTCAACAAGAAAAACTGGAAAGGGCAAATTAATGCGCAATGCTCTCATGCATGGACCTTTGAAATGGGTGGGCCTCCTGGTGATGCTCCTTATGGTGGTAGCCATTTTTTACGCAGGCTACATATCGATCAAGTACTGGGCCGGTATCGGCGTTTGACACGAAGGTACCTAAACCATGAACAAACGACAGACGCGACTTTTCGCAATCGGCTCGACCGCGCTTGCAGCTCTGGTATTTCTCGGCATGACGGTGGACAGTCACCGCCAGTTCGACAAGCTGACCAATGCCGAGAACCTCACGCCCGAAGTGATCAATGGCAAGGACGTATGGCACAAATACAACTGCATCAACTGCCATACCTTGTTCGGCGAAGGCGCCTACTATGCGCCCGACCTGACCAAGATTACCCAGCATCGCGGCGCCCCCTACCTGACCGCTTACATGAAGGACCCGTCAAAATTCTATGACGAGCAGAAGCATCGGCGGTTGATGCCCAAACAGGACTTGAGCGACAAGGAAATCAGCGATCTGATCAGCTTCCTCGACTGGGTCAGCAAGATCGACAATCAAGGCTGGCCACCGCGACCGATCCTGGTCACCGGAGCATCGATTCCCGGAACATCGCTGACGCTGGAGCAACAAGCCAGCCCTGCCGGATCGGTTCAGAAAGATGTGCAGCGGGTTCCACCTGGGGCGACGCCGGTCACTTCTGCGGACGATCCGATCGCATTGGGTGAAACGCTGTTCCGGGCGTCGCCGCCGGCCTGCTTTGCATGCCATTCGGTTGCGCCGGGCGTCAATCTGGCCGGTCCGTCGCTGGCCGGGATCGCGACACGCGCGGAAAAGATTGTCGGCTCGCCCGACTACAAAGGTTCTGCCAAGGATGTGGCGGCATACATCAAGGAATCCATCGTGAAACCAAATGCCCATCTCGTGCCGGGTCCGACTTATTCGGCAAGCGGCCAGTCGTTCATGCCGAACACCTATGAAAAGGATTTGACGCCTGAGCAGATCGAGCAACTGGTCGCTTATCTGGCAACCCTGAAGTAAATAAATCCAAAGCAATAAAACCGACAGCGGCAAGCCATCGAATTTGACGGAGGGAACGATGCGGTACAAGTCTCAGGAAGTAGCCTATTGGTATTTTGCGGTCGCGATGATTCTGTTCGGCCTGCAGATTGTGTTCGGTCTGCTGTCGGCGACAAAATATCTGGGGCCGGACCCGCTGCTTTATATTCTGCCGTTCGATGTAACCAAGGTAATCCACACCAACCTGCTGATCGTATGGGTACTCACCGGCTTTATGGGCGCGACCTACTGGATCGTGCCTGAGGAGTCGCGCACCGAGTTGCACAGCACCAAGCTCGCGTACTTTCAGCTCATATTGTGGACGCTGATGGGCGTGACCGCGATCATCGGTTATCTGTTCCGTTACGGCACCGGCAACAAGCTGCTGGAACAGCCGATGCCGCACAAGATCGTGATCGTGATCGTGATGCTCATGTTCCTGTACAACGTCGGCATGACGATCAGACGATCGGGCCGCTTCACTACGACCGAAGGCGTGCTGCTGCTGGGCCTGGGCTCCGCCGCCCTGCTCTACCTGCCGGCGCTGATCAATTTCAACAACTACACGATCTCGATTTTCTACCGCTGGTGGACCATCCATTTGTGGGTTGAAGGCGTGTGGGTGATGATCCAGGCAAGCTTCCTTGCCTACCTGCTGATCCGTCTGTCGGGTGCAGACCGTGAAGTCATGGAGAAATGGCTGTATGTGATCGTCGGCCTGGTATTTATTGCCGGCATTATCGGTACCGCACATCATTATTACTGGGTAGGCGTGCCTTACTATTGGCTGCCGATCGGCGGATTTTTCAGTGCGCTCGAACCCGCGGCACTGGTCGGCATGGCGATCTATGCGTACTCCGCGATGCGCCGTTCGGGGCTGGCGCACCCGAATACGCTGGCACTGCACTGGACTGTCGGCAGCGCCGTGTTCACGCTGTTCGGCGCTGGTCTGTTGGGACTGGCGCATACCTGGCCGAGCGTCAACAAATGGACGCATGGCACCCTGATCACGGCCATGCACGGCCATGCCGCGTTCTACGGCGCTTACGCGATGATCGTATTGGCGGTGATTACCTATGCAATGCCTTCGTTCGCACCGGGCCGCAAAGAGCAAGGCAGCAGCATCGGCTACTGGGCGTTCTGGATGCAATTGGGGGGCATGTTCGGCATGACGCTTTCGTTTGCCACCGCGGGGATTGCCCAGGTTTATCTTGAACGCATCCTCGGCCTCGGCTATCTCGATACGCAGTTAAAGATTCAAGTCCATTTCATCATGCTGATCATTACCGGATCGATGTTTGCGATCGGCGTGATGCTCTTCATCTGGGACTTTTTCCGGCATGCGCCACGCTTCGAGACGCGATCTGATACCGCCCCCCTCGATGACTCGGCCACGCCGGTCGTTGCACGAGCGGTATCCTAAGTGCGACCCGTATCTTCGGCGTTGATCGCTTGATGCAGCCGACGGTATCTGTGATGAAACACGGCGCGTCGGCGCTAGAACGCGAGCCGTTCTACGTTTCCAGCGGCGAGGAGGTGCGCATTTTCGAACAATGCCACGCACGCAATCTGGCGGTGATGCTGAAAGGTCCGACAGGCTGTGGCAAGACCCGTTTCATCGAACACATGGCATGGCGGCTGGGCCGGCCGTTGGTAACCATCTCTTGCCACGACGACCTGACCGCGAGCGACCTGATCGGGCGCTTCCTGATCCGGCACGATGGCACTGCCTGGCAAGACGGCCCGCTGACTCGCGCGGTACGCGAAGGTGCGATCTGCTATCTGGATGAAATCGTCGAAGCGCGGCAGGATACGGTCGTGGTGTTGCACCCGCTTACCGATTACAGGCGAATTCTGCCGATCGACAAGACTGGTGAAACCATCGAGGCGGCGCCCGGCTTTCAACTGGTGGTGTCGTACAACCCGGGCTACCAGCGCATGCTGAAGGACCTCAAGCCAAGCACGCGCCAGCGTTTCGTCGCGCTGGATCTCGCATTTCCCGCACTTGAGCGCGAAGTCGATATCGTCATCCATGAAAGCGGCACCGATCGCCCGATTGCACACGCACTGGTGACGCTGGGGCATCGCCTGCGCAGCCTGCAGGACCGGGGGCTGGCAGAGGTTCCCAGCACCAGGTTGCTGATCGCGACCGCGCGGCTGATCGCAAGCGGCATCCCGGTGCGGGACGCATGCTACGCGGCGCTGATATCGCCGCTGTCGGACGATGCACCGCTGGTCGGCGCCATGCGCGACCTGGTCGACGCAACTTTCGTTTGACACAGCCATCGCTTGCCGGATTACGTTGACTCATGGCTGAAGCCGAAGACGTCATTACCGATGTGGCACGTCATGCAACGATCTTTGCGCGCGACCTGTGGCGCCGGCACCGCCCGGCGCCAAAGACGCCACGTCCGATCGAATTAAGTGCCGTCGCCGAGCGAATCAACCTGTTGGTCACCGCCGTATTCGGCCAGGCGCTGCCGATTCGCATAGCGCAGCCGCCTGCGAGGATCACTTTTTTGCAGCTGCTGGCAAAACGCCGGCAGGGACCGTCGCATGATATTGCGTTGCCTGCGGCCGATGCCGGATCGATCTGGCTGCCGCGCGATCTCGGAATATTTGACATCGGCGCCGCGCTGGAACGGTATCGCGTGCTGGCGCTGCGGCAGGCAATGCGCACCGTGTGCGGCAGCACACCGCAGATCGATTCCGAGTCCGACCCGCTGGTACGTGACATTTATCTGTTGCTGCAAGCGGCCGCGTCCGATGCTGCGCTGTCCAGGCAATTGCCGGGAATGTCGGCATCCATCAATGCACTGCGGCGCGATGCGCTGGCCCGGCGTCCGCCGCTCGATGCATTTCCCGCCGCCCGTCGCCCACTCGAAGCGCTGGTACGGACAATCCTGCAAACCGATTGCAATGCGGTCCCGCCAGGGCTGCCGATTGCGCAATCTGCATCGGACCTGTATCGCGACGCAAGCGGGCTCGCGCAACAGCTGCCTCCGGTTCGGATGCGTGTGCCACGCGGAGGATATCTGTTCAAGGATTTGTGGACCGGCGAATTGCGCCAGTCACTTGTTGAACCTATGCCGCAATCCGGCCCCGGCTCGGAATCGCAGCACGACAACCACGAACCCGGACCGCCGCGTGTCGGCCGGCTCGACCGCAAACCCGAGGTGCGCAAGCCACAAGCGGACGAGGACGACGAAACGCAAGGCATGTTCATGATCCAGCCGGAAAAGCCACACGAACATGCGGAAGATCCGCTTGGCATGCAGCGACCAACCGACCGCGATCAAGACACTGCCACCGAAGAGCTGGCGGAATCGCTTTCCGAACTTCCCGAAGCTCGACTGGTGACGACGCCGGGCAGCCCGAAGGAAGTACTGCTGTCGGACGATGCGCCAGACATGCGCAGCAAGATGCGTCGCGCCGAACCCGCGCTGCAAACCGCAAGCATCAGCTATCCCGAGTGGGATTACCGCACCCGCGGCTACCGTGATCCCGGTGCGATTGTCCGCCTTTCACCCGCGCCGCCCGGGCCGCAGGCATGGGTTGCCGCGACGCTGGAAAAGCACCACGCGATGCTCAACGCGATCCGGCGCCGCTTTGAAATGCTGCGCGCACATCGCGTCCGATTGTCGCGGCAGCTCGATGGAGAAGACATTGACCTTGAAGCCTATATCGAAGGCTATGCGGATTTCCGCGCCGGCCGGTCGATGACTCAGGCGCTGTACCAGACGCACCGGCCGGTACGGCGCGACATGGCAATTGCATTGCTGATCGATGTCAGCGGCTCGACCGACGGCTGGATTTCGGAAAACCGCCGCATCATCGATGTCGAGCGCGAAGCGCTGCTTCTGGTCTGCATCGCGCTGGAAGGGATGGGCGAACCCTATACGGTGCAGGCGTTCTCCGGCGAAGGACCGGGCCATGTCACGATTCGCAACATCAAGGGCTTCGATGAACGCTACAGCAACGACATCGCACTCCGTATCGCGGCGCTGGAGCCGGAGCATTACACGCGCGCCGGTGCAGCGTTACGCCACGCTACGACACTGCTGATGCGCCAAACTGCACGGCATCGGCTGCTATTGCTGCTGTCGGACGGGAAGCCGAATGATGTTGACGACTATGAAGGACGCTACGGCGTCGAAGACATGCGCCAGGCGGTGATCGAAGCGCAGTTGCAGGGCATTTCCTCTTTCTGCCTGACCATCGACCGGCATGCGGCCGGTTATTTGCCCCAGGTATTCGGCGCGCGACGCTACGCACTGCTGCCGCGACCGGAACTGCTGCCGACCGTTTTGCTGGACTGGATGAAACGATTGATGATCGGATAGTGCGCTGGCACACAATCTGCAGATCATCGCGACAGCTGACTGGTGGACTGCAACAACCGATCCGGAACGGCAAAGGCGCATGTGCGCCTTGCCCTGCACGCCGCACATGCGGCAGGCACTGTCGAATTGGTTGTTACAGCCCACTAAACCCGAGTCGATTGTCTTGCCGACCCTTAAGATTTCACTTTGCACGCCGATTGACCACAGCGCCTGCTCATCGTTTCGATGCCCGCCCCTGCAAAACCGTTTACCATGAGCGCTTGGCTACTGCTTACAGATTACTGACATTCGGACCTCATACCCATGCAACCACGCCTGACCCTGGTCGTCGCAATCGACACTGAACGCGGTATCGGCATCGACAACGCGCTGCCCTGGCATTTGCCGGAGGACCTGGCACATTTCAAGCGCACCACGTCCGGCCATCCGATCATCATGGGACGCAAGACCTTCGATTCGATCGGCCGGCCGCTGCCTAAACGGCGCAATATCGTAGTTACCCGCAATCCCGAATGGCAACACGATGGTGTTGAAACAGCCACGTCGCTGGATGCGGCTATCGGGCTGGCGGGCGCAGCAGAGGTTTTCATCATCGGCGGTGCGCAGATCTTCGTGGAATCCCTGCCGCGCGCGCATCGGATGATCGTTACGGAGATCGGCAAGACCTTCGATTGCGATACGTTTTTCCCGGTTATCGATCCGCAGCAATGGAACGAAGTATCGAGAGAACAGCATCAATCGGAGCAGTCCGGCTTGCCCTACGCGTTCGTGGTTTATGAGCGTCAAAAAGCTCCTGCCGCGTGATTGCAGGCAGGCATTGTCGTTTTTTTATCGCATCATCTGCGGGAGCCTTGCTGCAGCGGTTGATTTTTCCCACATTCCCTCCATATCTGCGAGAATTCCGCTTTTGAATTTTTCGGTATGAATGCGGTGTTGCCGCAACCGGCCTGATCCCTCTCGCAATCCGCTCTCAGGAGTCCTCATGAAATTCCGCTTTCCCATCGTCATCATCGACGAAGATTTCCGCTCCGAGAACACATCGGGGCTCGGCATCCGTGCGCTTGCCGACGCGATGGAAAAAGAAGGCATGGAAGTGCTGGGCGTAACCAGCTACGGCGACCTGTCGCAATTTGCGCAGCAGCAATCGCGCGCGTCAGCCTTCATCCTGTCGATCGACGATGAAGAGTTCGGCGCCGGCTCATTCGAGGAGACCGACCAGGCACTCAAGTCGTTGCGCGCGTTCGTCGAGGAGATCCGCCACAAGAACGCCGACATCCCGATCTACCTGTACGGCGAAACCCGCACTTCGCGCCATATCCCGAACGATATCCTGCGCGAGCTGCACGGCTTCATCCACATGTTCGAGGACACGCCGGAATTCGTCGCGCGCCATATCATTCGCGAAGCAAAGTCTTATTTGGACGGCCTGTCGCCGCCCTTCTTCCGCGCGCTGGTGCATTATGCGCAGGACGGCTCCTACTCATGGCACTGCCCCGGCCATTCGGGCGGCGTCGCGTTCCTGAAGTCGCCGGTCGGCCAGATGTTCCACCAGTTTTTCGGCGAGAACATGCTGCGCGCCGACGTCTGCAACGCAGTCGAGGAACTGGGCCAGCTGCTCGATCATACCGGCCCGGTAGCGGCGTCGGAACGCAATGCCGCGCGCATCTTCAATGCCGATCATTGCTATTTCGTTACCAATGGAACCAGCACCAGCAACAAGATGGTCTGGCATTCGACGGTCGCGCCCGGCGATATCGTGGTGGTCGACCGCAATTGCCACAAGTCGATCCTGCATTCGATCATCATGACCGGCGCGATCCCGGTATTCCTGATGCCGACCCGCAATCACCTCGGCATCATCGGCCCGATTCCGCTTGAAGAATTCAAGATGGAAAACATCCAGAAGAAGATCGACGCCAATCCGTTCGCGCGCGAAGCGAAGAACAAGAAGCCGCGCATCCTGACCATCACGCAATCGACCTACGACGGCGTGGTGTACAACGTCGAGACGCTGAAGCAAATGCTGGACGGGAAGATCGACACGCTGCATTTCGACGAAGCATGGCTGCCGCATGCGACCTTCCATGATTTTTACAAGAACATGCATGCGATCGGCAAGGACAGGCCGCGCGCCAAAGAGTCGATGATTTTTTCGACGCAATCGACGCACAAGCTGCTGGCCGGCTTGTCGCAGGCCTCGCAGATCCTGGTGCGCGAATCCGAGACGGTGAAGCTCGACCAGGACATGTTCAACGAAGCCTACCTGATGCACACCTCGACTTCGCCGCAGTACGCGATCATCGCCTCCTGCGATGTGGCCGCGGCGATGATGGAGCCGCCCGGCGGCAAGGCACTGGTGGAAGAAAGCATCCTGGAAGCGCTGAATTTCCGCCGCGCGATGCGCAAGATCGATGAGGAATGGGGCCAGGACTGGTGGTTCCAGGTGTGGGGTCCGGACAATCTGTCGGATGACGGCATCGGCACGCAGGAAGACTGGATGATCCGCGCCGAAGACACCTGGCACGGTTTCGGCAAGCTCGCGCCCGGGTTCAACATGCTCGACCCGATCAAGGCGACCATCGTCACGCCGGGGCTGTCGCTGGATGGAAAATTCGGCGACTCGGGCATTCCCGCGTCGATCGTCACGCGCTACCTGGCCGAACATGGCGTGATCGTCGAAAAAGCCGGCCTGTATTCATTCTTCATCATGTTCACCATCGGCATCACCAAGGGCCGCTGGAATACCCTGCTGACCGCGCTGCAGCAGTTCAAGGACGACTACGACAAGAACCAGCCGATCTGGCGCATCCTGCCGGAATTCGCCGCGGCCAACCTGCGCTACGAGCGCATCGGCCTGCGCGACCTGTGCCAGCAGATTCACGACATGTACCGGACCTACGATGTCGCGCGCCTGACCACCGAAATGTATCTGTCCGACATGCAGCCGGCGATGAAGCCATCCGATGCGTTCGCGAAAATGGCGCACCGCGAGATTGAACGGGTACCCATCGATCTGCTCGAAGGCCGCGTCACGTCGATCCTGCTGACACCGTACCCTCCCGGTATTCCGCTGCTGATTCCGGGCGAGCGTTTCAACAAGACGATTGTCGATTATCTGAAGTTCGCCCGCGATTTCAACGAGAAATTCCCGGGCTTCGAAACCGATGTGCACGGCCTGGTCACGCGCGAAGTAGATGGCAAGCGCGGCTACTTCGTAGACTGCGTGAAATAGACCGGAATGAAGCAACCGGCGGCCACCGGCATTGCCTGTAACCGCCTTTCCATTGATTCAATTGAACGGGACCGATGCCTATCTTGTCGGTCCCGTTTTTCATTTCCGGGCGTTTTTCACCGAGCAACCCGCCGCGTCATCCGAAACGGCGGTCGTCAACCGACCAGGTAGACATCCAGTACCGCCGCATCCATTTCCCGCCTGCCATTCCCGATTGCCAGCAACGAATTCAGGTAGGCCCAACGGTTCGCTCCGGCCTGGAAGGTCATCACGGTGCGGAAATAGTATTCGTCCGGCGACACCGCGTCACCCTTTGCGAGTCGCGCCATTACCTCGGCCGGTCCATGGC
This sequence comes from Oxalobacteraceae bacterium, assembly GCA_036675035.1. Taxonomy (GTDB): domain Bacteria; phylum Pseudomonadota; class Gammaproteobacteria; order Burkholderiales; family Burkholderiaceae_D; genus MESE01. The sequence continues at coordinate 9,386 of JAKFFO010000063.1, forward strand.
GGTAGCCGCGGCTATTGACCTCTATCAGCGCGCCGTCCGATGCCTGGATCACATAGTGCGCCTCGATATCGAGCGTCCCATCGGCGCGTTGCAACTGCCAGTCCACGCCGCCGGACAGCACGGTGCCGCTCAGGCCGGCGCCTTCGACCACGCCGCCGATTATCGGCACAAAACGCCGCTCGCCATACTGCACGGCGCCAAGGCTGACGATGGCGGACACGCTTGCAGTAATCCGGCAAAGATGGCTTAGCGCCGGGGCCGGCGGAATCGGCTGCAAGCGGCTTGCGGGCGCATCGCTCATTTCACCAGTTTCCATTTGCCGTTCTCGATGCGCACCAGTACCTGCGAGCGCTCGTCGACGCCGTTGTGGTCTTTTTCATTGAAGCTGTAGATCGCTTCGGCGGCATGCAGGTTCTTCGTCTGTTCGAGCTCGTCCCGGAGCGCCTGGCGAAAGGCCGGCGTGCCGGGTTGTGCAGTCTTGAGCGCTTTTCCCGCCGCCTCGCGCAGCAACAGATACGCGTCCCATGCCGACGCGGCGAACAGCGACCTGGAGCCGGGACCGTACTTCCCTTCAAACAGCTTGATGAATTCCATCGCGGGCTTGCGAATCGGATCTTCTTCGGGAAGCTGTTCCGCCACCAGCACCGGCGCCACCGTCACGTAAGTGCCTTCGACATCCTTGCCGCCGACCCGCAGAAAATCATTGTTTGCGACTCCCTGCGTTTGATATACCACGCCCCGGTACCCGCGCCGATTCAGTTCGATTTGCGGCAATGCACCGGCAGTGCCGGCGCTGATGATGTAGACGGCGTCCGGCCGAGCGGCAGCGATTTTCGTGATCTGACCGGTCACGGTCTGGTCGGTCGGGTTATACCGTTCGATATTGAGCACCTTGACGCCATATTTGCCGGCGCTGCGCTCAAGTTCCTTGATGAAACCCTCGCCGTAGGCGGTCGCGATGGCGATCACGCCGACCGTGCGCTTTTTCGTGGTTTGCATATGGGACAGGAACCTGCCGACCGCGTATCTCTCCGGCGGTGAAAGCTTGAACGCCCATGTCCTCGACCCGGTTACCGGTTCCACAATCGCGCTGCCGCCGGCCAGCGTGATCATCGGCGTGCTGTTCTGAGCGGCAATCTCCAGGATCGCCAGCGATGGCGGTGTCAGGCTCGATCCCACAATGATATCGACCTTGTCTTCGGAAATCAGCTTGCTGGCGCTTCTTGCCGCATTGCTCGCGTCGGTGCTGTCGTTCATGACCACGACATTCAGTTTTTGCCCGGCGATCTCGGTGGGCCACAGCTTTACTGCATCGTTTTCCGGCAGTCCCAGTGAAGCGCCGGACCCGGTCAGCGACAGGATGACACCGACATTGATATCTGCCAGCGCCGAACCGGAAGAAATCACCAGAGCGGCGAATAGCGTGAGCATCGACGCCGTTTTCTTGCTGACCAATGATTTCATTGCCATCTCCAGATAGGTTGAAAAAGTTGTGCTACCGTTACATTCCTGACAACGCGCGTGGCCGGCAGGATCGTCATATTGCGTAGAGTAAGCAGTTGGATCACCCGATGCTGTCCTCCCGAAAGACGACAACGACGAAAGAATTGAGCCGAGCATGAATATCTGGACGCTTCCCGAATCGAGTCAGACCTCGGATATCGCGCACGCGACGCTGATATCGATGATTCCGTATGTCGGATCACCGGCGTTTACAACCAATGCGCTGGCAGAGGTGAATAACGCATTTCACGCAGGATCGTGGAGCGTCTACCGCATTTTCGGCGAGGCGCCGCCGATATGCTATCTGTCCAACAGCTTTCGGCGCCGCGACACGACCGGCGCATGCTTTAGCGCCTACCGGGGCGGCCTGTACCACCGCGACCGCAGCTTCGAGACCCTGCGCGGGAGCCGCTCGTTGCCGCATTTGAAGGTCATCCATCTCGCCGCCGGCGAAGTGCCGAACCCCGAGCAACGCCTTGCAATCTACGAACGATACCAGTTGCGCGAACGATTATCCGTTGCAAAATCCTGCACGGACGGTTCCATTCTTTCGGTGAATCTCTACCGTCATTCGGATCAGGACGGTTTCCGTGACCGGGACCTGGAAATATTCAGAAACCTGGCGCCCGGCCTGTTCGCGCTGGTCGACCGGCAGATCCAGTTGTGCCGCCCGATACCTGCGGCGCGTGGGGCAAGCGGCGAAGCGCGGCATGAAGCGCACCGACGCGCACTGCAAAGGCTTGCGCCGAAGATGCCGGAACGAGAACTTGAGGTTTGCACGCGCCTGCTCCGCGGAATGAGCCATGACGGAATCGCGTGCGATCTCGGGATCGGTGCAACGACAGTCAAAACCTACCGGAACCGGGCATTCGCGCGGCTCGATATCCATCACAACAATGAATTGTTCGCGCTGGTACTGCGTTCCGTTTCCGATCGCGACGCAGGCTGACCATTGCATTGCGGTTTCGAATGCCGCAATTGCCGCTGGCACCCTAATTGTATTTTTGTCCATATCCTTACCGGCTGACACGAGTTTCAATCCGGAGTGATTCCGGACGATTGATTGCCGGCTGCCCCGCTTATCCCTTCACTTCCATCCGACCGCCGAATCGACTCCATCGCACCGCAGGTAGAAAGCCGATGATGTTGTCCGAAATTATGCACAATGCGGTTCCGGAAGTTGCTTTTTGTTACTAAATCCGCGTACGATACACCTCAGCTCCGGGTCCCTGCATGTCACGCCACGAACGCGCATCGAAACAGTTCTCGAGTTCGTCGCGAAAGCACGTTGAATCCAAAAAATACGAATCTCATTCGCTCTTGGCGGCCGCGCAGAAACCGTACCAGCAGATCGCAGAATAATTCGACCAACCTGATCAACAAGAAAGCCAACATGAAGTTCGAAAATATGAAAATCCGCAGCCGGCTCGTGATCAGCTTCGGCGCAGTCATGCTTTTGTTCGGCGCGATGATTTTTCTGGCGATCGTGCGTATGGGGTCGCTCAATGCGACCACCGAGCAGATTATTCAAAACGACTCGCAGCGCAGCCGCCTGGCTACCATCGCATTGGACAACGCGCACACCAGCATGGCACACGCGCTCCGCTTGACCACGTTCCTGGATATCGACCAGGCAAGCCGCACCAGGGCGGATGCTTCCGCCAGAGCGAAGGCGTTCAATGAAGCCATTGCCGCTCTGACCTCGCAAGCCGGATCACCGGAAGAAAAAACAGTCCTGGAAAAACTGAAGCAATCGGCTGCCGGATACATGACTTCCTATGATGCGACGCTGGCGCTGATCGACGAAGGCCGGCTCGAAGGTGCAAGCCGATCCGCGTACGGCGTAACCTATCCTGCGCTCTACCAGTTTATCGACAACCTGCACGAACTGGATCGCTTGCAGCAAAAGAGAATGGAAGCATCAGCCGAGGCCAGCCGCGCAACTTTCGTGTCGACCCGCAATGGCGTACTGGGAATGGGCGCCGTCGCGTTCATTCTGTTTGTCGTGTCGGCCGGTCTGCTCACGCTTCAACTGACCAACCAGCTTGGCGGCGAACCGAGCTTTGCGGTCAAGGTCGCGAACACGGTCGCGCGGGGCGATCTGCGCGTCGTGATCCATACGATGACCGACGATCGATCAAGCGTGCTCTATGCGATCAAGAGCATGCGCGACAGCCTGGACGCCATCGTCGGAAAAGTCCGGCTGGGAACCGACACGATTGCGGCGGCGTCGGTGCGGCTCGCGGCCGGCAATCTTGAACTGTCTTCGCGCACCGAGCAGCAAGCCAGCGCGCTCGAAGAAACCGCGTCGTCGATGGAAGAACTGACCAGCACGGTGAAGCTCAATGCGGACAACGCGCGCCAGGCAAACGCGCTTGCAGCATCCGCGTCCGACGTCGCGCGACGCGGCGGCGCCGCCGTCGCCCAGGTGGTCGGCACGATGGCCGCAATCGACGCGTCCTCGAAAAAGATCGTCGACATCATCGGCGTCATCGACGGCATTGCATTCCAGACCAATATCCTCGCGCTCAATGCAGCGGTGGAAGCCGCCCGTGCCGGCGAGCAGGGTCGCGGCTTTGCCGTGGTGGCGACGGAAGTGCGCAGCCTGGCGCAGCGCAGCGCCGCCGCCGCCAGGGAAATCAAGGCCCTGATCGACGATTCCGTCGCCACGGTGGAAGCTGGCGGCAGGCTGGCGGGCGAAGCGGGCGCGACGATG
>JAKFFO010000227.1:0-57701 GCA_036675035.1 Oxalobacteraceae bacterium
AATGCCAGTAATGCGGCCTGAGTTACGGCTCGATAGCCGGCAGTAGAACGCTGCAGGCCGGGCACATCCTTGGCACGCAGCAAAACAGTCAATGCCGCCTCATCCCTTTTGGCTTCCGGATCGTTTGCCAGGATGGCACGCAATACGCCCACGTGCGATAAATCCAGGCGTACCTGCGTAAAGCCGGCCAACGCCAATGAAGCCAGCGCAAGCTCCTGTATTTCCGCATCCGCTTCCAGGCCCGCATGGCCGTAAATCTCGGCGCCGATCTGCAATGGCTCCCGGGTTGCGTGCAGTCCGGACGGTCTTGTATGCAGCACACTGCCCGCATAGCACAGCCGGGTAACCGATGCGCGATTCAACAGATGCGCGTCAATGCGTGCTACCTGAGTCGTCATATCGGCGCGCATACCCATCGTGCGACCGGACAATTGATCGACCAGCTTGAACATGCGCAGATCGATATCGGGTCCCGCCGAGGTCAACGATTCCACATATTCCAGCAGCGGCGGCATCACAAGCTCGTAGCCGTAGAGGCGGAAATTATCCAGGATGGAACGGCGCAGCTCTTCGATCTTGCGTGCTTCCGAAGGCAAGACGTCGGCGATATTTTCAGGGAGAAGCCAATTTGGCATACAGGGACCGGATTGCGTCAAAAAGGAATTGGACAGGCACAACAAGTAGCGCAACAGGTCGCCCACTATGGGACGCTGCGATCATTTCATTGCGGCACTCGTAAAAAATTCAGGTAATGCGATCAACCATCGCGCATTCCCGATCCGCACGAGAACTCCGTCCATTGGATTGCCTACATATTCAATGACCCGCGGCATAAGTGCGGTTTTCATGCGTTCGCATCATTTGCTTCCGGCGGCAGATCCACTGTTCTTGAAATATTTAAAGAACTCGGAATTGGGATCGATCACCAGCATATCGGTACGATCCTTGAAGCTCTTGCGATACGCTTCCAGGCTGCGATAAAACTTGAAAAATTCAGGATTCTGACCAAACGCCTGCGCATATGTCCGCGATGCCTTGGCATCGCCATCACCACGGATTATTTCCGCATCGCGATACGCCTCGGCAAGAATCACGGTTCGCTGGCGATCGGCGTCCGCACGAATCTTTTCCGACTCTGCAAAACCGGTTGAACGCAACTCATTGGCGACACGAGCCCGCTCCGATTTCATTCGCTCGTATACCGACGCATTGATCTGGTCGACGTAATCCACGCGCTTCAAGCGTACATCGATGATATCGACGCCAATTTGCTTGGCTTCTGCCGACACTTTCTTGTTGACCGATTCCATTACAGCGCCACGCTCGCCGGAAATCACCTCCCGCACGGTTCGCTTGGTAATCTCTTCGTTCAGCGCCGCTTTGACTATTTGCGCCATTCGATCCTGCATGCGACGTTCGTCGCCGCCAAAGCTGACGAAGAAAAGCCGCGGCTCCGATATTTTCCATTTCACGTAAGCGTCGACCAGGATATTTTTTTTCTCCGCCGTAATGAAACGGTCGGCGTCAGGCGTATCCAACGTTAGAATCCGCTTGTCCATGAAAATCACGTTCTGGAACGGCGGCGGCAGCTTGAAATGCAGGCCGGGCTCGCTGATCACTTTTTTGACTTCGCCGAGCGCAAATACCACCGCATACTGACGCTGGTCCACCAGGAACAAGGTTGACGACAGTATCAAAAGGCCGATTATCGCGGCAATCGAATAGGAAACCAGACGATTCATTATCTTGTCTCCCGTTCACGCGACTCACGGCTATCGCGTGTTCGAATATCTTGCGGACGTTGCGCATCCAGCGACTGCGATGAGGTATCCGTGGCCGGTCCAGCCACGGTATTTCCGGAAGGCGTGGTTCTGGCTGCACCCGATTCTCCGGCTCCGGTTTGAGAAATCAGTTTATCCAAAGGGAGATAGATCAAGTTGTTTCCGCTTTTCGTGTCGACCATGACTTTGGTCGTGTTTGCAAAAATCTGCTGCATGGTATCCAGATAAAGGCGGTCGCGTGTAACGCCCGGCGCCTTTTGATACTCGGCCATCACCTGCTTGAATCGCGACGCATCACCCTCGGCACTGGCCGTTACCCGGGAACGATATGCCTCCGACTCTTGCATCAACCTTGCCGCGGCACCGCGTGCCTTCGGTATCACTTCGTTCGCGTATGCCTGACCTTCGTTCTTCTGGCGCTCACGGTCCTGCCCCGCCCTGACGGCGTCATCGAAAGCCGCCTGCACCTGTTCCGGCGGTTGAACACCCTGCATTGTGACTGTACTGATCTGGGCACCAGAATTATAGCTATCGAGAATTTTTTGCATCAGCTCACTGGTATCGAAAGCGACCTTCTCGCGTCCTTCGTATAGCACGAAATCCATTTTGTTTTTGCCCACTATTTCACGCATAGCCGTTTCAGCCACTTGCTTTACCATTTCTTCCTGATTGCGATTATTAAAGACCCAGTCCGCAGCACTCTTCAGCCGATACTGCACGGCGAACTGGATATCGATGATATTTTCGTCTTCGGTCAGCATCAGCGACTCTTTCGGTTGCTTGTTTCTGATATTGCCGCGATAGCCGACCTCGACGGTGCGAACCGCAGATACGTTCACCTTCTCGTGGCTTTGAATCGGATACGGCCAGCGCCAATTGAAACCAGCAGGCGTCGAATGGCTGTATTTTCCAAAGGTCATGACCACGCCGGTCTGTCCTTCCTGCACGATAAAGAAACCGCTCACCAGCCACAGGAAAAGTACCACGATCGCAACCAGACCGGCGCCAATGCCGGCGCCTTTCATGTCGGGCGTGAATCCGCCACCGCCGGAATCTCCGCCGCCACCGTTCTTGTTGCCAAACAGGCGATTCAGGCGCTGATTGAAATCACGCCACAGCTGATCAAGATCCGGCGGACCATCATTCGGCCTCCTGCCATCCTGGTTCTGGGGCTGGTCATCGTTTTGCGAACCGCGTCCCCAACGGGGATCGTTCAAGGAAAATTTCAAACCGAATTTTTTAATCAGGGAAGCAAGCATTCTGTCGCGATCCGGCAAAAGAGAAGTAAGTTGGAATGCTAATCGGGGTTTTAATCGGGATTCGCAGACTGCGCGCTGCCCGAGCCGTCAAGTGGCATGCGCTCGCCAGAATCAGTCCCGTACGCCATTGCATATTCCGCTATGGACTGCCGAAGCAAATCCAAACCGTCGCCGGTCTGGGCACTAATAAAAACCCGTCGAATTTTATCATACTCATCACGCTCCACCGCAGGGTCGAGATCAGCCGCGTCAATCTTGTTCCAAATCAGAATTTGCGGAATATGATCTGCGCCGATCTCCTTCAGTACCAGGTTGACCTGCTCGACCTGTTCCATGCGCACCGGGCTGGCCGCATCAACCACATGCAAGAGCAAATCCGCATGAATCGTTTCTTCCAGCGTAGCTCGGAATGCCGCGACCAGCTGGTGCGGCAGCTCCCGTATAAAGCCCACCGTGTCGGAAATCACGATACTTCCGGCCTCACCCAGATAGAGCCGGCGGGAAGTCGTATCCAAGGTGGCGAACAACTGATCGGCAGCGTATGCCTGGGCCTTGGTCAGCGAATTGAATAGCGTTGATTTTCCCGCATTGGTGTAACCGACCAGCGACACCGAAAAAGTATGACTGCGATTTCGTGCCCGCCGCTGCGTTATCCGCTGGCGCTGCAGCTTCTCCAGCTTGGCGCGCAATGCCTTGACCCGATCACCCAGCAAACGCCGATCGGTTTCCAGCTGCGTCTCACCTGGTCCGCGCAAGCCGATACCACCTTTCTGGCGTTCCAGATGGGTCCACCCGCGGATCAGTCGAGTGGCCAGATGCTGCAGCTGCGCAAGCTCAACCTGAATTTTCCCTTCATGGCTTTTTGCGCGTTGGGCAAAAATGTCCAGTATCAGACTGGTCCGATCGATTACGCGTAGTCCCAGATGCCGTTCCAGGTTCCGTTGCTGCGCAGGCGACAATGCGTGATTGAAAATGATGATATCGGCTTGATGATCCGTGGCGGCACGCGCGATTTCATCGGCTTTGCCGGAGCCTACGAACAAGGCGGCGTCGGGACTCGTCCTCTTGCCGGCAATCGTGGCAATCGGCATCGCTCCGGCAGATTTGGCAAGAAGGGAAAGTTCGGCAAGACCGGCATCAAAATCACCTTTGCCGAAATCGACGCCAACTAATGCAGCACGCATACTAAGCTCGGTGCATCAGGTTAGGCGTCCATAAAGCGTTACTCTGTTTCGGATTCAAGGTTCAGGCTGACCGCGCGAGCTGGTACCACGGTGGAAATGGCATGCTTGTAGACCATTTGCGTCACGGTATTTCGCAAAAGAACCACATATTGATCGAACGACTCAATATGACCTTGGAGCTTGATTCCGTTGACCAGATAAATCGAAACAGGGACGTGCTCTTTGCGTAAGGCATTGAGGAAGGGGTCTTGTAACAATTGCCCTTTATTGCTCATGGAAGCTCCATTGTGTTGTTGTGATTAGGAGTTGGAGACATTTGGATCGAATTCAAGTGCCTCCGAAAATGGTGTACGACAAATGTAATTCATTTTGGCGTCCGGTGCCAACGTGCGTACCCGCAAATTATTTCTCGCCTTTGGAAAACGGATTTTTACCAGAGCGCAACTCTATACGTAATGGAGTCCCCAGCAGGGAAAAAGTTTCGCGGAAATGGCTCTCAAGGTAGCGCTTGTAATTCGCGTCGATCGCGTCCAGCGCATTGCCGTGGATAACAATAATGGGAGGGTTCTGGCCTCCCTGGTGTGCATATCGCAGCTTGGGCCTGATCGAACCTTTGCGCCGCGGCTGTTGATGCTCGACCGCCTCGATCAATGCACGGGTAAGTTTTGGCGTCGACAAATCGGTCATCGCTGCAGCATAAGCTGCGTTGACCGATTTCATGAGCGGGCCGATTCCGGTCGATTTAATCGCAGAAATATAATGGAACTTGGCAAAGGACAGGAAACTCAGCTTGCGCTCGATATCCATTTTGATCTCATCGCGGCGATCGCTGGTCAAACCATCCCATTTGTTGACGCCCACAACCAGGGCGCGGCCGGTTTCAAGCACGAATCCGGCAATATGCGCATCCTGCTCCGAAATGTCTTGCTGTGCATCAAGCAGCAACAGAACTACATTCGCTTCGGATACCGACTGCAGGGTTTTTACCACTGAAAATTTTTCGATGGCTTCAAACACTTTGCCGCGCCGGCGTATTCCCGCCGTATCGATCAAGGTATAGTGCTTGCCCTCGCGCTCAAAAGGAATCTCAATCGAATCGCGCGTGGTGCCAGGCATATCGAACGCGATTACTCGTTCTTCGCCGAGCAGCGTATTTACCAGCGTCGATTTTCCGACGTTGGGGCGACCTACGATCGCGATCTTGATTCCGCGCTCGATGTCCTCGGGCGTCTCTTCCTGGTCCGGCCTTTGGGTCAGCGCAATGTCCAGCGCCTCTTCCACCAGATCCGTCACGCCGTCGCCGTGCGCGGCGGAAATCACATAGGGGTCACCCAAGCCAAGTTCATAGAAATCGGCCGCAACCGCGGTGTATTTCATGCCTTCGGATTTATTAACCACAAGCATCACGGAGCGGCCGGACTTGCGCAGGAAATCGGTGATGGTTTTATCGTGCGGCGTCAGTCCTTGCCGGCCGTCCACGATAAAAACAACCACATCCGCTTCTGCAACGGCCTGCTTCGTCTGCTTGGCCATTTCATGCATGATGCCTTCTTTGGCAACCGGTTCGAATCCACCCGTATCGATCACCAGGAACGGGCGCTCGCCGACCCGCCCTTCGCCATAATGACGGTCGCGCGTCAAACCAGGCAGATCGGCTACCAACGCGTCGCGAGAGCGCGTCAACCGATTGAACAGCGTGGATTTTCCGACATTCGGTCGGCCGACAAGAGCAATAACCGGTTTCATCGATACACTAGTCTGCGGCAAAGGCAGTCACGGTCCCCGCTTGAGTCTGGATAATCAAATTGGAACCGGAGATCACAGGCGCGGCAACAATCCGGCTACCGTCGGTACCGGAGCGCGCAATGAAGGATCCGTCTTCGCGCGACAGAAAATGAATGTATCCCTGATTGTCGCCGACAACTGCTGCGCGCCCAAACGAAACCGGTGCCGACAAACCGCGATTTGCCAGCTTGTTGTTGCGCCAGACGCTGGCTCCGGTGTCCAGCGTAAACGCATTCACTACGCCGTGCTCATCCGCGCCGAATACGAAACGCTCGTCCGCACCAACCCCCACCGTGCTGGAAAAATCCTTTGCCCAGCGCGCGGCGCCGGTAATCGCATCCACGCAACCGATTCGCCCCTGGTACGCCACCGCGCATACGCTGCGCCCTTGCACGACCGGAGAGCCCGACACGTCGGCAACACGTTCAAGCTCAGTCGCTCCACGTGGGTCGCCGACCGCGACTTCCCAGATTGGAGCGCCGTTGGACAGCGTCAAGGCCAACAGTCGCCCACCAGGCATTGCCACAAAAGCGCTTGATCCGGAAATAACGATTCCTGGCGCTGCACGCAAGGTCAATGGCGGCGCGGTGCGCTGCACGGCCCAGCGACGCGCACCGGATTCAGCGTCAAATGCGGCGATCCGATTGTCCAGGCTGCGCACGATAACCAAGCCTTGACCGACCGCAGGCGCGGATAGGACTTCGCTGGACGCTTGCGCTTTCCAGCGCAATTTTCCATCCGCGCCAAAAGCAAGTATCTGCCCTTCTTCGCCGACTACCGCAACAGTGCTGCCGTCGCTTCCGACGCCGGCAGTCAATGGCATGCCGGCATCGATACGCCAAATCGTGCGGCCGGTCGCCGCGTCCAGGCGCGTAATGGCTCCGTTCGCGGCCGCAGCAAAAATGCTATCGCTCGCACTGGCCGGCGAAAAAGCATATGTGCCCGCGCCGCCGATCGATGACGACCATATGTTGCGGACCGTCAGCGTCGGTTTGAAATCCACCAGTTCGGCAGGAGGATTTCGTGCTGGATTTTTGCTGGCGAATGGGTTCAGTGCGGATAATGTGGAACATCCCGTTAGCGCTGCGAGCATTCCCAGGCATGCGAGATTGGTTGCAATACGCATTTTTTTCCTTTGGTGCTTTGGTGATCAGGCTGCCGCTTTGGCGGGAGCGCCGCCGATGGCATCCAGCTTCAACTGAATCAGCTGGCGGCCCGGATTTTTTTTATCGGTATTCTCAAGCGCCGTTTGATAGGCCGCGCGGGCCGCATCTACTTTTTGCTGAGCGATCAGGACATCGCCCTTGCGATCGGCGACGATACCAGTAAACGCTGCCGGGAAGTCACTCGAAAGCAGCTTCAGGCTTTCATCGAAAGCTTTTTCGTCCAGCAGGATTCCTGCGAGCCGGATTTTCGCGATGGATTTGTATTCTTCATCGCGCCCGTGTTCGATTGTCCATTGCAATTGGGCCTTCGCCGATTTCAGGTCACCAGCATCGAACGCGGTTTTGGCAGCCGCCAGGCTGCTCATCTGGGCATAGGCGGTTGCTCCGAATTTGTCCTGCATGTCGGCCGCGGCCCGCTGCACCTTCGCCTGATCTTTCGCCGCCACGGCCTTTTGCAATTCTTCATACAACAGGGATGCCTGCACTGCCTGGTTGCGCTGATAATAATTCCAGCCGGCCCAGCCCGCGTAGGCGCCCAACGCGATGATGAGCACCCATGTCACCATATTGCCGTTCTGCTTCCACCAAGCCTTGAGCGTGTCCAGCTGTTCTTGTTCGTCGTGATCGTATGCCATGATGGTCTAGTGTTAGTGATGATAATGAATATGTTCGGAATGATCGTGGTCGTCGCCTCCGACGATCTGGTCTACCAGATATCCGGGAATTTCAGCGAACGCGACCGCCGCCTGGCTATTTTCACCGTCGGTGGAGCGCAATGCCTTGATGCTTGCCGACCCACTTGCGACCTCGTCTTCGCCCAGGATGACGGCATAAGCTGCACCGCTGGCATCCGCTCGCTTCATCTGCGACTTGAAGCTGCCGCCGCTTCCGGCCGATGCGCAATGTAGCACAACATCGAGCCCTGCATCGCGCAATCTTTCTCCGATCACGAAGGCTTGCGCCTGCGCAGCATCGCCCTGATGCACGATGTACACGTCGCATTGATTCGGTGTGAATTGTTCGCCGCTCGCTTTCATCAGCTCCAGCAACCGTTCGACGCCCATCGCGAAGCCGCAGGCGGGCGTAGCCTTGCCGCCGAACATTTCGATCAGTGGATCGTAACGACCACCGCCGCATACCGTTCCCTGCGAGCCGAGTTGATCGGTAACCCATTCGAAGACGGTGCGGTTGTAATAGTCCATGCCGCGCACCAGACGCGGATTGATCGTAAATGGAATGCTGTTGTTGCGAAGAATGGTTTGCAATCCGTCGAAATGTGCCAGCGATTCCTCGCCCAGGTAGTCGAGCAGCTTCGGTGCACCGTTAACCATCTCTTGCATGGTCGGATTTTTCGTATCCAGAATCCGTAACGGATTGGAATGCAGGCGCCGCTGGGCATCCGCGTCAAGCAGCGCCTGGTGCTGCTCGAAGTAAGCCACGAGGTCGGTACGGTGACGGCTGCGTTCGTCAGCATTGCCGATCGAGTTCAGTTCCAGCCTTATATTTTCCAGGCCAAGGTCGTCCCACAGGCGCTGACACAGCATGATCAGTTCTGCATCGATGTCCGGCCCGGTGAAACCGATCGCTTCCGCGCCGATTTGATGAAACTGGCGATATCGGCCGCGCTGCGGCCTCTCATGACGGAACATCGGACCGGCATACCACAAACGTTTCGGCCCGTCGTAAGTGAGATTATGTTCGAGCACGGCACGCACCACCCCGGCCGTACTTTCCGGCCTCAATGTCAACTGATCACCGTTCATCGAATCGGTGAAGGAATACATTTCCTTCTCCACGATATCGGTGACCTGCCCCAGGCCTCGGGCAAACACCGCTGTAGGCTCAACGATCGGCGTACGAATCTGTTGATATCCATAGCTTTTCAGGACCGTCTGAACAGTATTTTCAAACAACTCCCATAGCGGAGCATCGGCGGGAAGAATATCGTTCATTCCTTTCACGCCGGTGATTTTTTCTGATTTTTTGTTTTCTGACATTTTTTGACTGCGTGATTGCAACTTCCTGCCCGATCACACTTGGACAGATTGTTTCCCATAGCGGGTCTTGACGTAATCGAGCACGATCGCCTGAAACTCTTCGGCAATGCGCTCGCCACGCAAGGTGGTTGTTTTTTCTCCATCGACAAAGACCGGTGCAGCAGGCGATTCCCCTGTGCCGGGCAGGCTGATGCCGATATTCGCATGCTTCGATTCGCCGGGCCCGTTCACAATGCAACCCATTACCGCGACGTTCATGCCTTCAACACCCGGGTATTGCTTTTTCCATACAGGCATCTGATCGCGCAGATAGGTCTGGATCTTGTCCGCCAACTCCTGAAATACCGTCGACGTCGTGCGTCCGCAACCCGGGCAGGCGATGACCATCGGCGTAAATTTGCGCAAGCCCATGGTCTGCAGAATTTCCTGCCCAACAATCACTTCCCTGGTCCGGTCCCCACCAGGTTCGGGCGTAAGCGAAATACGGATGGTATCGCCGATGCCTTCCTGCAGCAGCACCGACAACGCTGCGGTGGATGCAACGATACCCTTGCTGCCCATACCCGCTTCGGTCAAACCGAGATGCAGCGGATAATCGCATCGGGCGGCCAGTTCCCGGTACACGGCAATCAGGTCCTGAACACCGGAAACCTTGCAGGACAATACGATCATGTTGCCCGGCAACCCGACTTCTTCCGCCCGCTGCGCATTTTCAATCGCGGAGGTAACCAGCGCCTCATACATGACTGCCTGCGCACTCCACGGCATGCTTCGCTGCGCATTTTCGTCCATGATGCGCGCCAGCAGTGCCTGGTCGAGGCTGCCCCAGTTGACACCGATACGCACCGGCTTATCGTACTTGCACGCCGCTTCAATCATTTGCACAAACTGCGTATCGCGCTTGGCCCCCTGCCCTACATTGCCCGGGTTGATCCGGTACTTCGACAGCGCCTTTGCGCAATCCGGATAATCGTTCAACAGTTTATGGCCGTTGTAGTGAAAATCGCCGACCAGCGGTACATCAATACCCATCCGGTCCAGTTGTTCGCGAATTGCGGGAACCGCAGTGGCGGCTTCCGGATTATTGACGGTTATCCGCACCAGTTCGGATCCGGCCAACGCCAATTCCTTTACCTGGATTGCAGTCGCAATGACATCCGCGGTATCGGTATTGGTCATCGATTGCACCACCACGGGCGCATCGCCGCCGATTGCGACCTGCCGTGTTCCGTAGCGGATGATCGAATGCCTGCTTTTGCGCTTTGCCCTTGGACCGGAAGCAATCGGAGTATCTACTGATGACATGCGTATGCCTACTTCAGGTTCAGCCGCGCAACATTGCTTCTTGCGCCAGCCTTTAATTCGAGAGATTTTCCACCGAATGTCGCATCTACGCCGCCTGCATTTCCGATTGTCATTGTTACCGGCCCATTGATTTTGACGGTCTCGGTTGTGCCTGCAGCGAGCAGAGCAGACACCAGGACGCTATCGTCCGGACGCTTGATCTCGACCCACGATTCTTCGCGCATTTTTAGAATCAGCATATCTTTTGCACCGCCAACGGAAGCGGCGACAGTTGGAGCACTTGCCTTTCCGTCAGGTGTGGATTCCGCCGACAATGCAACTTTAGGGGCAGCCGGATTTATCCCGGTGTCACGCTTTTCCGATTTCTCCGGACCCATCGAATCAGGTGCTACAACCGCAGCGTATTCTGCAGCAGGCTCCACCTCACCCGCTGATGCAGGCGCATCCTGTGCTGCTGTATCCACCGGGGCGAGCGGCACGTTAACGGTTGCACGATTCACCGCCCCAGACTGCAGAAACGCTGTTATTCCGGAAATCATGCCCATTTTCTGCAGGACGAATACACCCGCCGCCAGCAAGGCGAATATCAGTACGACGACGGTGCTTCGCGAAAAAAACCGGTGCCCGCCCGGAGGGGAAAGGCGGTTTTCAGGCAAGCGTATCGAAGGCAACGCACGTCGCAGCGGCATGCTTTCTTCGATAGCTGTCGTTTCTTTTGCAACAACCTGCAGCAAAGGAGTCGCATCGACGTTTAGCAGCTTCGCGTAAGATCTGATGAATCCGCGCGTACTTGCCATTCCAGGCAACGCAGCATAGTTATCAGCTTCAATTGCCTGGATCTGGCGCGGAGCCAGGTTCAGCTGGCTTGCAACCTGCTCTATCGACCAGTGCAATGCTTCACGGCGTGAGGATAACTGAGCGCCCGGCGATAGTTCATTACGAACATCGATTTTTTCCGAATTCTCTTTTTCGCCAGGGTTCGCAGGTTCATTCGTCGTTGTATCACTCATCGAACGCTCCACGCAGATATGCGGCAAATTCTGGCGAATTTGGATGCCGGCGGCGTAGCTGGATCGCATAGCTCGCCTCCGCTTGCCGATTGCCTAGCTTATGTTCAACCTTAATCGCAGTCCACAACGCATCTGCGCTTAATGCTTCCGACTTGAGCGCGCGGCTTATATAGAACCGCGCCTGCTGGTAATCGCCGCGCGCATAGTGCACCTTGGCCAAATTGGCATTGGTATCGAGATTTCCGGGATCCTGCCGGAAAGCCTCGGTAAGATAGCGCTCCGCGCTCACGATATCGTTCATCTTCAGGCTGCATACGCCCGCGTTATTCAGCGCCTTTTCCGGCGACTGGTAAGCACGGCTCTTGAGCGCAGCTTCGAAATAGGCGATCGATTGTTTTGCTCGGCCGTTGCGGCACAAAAACCAGCCGTAATTGTTGCTCAGATCCGGATTGTTTGGCGCCAACTTCATTGCACGTTGAAAATTGTCTTCGGCAAGAGCCGTTTCACCCATTTCCATGTAAACCAGGGCCCGCACGCTGTACGCGTCTACATAATTCGGATCCAGCAGCAACGCCTGCTTTATCTCGTCCAGCGCAACATTAAGTTGCCCTTGCTGGAAGTATCCAATCGCAAGTTGCATGCGAACTTGCGCTCGCCTTTGAATATCGGACTGGTCGGAACTGGTTTTCAGTTCTTCCGAGCTTCCCCCTTGTTGGACAGATGCGCAACCAGTGACCAAAAAAATTATTGTCGCGATGCTTGTTAGTGCTGATTTGAATCCAGCCATTCTCATGTAGAGACCTCCACAATACGACCGAAATTCTTTCCGTACTTGTTTTGATATTCGGTCATTTTCTGCATACGCTCCTGCACCCGCGTGCGGTCTTGCACCTCGCCTGCCAATTGCCCGCATGCCGCGTCGATATCGTCACCGCGCGTCTTGCGAATCGTGGTTACGATGCCGGCGTCCATCAGGATCTTGGCGAACGCCTTGATCCTTCCATTGTTGGAACGCGTCAACCCCGACTCGGGGAACGGATTGAAAGGAATCAAATTGAATTTGCAGGGAACCGGATCCGTACCGGTTTTTACAAGCCCAACCAGCTCGCGCGCGTGCGAATCCGAATCGTTGACACCATCCAGCATGCAGTATTCGAAAGTAACGAAATCACGTGGCGCAAACGGCAGATAACGACGGCAGGCCGCCATCAGTTCATCAAGCGGATACTTTTTGTTAAGCGGAATCAAGCCATCGCGCAAATGATCGTTGGACGCATGCAGCGATACAGCCAGCGCTACCGGACATTCCTGAGCCAGCCTGTCGATCATCGGCACCACACCGCTGGTAGACAAAGTTACACGGCGACGCGACAAGCCATAAGCATTATCGTCGAGCATCAGCTTCATCGCGGTAACAACCGGTTCGAAATTCAACAGCGGCTCACCCATACCCATCATGACGACATTGGTGATCTGGCGCTCGCCTTTCGGTCCCGACTCGATCCCCTTGCTTTTACGCAAAGCGAATTCGGCCATCCACAATTGGCCGATGATTTCGCCGACCGACAAATTCCGGCTGAACCCCTGTTTTCCGGTCGAACAAAACCGGCAATTCACTGCGCAACCCGCTTGCGTCGAAATGCACAAGGTTCCGCGATTTTCTTCCGGTATAAAAACAGTTTCGACGGCATTGCCCTGCCCGACGTCAAGCAGCCATTTCCGTGTGCCATCGGCGGACGTGTGATCGCTGATTGCGGCCGGAGCCGAAATAACGGCGCGGCTGGCCAGCTTGTCGCGCAGCGATCGGGCCAAATCGGTCATTGCATTGAAGTCGCTGGCTCCGAACTGATGAATCCAGCGCTGCAATTGCTTGGCGCGAAACGGCTTCTCACCCAACTCGCCGCAATAGGCGACGAGTTGCGCAGGATCGAGGTCCAGCAGATTGGTGAGAGTCGTCATAAGCGCATTTCATCACACCGCTCATGTTTCAAGCAACAACAACGCCTGGCATGAACAGTATCTGGATTAGCGTGAATAAACGTTCAAAGCCGGGAAGAAGTATGCGATCTCAGTCGCTGCGGTTTCCGCGCCATCCGAACCGTGAACTGCGTTGGCATCGATAGAATCTGCAAAATCGGCGCGAATGGTGCCTTTTTCCGCTTTTTTCGGATCGGTTGCACCCATCAGATCGCGATTTTTTGCAATCGCATTTTCGCCTTCCAGCGCTTGTACCATCACCGGTCCCGAAATCATGAAGTCAACCAAATCCTTGAAGAAAGGACGTTCACGATGCACTGCGTAAAACCCTTCGGCTTCGGCGCGCGACAATTGCGTCATGCGCGAAGCAACGATTTTCAGGCCGGCGTTTTCGAAACGCGTATATATTTGACCAATCACGTTTTTCGCGACTGCGTCCGGTTTAATAATCGACAGGGTGCGCTCGATTGCCATATCTGTAAAAACTCCAATAAAATTAAAGGGTTAAGACCATTGATTACAAATTGAACTAACCGGTAATTTTATCATGAAACCCCTCTCCATATGGGATGATCGCAGTACATTGCGCCGAGTTCGACGCTCGCGCCTGTAGCAGTTCTACGCCGGGAAAGACTCCCGGCGCCCGTATCGCATGCCATGCGTGCTATTCTGTTCACTTGCATGACCTTGAACAAAACCTGGAGGATATATGAACCCGAACCTGCAGCAAGCTTACGGCACATCCACCGACTTCGCCGCGGTGCGGAACCGCGTATTGCGCAATACCTATTGGTTGCTCGCAATCTCGATGATTCCGACAGTATTCGGTGCGTGGCTGGGGGTACAGCTCAAATTCTCTTTCTTCTCAGGCAGTCCGTTCATCGGATTCATGGCGTTTCTTGCAATTGCATTCGGATTTTTCTATGCGATTGAGAAAACCAAGAATTCCAGTCTTGGCGTAGTGTTCTTGCTCGGTTTTACCTTTTTCATGGGGTTGATGCTATCCCGGCTGATCGGCAATATCCTGGGATTTTCGAATGGCGCGTCGCTGATCATGACTGCATTCGGCGGAACCGCAGCAATCTTTGCCACAATGGCGACAATTGCAACCGTATCGAAACGGGATTTTTCCGGCATCGGTAAATGGCTGTTCATGGGCGTTCTGGTAATCATTCTTGCCGCACTGGCCAATATATATTTGCAGCTGCCCGCCCTTCACCTGACGATATCCGTTCTCGCAATCGGAATCTTTTCCGCTTTCATCCTGTATGACGTACAGCGCATCGTCAACGGGGGAGAGACCAACTATATTACCGCCACTCTGGGTATTTATCTCAGCGTCTACAACATCTTCGCCAACCTGCTGTCGTTGCTGGGGATTTTCGGCGGCGAACGGGACTGATCACCCGGAAAACAAAAAAAGCCGACGTTCGCGTCGGCTTTTTATATGGCGAATGTCCGGGCCGCCTCACTAAACAGCTTTGTCGAATACCGCAATCGATTCGACATGAGCCGTATGCGGAAACATGTTGATCACGCCAGCGTGCGTCAATCGATATCCCGACGTGTGCACCAGTAATGCGGCATCACGCGCAAGCGTCGCAGGATTACACGAAACATACACGATACGACTCGGCAGCATTTCCGGTCGCGCTTTGCTCATCCCGGCCAAAGCCTCGCAAACGGCCACGGCGCCTTCGCGCGGTGGGTCGATCAGCACTCGGTCGAATTTTCCCAATTCACATAGTTCATCCGCCGTGATTTCAAACAGATTCCGGCAATGGAATGCGGTTTTCGTTTCCAATCCGTTTTCTTTTGCATTCCGCATCGCGCGATCGGTCAGTGAAGGGCTGCCTTCAATACCGACTACTTCACTCGCCCGGGTCGCGATCGGCAGAGTGAAATTGCCGAGACCGCAGAAGAGGTCGGCAACTCGTTCACCCGGTTGAACATCCAGCAGGCGCAGCGCGCGTACCACCATTGTCCGGTTGATCTGATGATTGACCTGCGTGAAATCAGTCGGCTTGAACGGCATCAAGATTCCAAACTCGGGCAGCTCATATTCCAGCCGCGTGCCGACTGGATAAAAAGGAAATGCGGTATCGAGGCCCTTCGATTGCAGCCACCACTGAACCCGGTGTTCGTCGGCAAAAATCTTCAGCTTTTGCTCGTCATCCGCGTTAAGCGGAGCCATGATCCGCAGCACCAGTACCGTGACCGGTTCCCGTGTTCCCTGCCCGATGGCCAGCTCGATTTGCGGTATCTCGTCAAAAATCGACAGCGATGCGATCAGATGACGTAGCGGCACCAGCATTGCAGAAACATGAGGCGGCAGTATTTCGCATGATTTCATGTCGACGATGAATGACGATTTCCGCTCATGAAAACCGATCAGTATCCCGCCTTTTTTGGGTACGTTGCGTACCGACAGGCGCGCTCTGTAACGGTAGCCCCAATCCGGCCCGTAGATCGGCCTGAGCATTACCTCCGGCTTGACTTTCCCGATATGGCGCAGATTATCTTCCAGCACTCGCTGCTTGGTCGCGACCTGAGCCGATGGCTCCAGATGCTGCATTGCGCAACCGCCGCAAACGCCGAAATAGATACATTTCGGCTTTACCCGCAGCGCGGATTCGCGGTGCATCTCCACGAGGGTCGCGGCTTCCCACTTTGCTTTCTTGCGGAAGGATTGGAAGCTGACGCGCTCGCCCGGCAGCGCGCCTTCGACGAAAATAACCTTGCCGGGACTGCCGTCCTCATTCCGGAGATGTCCGACACCGCGGGCTTCCATGTCGAGCGATTCGATATCAATGATGTTGTGTGACATATAGCGAGAATCAAACTCCGCCCCTGGATTCCGTATGGAATCGAGTGCGGATGAACAAAGGGGAAAATAATGGATGCCGCTTCAGGATTGCGGCCACGCTGCAAGATATTCTTTCCAATGCGGCGCATCGATTTCAGCCAGACAGGAGCGGATCATCAAGATTTCGGCATCGTATGAGGATTGCGTCATTTCACCGCGCATCAACTGGAACCGGCAATAAACAAGATAGGTGTTGACGACATCCGTCTCGCAGTAATTACGGATATCCGGCAGACGTCCTTCCTGGAACAGAGTCCACACCTGTGACCCGTCCACTCCCAGCTTACCCGGAAATCCGCACAGCTTTGCCAGATCGTCCAGCGGCGCGTTTGCGCGCCCCGTATACAGTGCCAGGAAATCCATCAAATCCAGGTGCCGGGTATGGTAGCGGCTTAAATAATTATTCCATTTAAAGTCGCGATCTTCATTCCCCATTTCCCAGTAGCGGGAAGCGGTAACGCCGTGCACGAGCGAACGATAATGCAATACCGGCAAATCGAACCCGCCGCCGTTCCAGGAAATCAGTTGCGGCGTATATTTATCGATGACCCGGAAAAAATCGTGCACCAGCTTCTGTTCCGTGTCCTCCAAGCCGCCGAGCGAACTGACGCGAAAGCCTTCATCGTCGCGGAACACGCATGAAATCGCAGCGACTCGATGCAAATGATGCGGCAGAAAATCGGAACCGGTCTTTTCGCGCCGCGCCGCGAAAGCGGCTGCAGCGACTTCGTCGTCGGACATCGCAGCAGCATGGCCGTTCAATGCGCGCAAACCCTGAACATCCGGAATCGTCTCGATATCGAACACCAGAATCGGAATCATAGCAGCGCGTCCTTGCCGACACCGCGCGCGGTTAACGCCCGTTTGAGTTTTACCAGCGCTTCTTGTTGAATTTGCCGGACGCGCTCGCGGGTAACACCCATTTCAGACGCCAGTTGTTCCAGAGTAGCCGGGTCATCGTTGTCCAGGCCGAAACGGCGAACAATCACCGTGCGTTGCTTGTCGGGCATTCTGGTCAGCCAGTCGCGTATCAGCACGGTAATTTCGTGATATTCGGCACGTGAATCCGGACTATCCTCACCATCGCCCGGCAGCATGTCCATCAGGCTTGCCTGCGGATCGTTATCGAGCGGCGCATCCAGTGACGCGGCATGTTCCGACAGTGCGAGAATATCCTGCACATCCTCGACCGGCCGGCCAACCAGATAGGCAATATCCTCGGCCGTCGCATCTTTCCCGTCGTGATGCTGGGCCTCGAGATGGTATTTCGCACGCAGAATCTGATTCAATTCACGTACCATGTGCACCGGCAAGCGCACCGTGCGCGCCTGATTCATGATTGCTCTTTCGATACTTTGACGAATCCACCAGGTCGCATAGGTCGAGAATCGGAATCCACGCTCCGGCTCAAATTTGTCGATCGCACGCATTAAACCCAGATTGCCTTCTTCGATCAAGTCCAGCAACGCCACGCCGCGGTTTATATAATGTTTTGCGATCGAGACAACAAGCCGTAAATTGTGCTCGATCATTTTCTGACGGGAATCGAAGTCGCCCTGCTTCGCGCGAGTTGCGAAGTGCACTTCCTGCGTCAGCGACAGTAGCGGCCGCAAGCCGATCTGGTTCAGATAGTGTTGCGTGGTATCGGTAGACAGCTCCGCCGCCAGTACCGTTTTTAACTCATCGACATTGTCGACCGAGATGATGACCGGAGCTTCACTTTTGCCGCCCTCCTCTATCGCCAGATCCTCTGCGTCGCCATCCGCATGAATCGACGATTCGGACAAGTCATCCGATGCTGCGTCGTCATCCGGATCGTCGTTGGAGTTTTGCGTCATTTGACTTAGCGGCTAGGCAAGAACTTTATCGGGTCAACCGGTTTTCCCTGCTGGCGAATTTCGAAATGAAGTTTTACCCGGTCGGCATCGGAATCGCCCATTTCTGCAATTTTTTGCCCCTTGCTGACAGTTTGACCTTCTTTGACCAAGATGGTTTTTGTATGTGCATAAGCAGATAAAAAATTGCTTGTGTGCTTTACGATCACCAGATTCCCATAGCCGCGAACGCTGCTTGCATAAAGCACGGTTCCTGCTCCGGCCGCCACAATCGGCTGTCCGAGTTTTCCGGCAATACCGATTCCTTTTTTGCCGCCATCGAAGTTCGAGATCAATTTCCCGTCGGCCGGCCAGATCCAGGCGATACCGTCATCGCCCGAGGCTGGAGGCACCGCGGAGTCAGCCGGTTTCGAGTCGGCGGTCTTCGGGGCATCCGCGACGGCAGAGTCCGATTTTTGCATTTCCGCCAAAGCGGCGTCGGAATAAGGCCGTTTGTCGCCGCGTGGACCCGTCTTGTGACTTGCCGCCCCGGCAACCGGCGGCGCAGAGCCATTGAGTGGCCTGACTTCCACTCCGGAAGTGCTGGCAACCGTTCCTGTCTGCGCACCGCTTGCGATGGTACCCGCTTCGGGCGGAGCCACGCGCAAGATCTGGTCAACCTTGATGTCATGAGCGCTCGACAGGTTGTTCCAGACAACCAGATCCTGATAGCTTTGCCCGAATTCCAGCGCAATCCGATAAAGCGTATCGCCTTTCTTTACAACGTAATATGTTCTGCCTTCATTGGTTTTCGCCTGGGCCGCATCCTGCGATTTAACATCGGAAGTGCGTTCTACAACCGGCGCCATGCGACGAGTTGTGCTGCAGGCAGCAAGTGCACAAATCAATGATCCCAGAAATACAATGCGTAAATTTGTCATTCTTTTCACGTTCGTTGTTTATTGCAGTATCAAACCCTCATACGGTTCCGGGACGCAAGGGTACAAAATGGCAATTTTCAAGTGTAGCGGTAGTCCACTCATGTTTGCCGACGCGTTCGATAAGGTGCAGTACTTGTTGACGCAGACCTACCGGCGCCACCAGACGGCCTCCGATCGCAAGCTGTTCAAGCAAGGCTTGCGGAACCTCAAGTCCCGCAGCAGCGAGAATGATGCCGTCGAACGGCGCCACTTGCGGAAAACCAAGCATACCATCTCCATAATGCAAGCGGATATTAGGAATTCGCAATGGACGCAGATTAGATTTCGCAAGTTCGTGCAGCGGCTTGATCCGCTCGATTGAATACACGTCTTTCGCGACCAATGACAACACCGCTGCCTGATAACCGCAGCCGGTACCGATCTCAAGCACCTTGTCCAAAGTTCCGCCCTGCTTGTTGTCACGCATGACTTCGATCATCCGTGCAACGATGTAAGGCTGGGAAATTGTCTGATGATGGCCGATCGGCAACGATGCATCGATATAGGCTTGGCTTGCCAGCGCCGGCTCCATGAAAAGATGGCGCGGGATTGCCTCCATTGCGGCCAATACCTTTCCGTCTTTTACACCTTGTTTTGCGACGCGGGCCACCATTGCTTTTCGCACCGCATCCGACACCATGGGAGTCGTCCTGTCGGACTTCGGTGGGTTAGGGCTGGGGCGGACCACAGGCGCGACCTGCTGTACAGAGCGTACCGTATTCTGCGCGGCATTTTGAGTAGCGGTCTGCGGCGTCGCGGTTTTTTGGGTCGATGCCGGCTTGTTGTAGATGGCTCTCGACGACTTGTCGCCTATCGACGCCAATGAAAGCGGAAACTGTTTGGTCTTGCCGGTCATGACAAATCTTTCTTGAGTGCGGCAAGCTGCGCACCATGGGTCAAATCGATCTGCAGCGGCGTTATCGATATCCAACCGTTCGCAGTCGCATGAAAATCCGTACCTTCACCGGCGTCCTTTGCTGCACCGGATGGTCCGATCCAGAAAATCTCGCGACCCTGAGGATCACGTGCCTTGATAACGCCCTCGGACTCATGCCGTTTGCCCAAGCGGGTTGCGGTTATCCCCTTCATTTTTTCATATGGCAAATTCGGAATATTCACATTCAGAAGATATGGCCCTTGAAGAGTATCGAATCGACGCTGCACGATATCTTTCGCCATCCTTGCCGCCGAATCGAGATGCTCCCAACCCTTTTCGACCTGCGAAAATGCAATAGCGGGAATACCGAATAAAAACCCTTCGGTCGCGGCCGCCACCGTGCCGGAATACAACGTGTCATCGCCCATGTTCTGTCCTTGATTGATGCCGGAAACGATCAAATCGGGTTTGGCGGACAACACTCCGGTCAGCGCGACGTGAACACAATCCGTAGGCGTGCCGTTGACGAAATAGAAACCGTTGTCAGCCCGGTACACGGACAAAGGCCGGTCCAATGAAAGTGAATTCGATGATCCCGAACGGTTGCTGTCGGGAGCGACAACGGTAATATCGGCGATCGGAGCCAAGACCTCGGCCAGCGCGATAATTCCGGGGGCCAGATAACCGTCGTCATTACTGATCAGAAGTTTCATGGGGGGATTTTACCTGAAGCAACATCGGCAGCCGGTGAACAGAATGTGAAATTGCGGCATAATCCCAAAATCTAACGATCGTTCTTTTTTAAGACAATACACAGGAGACTACATGAAAGCCATCGTATGTAAAGCATGGGGATTGCCCGACACATTGGTCGTGGAAGAACTGCCGGATGCGGTGCCAGCCCCGGGGCAAGTATCCATCGACATCAAGGCAGCCGGCGTCAACTTCCCGGACGTGCTTATCATTCAAAACAAGTACCAGGTGAAGCCTGCCCTGCCATTTACTCCAGGCAGCGAATTGGCCGGCGTGGTTCGTGCGGTCGGTGACGGCGTCACCCAGGTAAAACCCGGCGATCATGTCATTGCGTTCGCAGGCCAGGGTGCATTTGCACAGCAAATCGCGGTGCCGGTACAAGCAGTCATGCCCATGCCTCCCGGCATGGATTTCGATACGGCTGCCGCAATCACACTCACCTATGGCACCTCGCATCATGGCGTCGTCGACCGCGCCCAATTGAAAGCCGGCGAGACCATGCTGGTATTGGGCGCCGCCGGCGGTGTCGGGCTGGCTGCAATCGAAATCGGAAAAGCGCTCGGCGCGCGCGTGATCGCCGCCGCTTCGTCAGATGAAAAACTGGAAGTATGCAAGGCGCACGGCGCGGACGCGACCATCAACTACACCACCGAAGATCTGCGCGAAGCAATCAAGGCGGCCACCGACGGCAAAGGACCGGACGTGATTTACGACCCGGTGGGAGGCGTGTATGCCGAACCCGCGTTCCGCTCCATCGCATGGCGTGGCCGTTACCTGGTAATCGGTTTTGCCAACGGCGAGATACCGAAACTGCCATTGAATCTGACCCTGCTGAAAGGCGCCTCGCTGGTCGGTGTGTTCTGGGGCGAATTCGCCAGACGCGAGCCGAAAGCGAATGCGGCTGCGATGCGGGAACTGATGGGCTGGCTGGCGGAAGGCAAGATCAAACCGCATATTTCGGGACGCTATGCATTGGCGGAAACGCCTCAGGCGCTCAACGACATGGCTGCACGCAAGGTCACCGGAAAAATCGTGATTCAGCCACAAAAATAATCGGCTGAAAACATAATCGCCTGTGTCATTCTTTACCTATGCAACGCTTACAAGCCGTTGCATAGGTCCGATTAAAGCTAAGCCTTCGCGAAAAACTCCTGCACCATACTGAGTTCGCGGGTCCGCTTGAATGGCGGCAGGCTTTGCCAGATTCTTTTCCCGTATCCCTTGGAAATCAATCGGGGATCGCAAATCATCAGGACGCCGCGATCGGTTTCATCGCGAATCAACCGTCCCGCACCTTGCTTCAGATTGATGATTGCTTCCGGCAGTTGATGATGCATGAAGCCGTTCAGTCCTTTTTTTTCCATTACCGAAATGCGCGCAGCCAGCACCGGGTCGTCCGGCGGCGAGAATGGCAGCTTGTCGATGATCACCACAGACAATGCGTCGCCCCGAACATCCACCCCTTCCCAGAAGCTCTGACTGCCGATTAACACCCCGTTCCCGGCCGCGCGAAAGCGGTCAAGCAACTCGGTGCGGCCAGCGGCACCCTGTACGAAGAGCGGAAACGGCAGCTTGCGTTTATCGAACTCCTCACGCAATCGCTCGGCGGCACGATTGACGGCCCGAAGCGTCGTACACAGCAGAAAGGCGCGCCCCCCGGCCGCTTCAATTACCGGCAGCGCCGCGTCAATGACTGCATCGGTATAATCAAGCGAATTCGGCTGGGGAAGGTTATTCGGCACGTACAGCAGGCCTTGCTGCTCATAGTTGAACGGGCTGGGCCAGGACCGGGCTGCTTCATCCTGCAATCCCATCTGCGATGCGTAATGGCCAAAATCGTTTTTTACTGCCAGCGTCGCCGATGTGAAAATCCAGGCGCGCGGCGATCCTTCGCGCTGCTTGCTGAAAATCGGCGCAATCGATAGCGGAGTCTGATGCAACTGCAGCGACGAAGAAAAAGCTTCGACCCAAAGCACGGACTCCTCGTCGCCAATGCCGCCTTTTTTGTCGCTTTTCGAATTCCAGGTGCTAAGCCGGGCTGAAAGCTCAACTGCACGGGCTCGGCATTGTTCAATCGTTTCGGCCCGCTCGGCCTGACCGGCCAGGACGCCGACCATTCCCGTCAATTCTTCCTTCAGCTTTTCCAGCGCAGGAAAAAATGCACTGGATGGTGCTATCTGATTGACTGCAAGCCGCACTACATCCTGTGGAAAGGTCAGGCGCAAGTCGCGCGCCGCACGCTCGACCGGCAACACCACTTTTGCCCAGTCTGCGCCGTCGCGTGCATGCGACAACCCTTCTGCCAGAACGTCACGGCACAGTTCCAGCACCTGCGAAGTTGAGACCGTGTCGCCGAAAAACAGTGTTGCGGTGTCCGGCAGTTGATGCGCCTCGTCGAAAACAACGGTATTCGCGGAGGGCAGCAACTCGGCCACGCCGGTATCTTTCAACGCCACATCGGCAAAAAACAGGTGATGGTTGACCACGACGATATCGGCCTGCTGCGCTTCCTTGCGCGCTTTCATCACAAAACAATCCTGGTAGAACTGGCATTCCGCACCCATGCAGGTATCCCGGGTCGACGTCACCAGATTCCAGATCAGCGCAGTTTCCGGGACCTTCGACAGTTCGGCTTTATCGCCGCTTGCAGTCGTTTTCATGAACCGTGAAATTTCGCGCAGGTGCCCGACATCGTCGCGCGAGGTGAGCCGACCATTCTGCAACGTCCGCTCCAAATGAAAATGGCAGACATAGTTGGCGCGCCCTTTCAGCAATGCTACCGACACCGGCACGTTAAGTGCCTTGCGCACGGTCGGGATATCCCGCAAGAACAACTGGTCCTGCAAGTTTTTGGTACCGGTCGATACGATCACCTTGCCACCCCACAAAAGCGCAGGAACCAGGTAGGCAAAAGTCTTTCCGGTGCCGGTGCCGGCTTCGGCGACCAGAGTTTTTTGATCCGCGATGGCTAGCGCAATTGCCTTGGCCATTTCCGTCTGCGCGAGGCGCGGTCGATAACCGCCGACTGCATCGCCGAGCGGGCCGCCTTCGCCGAAAATCCGGTCGATCTGGGCGTCATGCTCAGTTTGAGCAATCACCTCGGGTATTTCCTGGTTCAATATGGCTGACAATTTGAATGACGCTTACGGATGTTTTAAGGTAGGCTGTCTGCTCTGCGCGGAATGCTGCCGGATCGGCTTCGGCTCTGCAGAAAGAATTAAGCGGGAATGTCCGGGACGAGTTGCATCTTCAATAGCGTAATATGATCCTTTAGTTGTAACTTACGCTTTTTCAAGCGACGCAGTTGCAGTTCCTCAGGCCGTGTGTCCTCGACCAGCAGTTTGATTACCGTGTCCAGATCACGATGTTCGACTTCCAGTTCAATGATTCGCCGCCGTATCTCGTCAGATGGTGTCATGGTAGGTTTGTAACATCCCGGAAACAAATTGTTTCAGTTATTCAACAACAAACGTGGGCATGCAATAATTGTGACCCGAATATTGTTTGCTTTCGTGCAGTTTAATCTACCCTGACGTATGAGCCAATACAAGATCGAAGCAGCGACCGGCCAGCACATCGGCGATCGAAAGGAACAGCAAGACAGGACGGCCTTGTTTGCGGCGCCAAAAGCGCCGGGTTACATGATGGCAGTCCTGGCCGATGGCATGGGCGGGCTGACGGGTGGCGCACTTGCGGCCGAGCAGGTGATCCGTACCGCCAAGCTAAATTTTGAACGTTTTTCTCCGCTTACGGATGATGTTGAGACAATGCTGAACACGATCGGTCATGAGGCTCATACCGTGATCAATTTGAGCGGCATCTCGTCCGAAAAACAACCGCATAGCACACTGGTCATTTTGGTAATCACGCCGGAAAAAAGCGCGATCTGGGCACATGTCGGCGATTCACGTCTATACCGTTTCAACGGGCCTAATTTTGTCGAACGCACAATTGATCACTCGTATGTCGAAAAAATGGTCAGCGAAGGAAAACTTGCGCGCGAAGATGCAAAGGATCATCGCCTGTCCAACCTGCTGGTCAATGTGCTGGGTACCAGCACCAGCGAGCCTTTTGTAACGATCAAGCGGCATGACGGGTTAAAAGCGGGCGATGCGTTCTTGCTGTGTTCGGATGGACTTTGGCATTATTTCAGCGATGCAGAACTGGGGGCGGCCATCGCGATCGGCTCCCCTCGCGAAGCGTCGGAAATGCTGATTAAAAAGGCCCGGGAACGCTCGGCCGGATCCAATGCCGACAATTGTACGCTTGCAATCGTAAAGCTGGCCCCTCCGCCAAAGGACACCAGGGACTACAAGATCGAAAAAATGCGGCGCGCGGTTTAGCGCGGTTTAGAATTAAGCCGGCTAATCGGACGCCGGCGCCCCCGATGAAGCTTTCCCTGTGCGCCCGCGTTCCTTTTCAGCTTTTTTGGCTGCTATTTCGCGCTGACGTTTTTCCGCATTGCGTGCTTTCCTCTCGAAATCTGCCACATTTTCAGCGCGTTTTTGTGCTCCTGCCTCTTCTTCTGCCTTCAGCCTTTCCAGTTTTGCCTTGTGCTGCGCAACCCGATCCGACGTTGCGGCGTCTTGACCGGCGCGGCTGGACCTGCCGGAATCGTTCGAACTCCGCGCACCAGCTTGATCACCCTTGCCTGAAACCGTATCGCGCGTTTTTGGCTCCGCGGGCGGTTTTATGATGGGAGCGGGATCAGGTGTTTTTTCGGTTAATGCCTTATCGCGTTCCTTGACGCGTTCTCTGCGCTTGAAAGCATCTGCCTCGATCTCGATCCGCTTGATCTTTGCCAAGGCTTCGCGCCGCTTATCCTTCGCGGCATCCATACAGGATGTAGTAAAAAACTTGGGATAGCAGGCGCGTGTCTCTTCGGCAAATTCTGACTCGACAATAGCCCGTCTTTTTTGGGCATCAGCCAACGCCTGATCGGCAACCGACAACGATTGAATCGTTCCTGGCGGATAGCGATCGGCAATGTCGGTCGGGCTTGACTCGGATGAGTTCTGTGCTGAATCAATGTCTTGCGCGGGCGCAGGCTGCGAATATCCGAGGACGAGGACAAGCACGGCCACCGTCAACGGTAATTTCGCGTTTTCAGTAATATACCGAATGGATTTTCCTGTGGATTTCAATTGATCAACTCACCTTTGTAGATACCGATCAGGCAATCGATTCCGTCGCATCGCGACGCTCGGACTGCATGTATTCACGTGACTGCATTTCGACGATCCGGGACACCGTACGATGAAATTCATTTGCCAGCATACCTTGAGTGTATAACTCTTCAGACTCGACTTCAGCCGACATCAGCAGTTTTACCTTGTGATCGTACAGCACGTCGATCAGCCAGGTAAAGCGACGCGCCTCGGACGACATGCCGGCCGACATGCGCGGTATACCCGACAAAATAACAGTATGGAAACGGCTGGCGATTTCCAGATAGTCGTTTTGGGAGCGCGGCCCACCACACAGCGTCGCAAAATCAAACCACACCACCCCGCCGGCACGGCGCAGGCATTTAATCTCGCGCGATTCTATATGAATGCGCGGATCTTCATCCACCGTTTCCGCTACGGCAACAAACGCATGACGCAACGCGCGGTCCGCGTCAGCGCCCAAAGGCGTGTGGTAAGCAGTGACCTGCTCCATTGCCCGCCGCCGGTAATCGATGCCCGCATCCACATTCAAAACGTCCAGCTTGTCCTTGAGTAGCGAAATAGTCGGCAGCATCCGGTCGCGGTGCAATCCGTCTGGATACAGCAATTCAGGTGCATAGTTCGAGGTCATTACGAACGAAACGCCGTTATCGAACAGGGCCCGCAGCAGGTTGTAAAGAATCATTGCATCGGCAATGTCGGACACATGAAATTCGTCGAAGCATATCAGGCGATATTTCTTCGCGATGCGCCGGGCAACCTCGTCCAGCGGATCAGCCACTCCCTTCAATTCATCGAGCTGACGATGCACTCCACGCATGAATTCGTGAAAATGCAGGCGTGTCTTGCGCACAACCGGCACCACCAGATAAAAACTATCCATGAGAAAGGATTTGCCGCGCCCAACACCGCCCCACATGTAGACGCCGCGCGGCACATCGGGCCGGTTCAACAATCGCTTGAACGAAGAGGAACGCTTCGATTTGAATTCAATCCACTCATCGTATGCACGCTGCAAACGATCAACTGCCATCTGCTGTGCCGGGTCCGCCGTGTAGCCTCGCTCCGATAGAAGGTGGTCGTAGTATTCGCGAACAGTCAATTTATTCAAGCTATTTCCATCCCCGCTCCGATTGCATCGCGAAGCCATTTATATGACCGACACGAAAATAGGCGAGTCCTGGCTCGCCCACACTGGTGATCCGTGATGCAGATTTTATTCGATGTCGGTTCGGAAGACGCCCGCCCCTGCAGCCAACTTACAGCATTTGCTCATTGCGGGTTCATGTCCACCATGATATTGGAAGGATACCGACCGCCACCCAGGCTGATTGGAATTCCCAGGCCAAGCCCGATTCCAACTCGGCCGCCGCCACCGATTCCGATTCCGATATTGGAATTTGCGGGACTCGATGGCCGGTAAACCACCTCCGACGTCCGATATCCACGCTTGTTGCATACCACGCGCAAATCGCCGCTCGCGCTGCCGACCGGAGCGCTGCCCGGCGTGGTCACGTTCCAGCTTCCGGCACCGGTGCTGACGTTGCAGGCCGCTCCCGGCAACGCCTGGCCATTGCTTGCCGTTTCAATAAGTACTGCACCGTTACCTGGTCCTGGGCTTGCACAGGCTGCCAGTGCAATCGGAAGTATCAGGATCAGGTACCGCATCGCGTGCTCCTCAGATATTGAGAGATCGCTTGTCAACCGCCAGCGCCGCTTCTTTTGTCGCTTCGGACAAGGATGGATGAGCATGGCAGATGCGGGCAATGTCTTCCGACGATGCACGAAATTCCATCGCAACAACGGCCTCTGATATCAGCTCCGACGCCATCGGACCCACGATATGAACACCGAGAATTTCATCGGTCTTTGCATCCGCCAGGAACTTGACCATGCCTGACGTGTCGCCTAAAGCACGCGCGCGCGCGTTTGCGGAAAATGGAAACACGCCGGACCGGTAGGCGACGCCATCGGCTTTCAATTGCTGTTCGGTTTTGCCGACCCATGCAATCTCGGGCGATGTATATATGACCCACGGAATCGTGTTGAAGTTCACATGTCCGTGCTGGCCGGCAATACGCTCGGCTACCGCAACGCCCTCTTCTTCCGCCTTGTGCGCCAGCATCGGGCCACGCACCACGTCTCCGATTGCCCATACATTAGGCAGGCTGGTCTTGCAGTCGCCGTCGACTTCAACGAAGCCGCGCTCATCGAGCTTAAGACCGACGCTTTCGGGATTCAATCCGATAGTGTTTGGTATGCGACCGATCGACACGATCAACTTGTCGAACACGGCTTTTTGCGCGGTGCCTTTATCGTCGACGTATTCAACCGTCACGTCTTTCTTGTTCGCCGCGATGGCGCCGATCTTGACCCCGAGATGGATAGCCAGCCCTTGCTTGAGGAACCGCTTATGCGCATCTTTCGCGATCTGCTCGTCGACTGCGCCAAGAAATGTCGGCAATGCTTCCAGAACCGTAACCTCGGCCCCGAGGCGACGCCAGACACTTCCCATTTCCAGCCCGATCACGCCTGCTCCGATGACACCGAGTTTTTTCGGAACACCCGCAATCGCCAATGCGCCGGTATTCGACAAAATCAGTTTTTCATCGAAGGCTGCGCCCGGCAGCGCACGCGGATTGGAGCCGGTCGCGACGATAATGTGCTTGCCGACGATCGACTCTTCAGTACTACCGCCGATCCTGATTTCGTATCCGTTGGCATCGCCTTTGGCGAATGCACCGCGGCCATGGAAAAACGTGATCTTGTTCTTCTTGAACAGGTACAGGATTCCGTCATTGTTCTGCTTGACGACAGAATCCTTGCGCGCCAGCATCTGCGGCAGATTCAGGCTTAGTCCTTTGACCTCGATTCCATGATCGGCAAACGAGTGAGCTGCATGATCGAAATTTTCGGAAGATTGCAGCAACGCTTTCGACGGAATGCATCCGACGTTGGTACATGTTCCGCCGGGCGCAGGACCACCTTTTTCATTTTTCCAGTCATCGATGCAGGCGGTGGAAAATCCAAGTTGCGCGGCTCGAATCGCCGCGATGTATCCGCCCGGCCCGCCACCGATAACGACAACATCAAAATTTTTCGACATTTTTATTCTTTCACTTAATACCAGGTGGCGTCGGCACGGCGAAGTTTAACCACGCCGACGTCCATTGTTTTATCGGCTTACAAGTCGAGCAACAGACGCGCAGGATCCTCCAGCGCTTCTTTCATCGCAACCAGCCCGAGCACAGCTTCGCGTCCATCGATGATGCGATGATCGTAGGACATTGCCAGGTAATTCATCGGGCGTATCACGATCTGCCCATTCTCCACGACTGCGCGATCCTTGGTCGCATGCACGCCGAGAATCGCCGATTGCGGCGGATTGATGATCGGGGTGGACAACATGGAGCCGAAGATTCCGCCGTTTGAAATGGAGAACGTACCGCCGGTCAGGTCGTCCAGTGTCAATTTTCCTTCCTTGGCCTTGGCACCGAACTCCCCGATTTTCTTTTCGATTTCGGCAATCGACATTTGATCTGCATTGCGCAGGATAGGCACTACCAGGCCGCGTGGCGAGCCGACCGCAATACCGATATCGAAATAGCCGTGGTAGACAATATCGGTACCGTCAACCGAAGCGTTAATTACAGGGTATTTTTTCAGCGCAGCGACCGCAGCCTTGACGAAGAATGACATGAAGCCCAGCTTGACGCCGTGCTCCTTTTCAAATTTATCCTTGTACTTGTTGCGCAGTTCGATCACCGGCAGCATGTTGACCTCATTGAAGGTCGTCAGGATTGCGTTTGTCGACTGCGATTCCAGCAAGCGCTCGGCGATTCGCGCGCGCAGGCGGCTCATCGGCACCCGCTCTTCCGGCCGGTTGCCGAGGTCTATCGCTGGCGATGCGACTTGCTGCAACGCGGCTTTCGGTGCGGCGGCTGAAGGAGCAGGTTTTTTCTCAAGCGACTGGATGACATCGCCTTTGGTGACTCGACCGTCCTTGCCGCTGCCAGCGACCTGGTCGGCGGACATCTTGTTTTCGGACAGCATTTTTGCGGCTGCGGGCATCGCGATGCCCGCAGCAGATTTCGCCGGCGCAGCAGCAGGTGGTGCCGTGACGGGTGCAGCCGGTTGAGCCGGCGCTGGTGCCGCGGCCGCGGCCGGTGCAGCCGCACCGGCCTTGGCTTCAGTATCAATCTTCGCGATCACTTCGCCTGCGACGACCGTACTACCATCGCCTTTAATGATTTCGGTAATCACCCCTGAGTCAGGAGCGGGCAACTCAAGGACAACCTTGTCGGTTTCAATGTCAATCAGGTTTTCGTCCCGATTGATTGATTCGCCTACCTTTTTATGCCATTGCAACAAGGTCGCTTCCGCAACCGATTCCGACAATTGCGGAACTGTGACTTCAAGAATTGCCATGTAACTCTCCGTTTCGGTTTGTTCAAGCAACGCGCCAGCTTCTAGCGTGTTGCCGGTTTTTTATTTGGTGAGGATAAAACCCTTGAGCTTGGAAAAAGCCGTTTCGATCAATGCCTTCTGTTGCGCATAGTGCTTGTCGTAGTACCCGACCGCAGGCGACGCACTTGCAGGCCGGCCGGCGTACGCAAGCTTTTGACCTTCCTGCAGGTTCTCGAAAATATTGTGTTGAATCTGGAACCAGGCTCCCTGATTCTGCGGCTCATCCTGCGTCCACACCAATTCCGTAAAGTTCGGAAACTTTTTCAGTTCGGCCGCGAACGCCTTGTGCGGGAATGGGTACAGCTGCTCGATGCGAATGATTGCGACATCCGTCTGCCCCCGCTCTTTGCGAGCGGCGACGAGATCGTAGTAAACCCTTCCCGAGCAAGCCAGCACGCGCTTGACTTTCTTTGCATCGATTTTTTCGTCGGTTTCACCGATGACGGTCTGGAATCCACCCTTTGCCAAATCCGATAGCGGTGAGCCGGCATCCTTGTTCCGCAACAGGGACTTCGGCGTCATGATCACGAGCGGCTTGCGGAACAACCGGATCATCTGCCGTCTCAGCAAATGGAAAATCTGCGCCGCTGTCGTCGGCTGCACTACCTGCATGTTGTTATCGGCGCAAAGCTGAAGGAAACGTTCCGGACGCGCCGACGAATGCTCGGGGCCCTGGCCTTCATAACCATGCGGCAGCATCAATACCAGGCCGGATGCGCGGCCCCATTTGACTTCGCCGGAGCTGATGAACTGGTCGATCACGACCTGGGCACCATTCGCAAAGTCGCCGAACTGCGCTTCCCAGATCGTTAGCGTATTCGGCTCGGCAGTCGAATATCCGTACTCGAATCCAAGCACGGCCTCTTCGGAAAGAACGGAATCGATGATCCTGAACGGCGCCTGCTGTTCCGACACGTTTTGCAGCGGAATATAGGTTCCTGCATCCCAGCGTTCGCGATTCTGATCGTGCAAGACAGCATGGCGATGCACGAACGTGCCACGCCCGGTGTCCTGACCGGTAAGCCGGATCGCGTAACCTGACGACACCAGCGAAGCATAGGCGAGATGCTCACCCATGCCCCAGTCGAGATTCATCTCCCCTCGTCCCATCGCGGCGCGGTCACTGAGCACTTTCTCAACCAGCGAATGCACTTTGAAACCCTCGGGGTAGGTGGTAATACGCTCGGCCAGCCGCTTGAGCTCGGCCATCGGTACTGCCGTGTCGGCCGCGTCGGTCCACTTCCGGTTCAGGAACGGCATCCAGTCAACCGCGTACTTGCCCTTGAAGTTGGAAATGACCGGATCCACGGTGTGGCGCCCCGCATCCATCGCGTCCCGATAAGCCTTGACCATTGCATCGCCGCCATCAGGCGGAATCGTGCCCTGTGTGATCAGCTTGTCTGCATAGACTTTGCGGGTACCCGGATGTTGCGCGATTTTCTTGTACATTAACGGCTGGGTCAACGCCGGCGTATCCTGTTCGTTATGACCCAGCTTGCGGAAGCAGATGATATCGACCACGATATCCTTCTTGAACTCCATCCGGTAATCGAGTGCGATCTGAGTCGCAAATACGACTGCTTCCGGATCATCCGCATTGACATGCAGTACCGGTGCTTCAATCATCTTGACCACATCAGAACAATAAAGCGTAGAACGGGAATCGCGCGGATCGGAAGTGGTAAAACCGATCTGGTTGTTGATCACGATATGCACCGTTCCGCCGGTACCGTAGCCGCGTGTCTGCGCCAGGTTGAGCGTCTCCATCACGACGCCCTGGCCGGCAAACGCAGCGTCACCGTGCACCAGGATTGGCAGCACCTGCGAGCCGTCCTTGTCGCCGCGTCGCTCCATGCGCGCCTTGACCGAGCCTTCTACCACGGGATTGACGATTTCCAGATGCGACGGATTGAAGGCGAGCGACAGGTGAACCGGGCCGCCCGGGGTGGTGATATCGGATGAAAATCCCTGATGGTATTTCACGTCGCCGGCCGGCAGGTCATCTCCGTGTTTGCCTTCGAACTCGGCAAACAGTTCCTTCGGCATTTTGCCGAGCGTATTCACCAGAACATTGAGGCGACCGCGGTGCGCCATGCCGATCACGATTTCCTGTACGCCTTTTTCGCCGGCACGCTGGATGGTTTCATCCAGCGACGCAATGAAGCTTTCGCCGCCTTCCAGTGAAAACCGTTTCTGGCCGACGTATTTGGTGTGGAGGTAACGCTCAAGGCCTTCCGCAGCGGTCAGTCGGTCGAGAATGTGTTTTTTCTTTTCAGCGCTGAAGTTGGGGGTCGATCTGACCGACTCAAGCCGTTCCTGGATCCAGCGCTTTTGCGTCGGATCGCTGATGTACATGAATTCGGGACCGATCGAGCGGCAATAGGTATCGCGCAGCGCGTGGAGCAGATCGCGCAGGGTTGCCGTTTCAGTGCCGAAGTAGGTATTGCTGATATTGAACACGATGTCCATATCCGCGTCGGTAAAGCCGTAGAAACTCGGCTCCAGCTCCGGAATGGCCGGACGTTCCTGCCGTTGCAGCGGATCGAGATTTGCCCAGTTATTCCCCAAAACGCGATACGCGGCGATCAACTGTGTCGCTGCGACCCGCTTGCGCCCCATTTCCACATCAGCGGAAGCGGTAATGGTCCGAATCGGGCCGTGCTTGGCGCGCTCTGCAAAAGAGGCGATTACCGACGCGTGCGCGACGTCCGGCCGATTCGAGCCGTCCACTGCAGGCACATTCTGCATCGCATCGAAATACGAACGCCAGTTGTCGGGAACGGAGCCGGGATTGTCGAGGTACGCCTCGTACAATTCCTCGACGTACGGTGCGTTGCCTCCAAACAAATAAGAGTTGGAGAAATATTGTTGCATCATCTTGCTCACCTTTCTTCGCGTTTCGCGAGATTAGCGGGTTAATTTAACCTTCCGCGACACGGCCTGACCGGTTAGCGGATTGCACATCAAGTTGTGGGGAAGGGCTGCGTTGACCTGAAGTGTGTTTCTTTGGTTCCGAGAGAATATCATACATATGTCGACACCATAAAACGAAGTCGGCGTTTCGATGGTTCCGACGTGTCGCGGCATGCCTTTGCGCCACAAGATACCGGCCCGATTGACGCCGTATTTGCAGAACCCGGCGCTATAATGCTTCGAGGATACGGACTTCGCGGAGAAAATCATGAGTCGATCGGGCATCGCCGGCCAGCGTCTTGTCGCGGTTTTTCTACTCGGATGCGTACTGCTGAATTATCCCATCCTGTTCCTGTTCAACCGGTCGGAATCGATTTTCGACATACCTATTCTCTATCTTTACATCTTCGGCACCTGGGCCTTCCTGATCGGATTGATGGCTTACATCATCGAACGGCGGAGGAACTAGTCCATGCTCCAGGGCTGGGTAATCGTTAGCGTCTCGTTTGCCTATCTCGGCGTACTGTTCGCCATCGCCCGGTACGGAGACAAACGGGCCGACGCGGGCCGGTCGATCATCGCGAATCCCACCATCTACGCCCTATCGCTGGCGGTCTATTGCACTACCTGGACCTTTTACGGCAGCGTCGGCCGCGCGGCCTCTACCGGCATCGGCTTCCTGCCGATTTATCTTGGCCCGACCCTGATGGCCGGATTGTGGTGGTTCGTGATGCGCAAGATCATTCGCATCAGCAAGGTCAACCGAATCACATCGATTGCCGATTTCGTGGCATCGCGCTACGGAAAGAGCCTGATACTGGGTGGGCTGGTGACCGTGATTGCGGTGATCGGCATCATCCCCTATATATCCCTTCAGTTGAAAGCAGTGTCCAACAGCTTCACCATCCTGCTGCGCTATCCCGGCCTGCCCGGCACGGCAATCGAGCAACCGCTGTGGCAGGACAGCGCGCTCTACATTGCGATGATCCTGGCCGCATTTACCATCCTGTTCGGGACGCGCCACCTGGATGCCACCGAACGTCACGAGGGAATGGTGGCCGCAATCGCCTTCGAATCGCTGGTCAAGCTTCTGGCGTTTTTCGCGGTGGGCGTGTTCGTCACGTTCGGCATCTACAACGGATTCGGTGACATTTTCAGCCGGGCCGAGGCGATACCGGAACTGCGTAAGCTGATGACGGTCACCGAAAACGCCAGCAGCTTCGGCAACTGGTGGTCGTTGACGCTGCTATCGATGCTGTCCATCATGTTCCTGCCGCGCCAGTTCCAGATCGCGGTGGTGGAAAACGTCAACGAGCAGCACGTGGTACGGGCGGTATGGCTGTTTCCGCTCTATCTGCTGTTGATCAACATTTTCGTGCTGCCAATTGCGCTGGGCGGCCTGATGCATTTTCCGAACGGGATTGTCGACGCCGACACTTATGTACTGACATTGCCGATGGTCGAAAAGCAGGCGGCACTCACACTGCTGGTATTCATCGGCGGGTTATCGGCCGCCACCGGCATGGTAATCGTGGAGACGATCGCCCTGTCGACGATGATCTGCAACGATCTGGTGATGCCGGTACTGCTGCGCCAGAAATGGCTCGGCCTCAATCAGCGCAGCGATCTTTCCCGTCTTCTTTTGTCGATCCGGCGCTGGGCAATTGCCGGCATCCTGATGCTGGGCTATGCCTATTTTCGCGCCGCCAGCGAAGCCTACGCACTGGTAGCCATCGGCCTTATCTCCTTTGCCGCAGTGGCGCAGTTTGCGCCGGCAATTTTTGGCGGCATCTACTGGAAAAGCGGCACAAGGAACGGCGCTATTGCTGGCCTGATCGCCGGCTTCTGTGTATGGGCATACACGCTGTTGTTGCCTTCTTTCGCCAAGTCCGGCTGGCTGCCGGCGGACTTTATCAGCGATGGCCTGTTCGGTATATCGTTGCTGAGGCCGCAGGAACTGTTCGGTCTGACGGGACTGGATGATATATCGCATAGCATGTTCTGGAGCATGCTGGCCAATATCGGCTGCTATGTCGGCTTTTCCCTCGCGGGCAGGCCGGGGGTCGAAGAAACCAGCCAGGCCGCGCTGTTTGTCGATGTATTCCGCCGAACCAACGGCGCCGACAATTCGCGGGTCTGGCGCGGCAGCGCCAATGTCAACGACCTGCTGCCCTTGATCGGGCGCTTCCTCGGCCCCGAGCATGCGCGGGAAGCCTTCCTGACATACGCACGGCAACGCGGATTGACGTCGATCGACCAACTGGAAGCCGACGCCGAACTCGTTCACTATGCGGAGACCCTGCTGGCGGGTGCCATCGGTGCCGCATCCGCCCGGGTGATGGTTTCGTCGGTAGTGCAGGAAGAACCGCTGGGGCTGCAAGAGGTGATGAACATCCTGGACGAAGCGTCGCAGGTCAGAGCGTACTCGGTACAACTGGAAGATAAATCACGCGAACTGGAAGCGGCCACCGCCGAACTGCGCGCTGCCAATGAGCGCCTGCAGGATTTGGATCGCATGAAGGACGATTTCATTTCCACCGTCACGCATGAGCTGCGAACTCCCCTCACCTCGATTCGTGCATTCTCCGAAATATTACTGGACGACCCGGAAATTCCGTTGGCGGAACGGAAGCGCTTTCTTTCCATCATCACCAGGGAAACCGAACGGCTGACGCGCCTGATCAACCAGGTGCTTGACATCGCAAAAATAGAATCGGGCAACGCCGAGTGGCATACCGGAGAACTGGACATGCGTGAAGTGATCCGCGAGTCGGCGGATGCAACCGATCAGCTGTACATCGAGCAGGGGGTAAAGCGCGAGCTCGACCTGCCCGAGTCCGTTCCGATGGTCATGGCCGATCGCGACCGGGTTATCCAGGTAATGTTGAACCTGTTGTCGAACGCAGTAAAATTCTGCGACCGCACAGCCGGGCAGGTTACGATACGCTTGCGGCAGCAGGGCAACATGCTGCGAGTCGATGTCGGCGATAACGGGCCGGGCATCGCCCCTGCCGAACAGAAGACGATATTTGAAAAATTCCGCCAGGTGGGAGATACCGTTACCGGCAAGCCGCACGGGACCGGCCTGGGCCTGCCGATCAGCCGGCAAATCATCGAGCGTTTCGGCGGGATGCTGTGGGTTGAAAGCAAAGAAGGACAAGGATCGACATTTTCGTTCACGCTCCCGTTCAACCATGCAACTACAGGCCGGGCCGCCTCAACCAAAGATGTACCAGCACGGACGGACGCAAAATGAGCAAGAGAATCCTGATTGCCGACGACGAGCCGAATATCGTGGTCTCGCTTGAATTCCTGATGAAGCGCGAAGGATTCGATGTGGCGGTGGCGGTGGACGGCGAAGCGGCACTCGAATCAATGGCAGTAGAAATGCCGGATCTGATCCTGCTCGACGTGATGCTGCCCAAAAAGGACGGCTTCGAAGTATGCCAGCAGATACGCGCCAACCCCGACTGGCAGGCAGTCAAGATCATCATGCTGACCGCCAAGGGGCGGGACACTGAGATCGCCAAGGGCTTGGGCCTCGGTGCCGATGCCTACATAACCAAACCATTCTCGATCAAGGACCTGGCAAGCCAGATCAAGCGGCTCCTTGACCTGTCTCGATGACCGGCAAGCCACCATTCCCGCTCGCGCTGGCTGCACTCTACGGATTGCTGGGCGGCCTTGCCGCGCTCTTCTGTTTCGCAATCGGGGCGACTCTCGATCCAAATGAAAAACGCATGGCCCTGCAGATGCTGAGCCAGCATGCCGGCATGTCAATATTCCTTCTGCTGCTCGTGATGCTGCTGCTCGGCGTGATATTCGAGAAGGTCTACCGCCGCTACGTCACGCTACCAGGCAAACTGAGCGAGCAGTTGCTGGTCATGCTTAAGGCCAATCGCGCCTTGCGCTTGCCGGCAGAAGGCGCTCCCGAAATGCGCAGCCTGGTCGCCGCCATCAATGCACTGGCTGAACAACGCGATGATTTGCAACGCGATGTGCTGGCCCGGATTCGCGAAGCGCAAGAATCGCTCGAGGCGGAAAAAAATCGGCTCGCGGCGCTGATGTCGGACCTCTCGCAAAGCGTGATCGTGTGCAATCCGGACGGCCGTATTCTGCTCTACAACAACCGCGCGCGCCAATTGTTGGACACGCTGGGAGATGACCCACAAAGAAACTCCGGCAGCGCGCTGATCGGCCTTGGGCGCTCGATCTTCGCAATCATGGAGCGAAGCCTGATCAATCATGCATTGGACAAGATCCATCACCAGATCCAGCGTGACATTGCACAGCCGGTCGCTAATTTCGTCACCAGCCTTGGCACACAGTTGATACGAGTGCAGATGACACCGGTGCTGGGGCCGCCGCCGAAGGAAGGACATGTCGGAGCGCAGACCGATCAAGCCACGACCTCGACTGAACGTTCGATCGGCGGCTTTGTGCTGATTCTCGACAATATCACCCGGACCTTTGAAATTGAGAGCCGGCGCGACCTGATGCTGCAGTCTTTTACAGAAGGCGGACGTGCGTCACTTGCCAATATCCGTGCCGCATTGGAGAACATGCTCATGTATCCCGACATGGAAGCGAATCAACGCGACCGCTTCATCGATGTCATGCGCGAAGAAGTCGGCGCAATGGGCAAGCGTCTCGACCGTGCGGCCACCGAGTTTTCGGATGCTCTCAAGATGCGTTGGCCGCTTGAAGAAATGCGCGGCACCGATCTTGTGCACGCAGCTCGCAAGTATATCGAACGCCATCTTGGGCTACCGACGAAATCCGAAGAGATCGACGACGAAATCTGGATCAGGACCGACAGTTTTTCGCTGCTGCAGGCGCTGGCGTATGTCAGCACTCGTCTCAAGGAAGAGTTCAAGGTGCGCGAGGTACGCTTCCGTCTTGCGCGGGACGGACGGCTCGCGCATCTCGACCTGGTCTGGACCGGCACCGTAATCGGGACCGAAACACTGATGGCCTGGGAACTGGAACCCATGCGCGTCGGCAATGAAAGTAGTCCGCTGACCCTGCGCGATGTGGTGGAGCGGCACGGCGGCGAACTCTGGTTCCAGCGCGACAAACCGAGTCACCGCTCCTTCTTCCGTATACTGCTGCCGATAGCGGTCGCGCCGGACGCCATGGCGCCGCTTGCGAGGCACGGCGCAAGTCGTCCGGAATATTACGACTTCAACCTGTTTCGCCAGACCGAGCAGACCCGCGCGCTCGAAGATCGGCTGCTGACCGATTTGACCTACACCGTCTTCGATACCGAGACTACCGGGCTGGAGCCGTCCGCCGGCGATGAAATTATCCAGATCGGCGCCACCCGTATCGTCAACGGGCGCTTGCTGCGAAACGAAAGTTATGAGCAACTGGTCGATCCGCAGCGGCCGATAGCGCCGGCATCACTACGCATTCATGGCCTCACCAGCGCCATGCTGCACAATCAGCCGGTAATCGACCAGGTACTGCCCGGTTTTCATGCGTTTTGCGAAGACACCGTGCTGGTTGCGCACAATGCTGCGTTCGACATGCGTTTCCTGCAAATGAAGGAACAATCAAGCGGTATCGTTTTCCAGCATCCGGTACTGGATACCCTGTTGCTGTCCGCGGTGATTCATCCCAATCAGGACTCGCACAGACTTGAGGCGATTGCCGAACGGCTGGGTGTCAATATCATCGGGCGACATACGGCGCTGGGCGACGCCATCGTGACCGGCGAGGTATTCCTCAAGATGATCCCATTGCTGGCCGAACAGGGTATTCGGACATTGCACGACGCGCGCAAGGCATGCGAACAGACTTATTATGCCAAGGTCCGATACTAGGAGCCGTATGGAACAGCAACTGCATCAGCCGCTTCAGGCCGAATATCAAACGATGCATAGCCCTCTTTCCAGCATCATCCGTCGCGCGCCGGTAAGCGTAGCGCCGCAAATAAGTGTACAGGCGGCGTTGCAGATCATGGAGCAGGATCGGATCGGCTCAGTCGTAATAGCGGAACCCGAAACGCAAATCCCGCTCGGCATATTCACGTTGCAGGACCTGCTGCGGCGCATTGCTGTGTTCAATGGCGATCTGGACCAGCCGATTGCCAATGTGATGACACGCAAGCTGATCACGCTTGAACCAGGCGCAACCGCATATCAGGCCGCGCTCACGATGGCGCGCCATGGCCTGCGTCACATTCTGGTGGTCGATACTCAAGGGCGGCTGGTCGGCATCGTGTCACAAAACGATCTATTTTCACTGCAACGTATCGGGATCAAAGAGATCAGCAACGAAATCGCAGCGGCCGGGAACATGGATACGCTGATCCACGCTGCACGCGACACGCGCCAGCTGG
This sequence comes from Oxalobacteraceae bacterium, assembly GCA_036675035.1. Taxonomy (GTDB): domain Bacteria; phylum Pseudomonadota; class Gammaproteobacteria; order Burkholderiales; family Burkholderiaceae_D; genus MESE01. The sequence continues at coordinate 39,646 of JAKFFO010000227.1, forward strand.
CTGACAGCATGCTGGCCCAGGGTATCGGTGCCGAACAGCTGACGCACTTCATTTCAACGCTGAATGATTTGCTTACGTTGCGCATCATTGAACTGACGCGTTCCGAATTCGAGCTGCCTGCCGTGAAGTGGTGCTGGATCGCCCTTGGCTCCGAAGGGCGATTTGAGCAGGCGTTTACCACGGATCAGGATAACGGAATCGCGTTTGAAGCACGCGACGAAGACGCAGAGCGCACGCGCCAGCAATTCCTGCCATTTGCGCAGGAGGTGAACCGCAAATTGGACGCCTGCGGTTTTTCTTTATGCAAGGGCAAAATCATGGCGGGCAACCCGATGTGGTGCTTGTCGTACGCCGAATGGCAACGGAAATTTCGCCGCTGGATCGAGACGCCGGAACCGGCCGCGTTACTCTTTGCATCGATTTTTTTCGACTTCCGATCGCTGTACGGTGATCACCAGCTGGCTTCCACCTTGCGCACATGGTTGCTTGATGCATGCAGAGACAATTCCCTGTTCCTGCAGCAGATGGCGGAAAACGCACTGCTGATTCGACCACCACTTGGTGTTCTTCGTGACTTCAGAGTTGAAAAATCGGGAGAATTTCCGCACACCATCGATCTGAAAATGGGCGGGTTATGGCCATTCGTAAACACCGCAAGAATCCTCGCACTGACATATGGTGTGCCGGAAACCAATACGGTGCGACGACTGCAAGCCGTAGCAGCACGGATGCCTTTCGCGCCTGGCAAAATTGCCGCCTACGTCGATAGTTTCTATTTCATCCAGCGATTGCGGCTGCGTCATCAGCATGACCTGCGGGGAATAACTGCCGGAGCCAATCGAATCGATCCCGATACGCTGAACCCGCTTGATCGCCGCATTCTAAGGGAAGCATTCAAGCAGGCGCGCCTTCTGCAGAACCGCCTGCAGTTGGAATACCAGCTTTGACTACGATACAGAAATCGAAATTGGTCAAAATGCGGTTTTCCATTAAAAAACCCGCGTCAGCCATGCTGGACGCGGGTTGCGAAACTACTGACGGGATATCGATGCGGCCACATGGCCGCTCCGTCAGGTGATGCCGTTTTTAATTATTTACCGCGTTTAGCCAGCGGAGGTACATCACGCGGTTCCGCGCCGATGAACAGTTGACGCGGACGGCCGATCTTTTGTTCAGGATCGGAAATCATTTCGTTCCATTGCGCGATCCAGCCGATGGTACGCGCCATAGCGAAGATTCCGGTAAAGAGAGAAACCGGGATGCCAAGCGCGGATTGCACGATGCCTGAATAGAAATCGACGTTCGGATAGAGCTTGCGCGACACGAAATATTCGTCTTCCAGCGCCACTTTTTCAAGCGCCATCGCCAGTTTGAACAGCGGATCGTTCTCGAGACCGAGTTCGTTCAAGACTTCATAGCAGGTTTCACGCATCAATTTGGCGCGCGGATCGTAATTCTTGTACACGCGATGGCCAAAGCCCATCAGCTTGACGCCGGAATTCTTGTCTTTGACCTGCTTGACGAATTCGCCGATCTTGTCGACCGAACCGATTTCCTTCAGCATGTTCAGCGCCGCTTCGTTTGCGCCGCCATGTGCCGGGCCCCACAGGCAGGCAATGCCCGCAGCGATACAGGCGAACGGATTGGCGCCGCTTGAGCCGGACAGTCTTACGGTGGAAGTCGATGCATTCTGTTCATGATCGGCATGCAGGATCAAAATGCGGTCGAGCGCACGTACCAGCACATCATTGACCTTGTATTCCTCGCACGGGGTCGAAAACATCATGCGCATGAAGTTGGCGCTGTAGGACAGATCATTGCGTGGATAGACGAACGGCTGCCCCATCGAATACTTGTAAGACATGGCGACCAGCGTCGGCATTTTTGCGATCAATCGAATCGCCGATACTTCGCGATGATGCGGATCGTTGATGTCGAGCGAATCGTGATAGAAGGAAGCCAGGGCGCCGACGGTGCCGACCAGAACCGACATCGGATGCGCATCGCGACGGAACCCGCGGAAGAAAAACTGCATCTGTTCGTGCACCATCGTGTGCTTGGTGACAGTGTCGACAAATTTCGTTTTCTGCTGCGCGTCCGGCAACTCACCGTTCAATAACAGGTAGCAGGTCTCAAGGAAGTCGCAGTTGACGGCCAACTGCTCGATCGGATAGCCGCGATAAAGAAGCTCGCCCTTGTCGCCATCGATATAGGTGATCGACGAATTACAAGCCGCTGTCGACATGAAGCCAGGATCATAGGTGAATTTCCCGGTCGTACCATACAGCTTGCGAATGTCGATTACATCGGGACCGATCGTGCCCTTGTAAATCGGAAAATCGATCGAGGGAGAACCGTCGGAAAACGACATCGTGGCTTTTGTATCAGAGTTGGTCATGGCTCTTCCTTCTTGAGAACGGTGAGACGATAAATAAAATTCAACAATGAAAGTCTAAACTTCTTTGACAATCGGTGTCACGGATTGCGCAAGCGCGATAACAGGGAGTGCACATGGGGCAGATCCACCTCCCCTTGCGGCTGCTTGCGGGCAAGCAGCAAATCCATTAAGTCGTTGTCCGACAGGTCCAGCAGCCGGGTCAAGGCATCAACATCGTTATCGGACAGCGTTGATTCATGCTGATCAAGAAAACGCGTCAGGATCAAATCATTTTCCAGCAACCCTCGACGGCTGCGCCAGCGCAACCGTGCACGCTTGATCGGATCGTTCTGGTGAGCATCAGACATGGATTTTCATTCACAATCGTTTCGTGCAGCTTGCCGGCAGCTGCATGCAAGCCAAAAGAAACACGGCAAAAACAATCTGCCGCCGCCATCGAGGCAGATTTTATACCGCGCGGCGAACCATCAATTCCTTGATCTTGCCGATTGCCTTGTTGGGATTCAAACCCTTTGGGCAAACATCGACGCAATTCATGATCGAATGGCAGCGGAAAAGACGATATGGATCTTCCAGATTGTCCAGCCGCTCGCCGGTCGCCTCATCACGGCTATCGGCAATAAAGCGGTATGCCTGCAGCAAGCCGGCCGGGCCCACGAATTTATCGGGATTCCACCAGAACGACGGGCACGATGTCGAACAGCATGCGCACAGAATGCACTCGTACAAACCATCCAGCTCTTCGCGCTCGGCCGGCATTTGCAGACGCTCTTTTTCCGGTGGCATCGAATTGTTTATAAGGAACGGCTTGATCGAATGGTATTGCTTGAAGAACTGCGTCATGTCCACGATCAGGTCGCGAATCACCGGCAAGCCGGGCAACGGACGCAGCACAATCGGTTCCTTCAGCTCGTTCAGGTTGGTGGTGCACGCCAGTCCGTTCTTGCCATTGATGTTCATCGCATCGGAACCGCATACGCCCTCACGGCAGGAGCGGCGCAATGCGAGCGAATCATCGACATCGGACTTGATGCGCTGCAGTGCGTCCAGCAGCATCTTGTCGGTATCCTGCAGTTCGACGGTCAAGTCCTGCATGTAAGGCTTGGCATCCTTGTCCGGATCGTAGCGGTAGATTTGAAATTTCAAAATACGTGGCATGAGTTGATCTCGTTAGAAAGTACGGGCTTTAGGCGGGAAGGTTTCCACTGTCAATGGCTTGGTGATCACCGGCTTGTATTCCAGGCGGTTGCCTTCGGAAAACCACAGCGTATGCTTCATCCAGTTTTCATCGTCGCGCTTCTCATAGTCGCGATGTGCATGCGCACCGCGCGATTCCTTGCGCGCCACAGCGGACGTAATGGTCGCCTTCGCGGTCTCGATCAGATTGTCGAGCTCCAGCGCCTCTACGCGAGCCGTGTTGAAAACCTTCGACTTGTCCTTGAACGACACGTGCTTGCGACGCTCATCGAGCTCCATGATGGCTTTATAGCCGGCTTGCAGCAATTCATCGGTACGGAACACGCCGCAATATTTCTGCATTGCTGCGCGGATATCATTGGCCACGGTCTGCACGCGCTCGGTGCCCGTGCTCGCCTCCAGCCTGGCCATGCGCGCCATCGCATAATCTGCTGCATCTGCCGGCAATGGTTTGTGGCTCTTCGCCTTCAGGTTGCTTTCCACGATGTGGTTGCCGGCCGCGCGACCGAAGACCAGCAGATCGAGCAGCGAATTGGTGCCCAGGCGATTGGCGCCATGCACCGATACGCAGGAACATTCTCCGATCGCATACATGCCATTGACTATCGCATTTGGATTGCCATCCTTGGGCGCCACGACCTGGCCGTAGATATTGGTCGGGATGCCGCCCATCTGATAGTGAATCGTCGGTACGACCGGAATCGGTTCCTTGGTCGCATCCACGTTGGCAAATTTGTGGCCGATTTCCAGAATCGACGGCAAGCGCTTCTGGATCGTGTCGGCACCGATGTGCCGCAGATCCAGCAGCACGTGATCCTTGTTCGGACCACAGCCGCGGCCTTCCTTGATTTCCTGGTCCATCGAACGCGACACGAAGTCGCGCGGCGCCAGGTCTTTCAGCGTCGGCGCATAACGTTCCATGAAACGTTCGCCATTGCTGTTGATCAGAATCCCGCCCTCGCCGCGCACGCCTTCGGTAATCAGTACGCCGGCACCCGATACGCCGGTCGGATGGAACTGCCAGAACTCCATGTCTTCCAGCGGCAGGCCGGCGCGCGCCACCATGCCAAGTCCGTCACCGGTATTGATGAAGGCATTGGTCGAAGCGGCGAAAATGCGCCCTGCACCGCCGGTCGCGAATATCGTAGTCTTGGCTTCGAGAATCATCGACTCGCCGGTTTCCATCTCCAGTGCGACCACGCCGACCACATCGCCATCCGCGTCGCGAATGAGATCGATCGCCATCCACTCAACGAAGAAATGCGTCTTGGCACGCACGTTGCGCTGGTACAGCGTATGCAGCATCGCATGACCGGTACGGTCCGCTGCGGCGCACGCGCGCTGTACCGGTTTTTCACCGAAATTGGCAGTGTGGCCGCCGAACGGGCGCTGATAGATGGTGCCGTCCGAATTGCGGTCGAACGGCATGCCGAAGTGTTCGAGTTCGTACACGACTTTCGGTGCTTCACGGCACATGAATTCAATTGCGTCCTGGTCGCCCAGGTAATCGCCGCCCTTGACGGTATCGAACATATGCCAATACCAGCTGTCTTCGGACATGTTACCGAGCGAAGCGCCGATACCGCCTTGCGCTGCAACCGTATGCGAACGGGTCGGGAATACCTTGGACAATACCGCGACGTTCAATCCTGCCTCGGCCAACTGCAGAGAGGCGCGCATGCCGGAACCGCCGGCCCCTACGATTACCGCGTCAAAGCGTCGGGAAGGAATTGTTGATTTGATTGCTGCCACGATTATGCTCTCCAGAGGATCTGCGCCGCCCATCCGGCGCAACCGATCAGCCACAACGCTGTGGCAACTTGCAGTCCAAGACGAAGGGATACCGGCTTTACGTAATCCATCCAGATATCCCGCATGCCGACCCAGACATGATAGAACAATGCAATGAAGGTAACGAAAGTGGCGATCTTGAACCACTGCTGGGCAAACATTCCGGCCCAGCCTTCATAACTGAAATTATTGCCGGCCAAAAAGGCAACCAGCAGAATAACCGTGTAGAGCGCCATCACGATGGCGGTGACTCTCTGAGCGAGCCAATCCTTGAGTCCGTAGTGCGCGCCGACGACCAGGCGCCGCGGTCCGATATTGTTATTTGCCATTTAGAAAGCTCCGAACAGTTTCAATGCAACCAGCAAGGTAAGTGGCAGGCTCACCGCGAATACGGCGATTGAGGTGCGGCGCGCACCGTCCTTGCTCAAAGCGACATGCGTATCCATGAACAGATGGCGAACGCCGGCGCAGAAGTGATGCAGATAGGCCCATGCCATTGCCAGGACCAGCAGTTTTACGAACCAGTGGGAAGCGATGCCCTTGAAGTGCGCAAACGATAATTCCGACATCAGGCTTTTTTCGAGCAGATACAGAATGAAAGGTAGCATCAGGAACAGCAGGAAACCACTGATCCGATGTGTGATGGAAATAATACTCGCTGCCGGAAAGCGGTAATGCGGCAAATCCCGCAAAAGATGAATATTGCGAAATTCCGGCCGATGTTTTTTTACGGATTCCGACATGGAAAACCTCCCCTTGCAAAATAATTCCGTAATTTTCGCCTATTTTGTGCAGCACACCAATAGTTATTCTGCATTGCGGGCGATTTATCTGCTTGTCAAGCGAATTCGGACTCGATTTGCGCTTGAAGTTGGATGGCTCAACTTAATTCGTTTTGATAGTGATGATGATCGGTACGATACAGGCCGCGCCTTACTTCAACCGGCTTATCGCCATAGGTAAAAGAGACTCGCTCCACGCTCAATAACGGCGTATTGACCGGGACCATCAGCAAGCCGGCGACTTCTTCGTCTGCACCCAGCGCGCGGATGCGTTCGGCGGCGTGGATCATATGCGTACCGAACTCGGTTTCAAACAGACCGTACATCGGTCCCTTGTATTCAATCAGGCGCTCGGCGGTCAATCCCTTGAAAATAACGCCAGGCAGCCAAAGCTCTTCAAAAATCGTCGGCACACCATCGAACGACAGCACTCGTTTAATCGAAATCACCGAGTCACCCGACTTGATATCCAGCTGGCGCGCCACTTCGGCGGGTGCACGCAAACGCTTGACTTCAATGATTCTGTTGTCGGGATAATGGGCTTCGCCCACATCGGGCATCAACCGGAGAAACCGGAATTGCGCGCGCGCCTCGTGATGGGTCGCGACGAAGGTCCCCTTGCCCTGCCTGCGTATTACGAGATTTTCTGCTGACAGTTCATCGATTGCCTTGCGTACCGTTCCCTGACTGACTTTGAACCGGTTGGCCAGTTCGACCTCGCTGGGAATCAGATCGCCTGGCTTCCATTCGCCGGATTGCAGGCTTTGCGTAATCAGCGCCTTGATCTGCTGGTATAGCGGACTGAACGTAGGTGATATCCCGGGAGCGGATGCACCGACTCCCGCGCCTGGAGCGACGTTGTTCGGCGGTGGCGAAATGATGGAACTCATAGCGTTCGATTTCACCACAAAACACCCGTTGCAGTCTAGCAAAACATGTTAGGTAATATGTCTTATATAAGACATAAGATGCGCATTGACAGAGTACTCATGACGGCCTACACTCGCGGGCAAACTAATTGCAATGAAACCGGTTTCCGAGAATAAACGCCGCGAGTCGCGGTTCCGTATCGCGACCCGCTGGCAAGCTGACTCGACATGTTTTCGCCGGTATTATTACAGTCTTTCGAAACCTACCGTCTTTTGAAACCCCCAGTAAGTTTCGGCACCGCTTTCTTTACCACTTTGGAGATTCAACATGGCTAAGTCCCCCATGCGCGTTGCCGTCACCGGCGCCGCCGGTCAGATCGGTTATTCCCTGCTGTTTCGCATCGCCAATGGCGACATGCTTGGCAAGGACCAGCCAGTCATCCTGCAATTGCTTGAAATCCCGGATGAGAAGGCTCAGAAAGCGCTGAAAGGCGTGATGATGGAAATCGACGATTGCGCATTCCCGCTGCTGGCCGGCATGACCGCGCATAGCGATCCGATGACCGCCTTCAAGGACATCGATGTAGCGTTGCTGGTAGGTGCCCGTCCGCGCGGCCCCGGGATGGAGCGCAAGGATCTGCTGGAAGCCAACGCGCAAATCTTCACCGTGCAAGGCAAGGCGCTCGACGCGGTCGCATCGCGCAATGTGAAAGTTCTGGTGGTCGGCAACCCTGCCAACACGAACGCATATATCGCGATGAAATCGGCACCAAACCTGCCGGCCAAGAACTTTACCGCGATGCTGCGCCTCGATCACAATCGCGCGCTGTCCCAAGTCGCTGCAAAGATCGGCAAGCCGGTTTCCTCTATCGAAAAACTGTGTGTCTGGGGCAATCACTCGCCGACCATGTATGCCGATTACCGCTTCGCGACGGTCGATGGCAAACCGGTCAAGGATATGATCAACGACGAAGTGTGGAACAAGGACGTGTTCCTGCCGACCGTCGGCAAGCGCGGCGCAGCGATCATCGAAGCACGCGGCCTGTCGTCCGCCGCATCCGCGGCCAACGCGGCCATCGATCACGTGCGCGACTGGCTGCTCGGTACCGGCGGCAAATGGACCACGATGGGTGTTCCGTCGGATGGTTCTTACGGCATCCCCAAGGACACGATGTTCGGTTTCCCTGTAACGACCGAGAATGGCGAATACAAAATCATTCAAGGTCTGGAAATCGATGCGTTTTCTCAGGAACGCATCAATCTCACGCTCAAGGAACTGTCCGACGAGCGCGAGGGCGTCAAGCACCTGGTAGGTTAATCGCTTGCGGGAGCCGGACAGGCACATCGCAGTTTCATCGCGGCGCCGCCTGTCCGGCAATCACTGAATTCACTGAACATTGGCATTACGTTCGAAACCGCATTTCATATGCACCCCTCCGAGGTCTTATTTCAAGGCAAGCACCGACCGGCTAACATTCCAGCCTGCGATCACTATGCCGGCTCCGAAAAGCTGATGCGCAAGTCGATTGCCTTGCAACAAGAGCTTGGTCCCCTGTTTGACATCACACTCGATTGCGAAGACGGCGCGGCGGCCGGCAACGAAGAGGCTCACGCACGGCTGGTCGCAGACATCATCGCCGGGCAGGACAATCGTTTTAAACGCATCGGCGCACGGGTCCATGACATCGATAGTGGATTCTTTGAAAATGACGTCGACATCATTTGCAGTGGTGCGGCCCGGCATCTGGCCTACCTCGTCATTCCCAAAGTTGAGAGTGCGGCCGCCCTCACCGGCGCCGCTCAGTTTATTGCCGATCAGGCGGAACAAGGCGGCCGGGAAGCGTTACCGATCCATGTGCTGATCGAAACCCATGGCGCGCTCGCGGAGGTGCGGCAGATCGCCGCGCACCCACAGGTCGAGTGCTTGTCGTTTGGCCTCATGGATTTCGTATCGGCACATTACGGCGCAATTCCCGCAGACGCAATGCGCTCGCCCGGCCAGTTCACGCATCCTCTGGTTACGCGGGCCAAGCTGGAAATTGCCGCTGCCTGTCATGCACATGGGAAAGTACCTTCGCATAACGTCACCACGGAAATAAAAGACCCCTCGATTGTCAAACAGGATGCGGCGTGCGCGAAGACCGGATTTGGTTACACGCGGATGTGGAGCATTCATCCGAGCCAGATCGAGCCGATCGTGATTGCCTTTTCGCCAGACAGTCATGAAATTGATGATGCGGCGCAGATACTAACGGAAGCTCAGGCCAATCGGTGGGGGCCGATACAACACGGCGGAAAGCTGCATGACCGTGCCAGCTATCGGTATTACTGGACCATCTTGCAGCGCGCGAAATTGAATGGAATCGCCCTGCCTCGCGCAGTCGCTGAATTACTATGAACCGCAGACACTTCATCATGTTCATTACAGCGTCAGACCGAATGCAATCGAAGGCAGCGCAATGAAAAAATACCTGTCTCTAATGACGCTTGTATTATTCGGTGCCGGGAGCGGAATCGCAGCACCACTCGCACTGGCACAAACCACTTCGCCAGCGGCCAAAAAATCGGCAAATCCGACTCCCAAGAAACCTGCCGCAAAAAAATCGAAGACCGCAAAAGCCGACACACCGGCAGATATGGACGACGAAGGTGAACCCGACATCACCGGCTCCAACAGCGTCGATTTTGAGTGCGAGCTTGGAAACAAACTGACAATTTACGAAAACGCGGCCGACAGCAAGCATATTGCACTACGCTGGAAAAAACGGCTTCACCGCTTGCGCCGGGTTGATACCACGACCGGAGCGCATCGCTTTGAAAACCGGCGATACGGCCTGGTCTGGATCGGCATTCCGGCCAAGGGTATGCTGCTCGACTCCAGGAAAGGACGGCAGCTTGCAAACGACTGCAAGAACGCGGAGCAGTCGCAGCAAGAGAGTGTGAACCCGGACCGACCGGCATTATTGTCTGCACCAGCGACACCGGCGTCGGATGGAACGCCAGAGGTGCCGGCAGCGCCATCGGCACCAGTAAAGCCGCAAAGCTGATGTGACCGCACATCGGCTAAAACGTATCAGAGACACATTTGCACCAAACGAATACCCGGATTAGTTTTTTATCGTTCGATTTGTAAAACAAGGAGAGGCCATGTCCCGCAACACATTGAACACGCTCAAGGAATTCAATGTATCGAATTCCAAAAAAGGCAAGTTCTATTCGCTCCCCGCGCTGGAGAAAAAACTCGGCGTCAATATCTCGCGTTTGCCGGTATCGATCCGTATCGTGCTGGAATCGGTACTGCGCAATTGCGACGGCAAAAAGGTGACGGAGGAGCATGTCAGGGAGCTGGCAAACTGGCAGCCCAATGCTGCACGCGTCGATGAGATCCCGTTCGTGGTCGCGCGCGTCGTGCTGCAGGACTTTACCGGCGTACCGTTGCTGGCTGACTTGGCCGCAATGCGTGGCGTTGCCTCCCGGATGGGCAAAAACCCGAAGAACATCGAACCGCTGGTACCGGTCGACCTGGTCGTCGACCACTCGGTGCAGATCGATCACTATCGCCAGAAAAATGCGCTCGACCTCAACATGAAGCTCGAATTTCAGCGCAATAACGAGCGCTATCAGTTCATGAAATGGGGCATGCAGGCATTCGACACGTTCGGGGTCGTGCCGCCGGGCTTCGGCATCGTGCACCAGGTCAATCTGGAATATCTGGCACGCGGCGTGCACAAGAAAGGCGACATCCACTATCCGGATACGCTGGTCGGCACCGACTCGCATACCACGATGATCAACGGTATCGGCGTAGTGGGCTGGGGTGTCGGCGGCATCGAAGCCGAAGCCGGCATGCTGGGTCAGCCGGTCTATTTCCTGACTCCGGACGTGGTGGGTGTCAACCTGACCGGCCAACTGCGCGAAGGCGTCACCGCAACCGACCTGGTGCTGACGATTACCGAAATGCTGCGCAAGGAAAAGGTAGTCGGCAAGTTCGTTGAATTCTTCGGTGAAGGCACCGCGTCGCTGTCGCTGACCGATCGCGCCACCATCGCGAACATGGCGCCGGAATACGGCGCGACCATGGGCTTTTTCCCAGTCGACGACGCAACGCTCGACTACTTCAAGGGAACCGGCCGCAGCAAGGCCGAGATCGACGCATTCGAAGGTTATTTCAAGGCACAGAACCTGTTTGGCATTCCGCAAGCCGGCGACATCGACTATACCAATGTCGTCGCTCTGGATCTCCGCACCGTCGCGCCATCGCTGGCGGGACCGAAACGGCCGCAGGACCGGATCGAGATCGGCAACGTCAAGGCCAATTTTGCCGAGCTGTTTTCGAAGCCGACTTCCGAGAACGGTTTCAACAAAAAGCCGGAAGATCTCGATGCCCAGTACGTCAACGCGGACGGCGTCAAAGTCAAGAATGGCGATGTGCTGATCGCTGCCATTACCTCCTGCACCAACACGTCCAACCCGAGCGTGCTGCTGACCGCCGGCCTGCTGGCCAAGAAAGCGGTTGAAGCCGGCCTGAAAGTATCGCCGCACATCAAGACCTCGCTGGCGCCAGGATCGCGCGTCGTCACCAAGTACCTGGAAGCGGCGGGTCTGCTGCCATACCTGGAAAAACTCGGCTTCGGCGTTACCGCATACGGCTGCACCACCTGTATCGGCAATGCCGGCGATTTGACTCCCGCGATGAACGAAGCGATCGTGCAAAACGATATCGTCGCTTCCGCAGTATTGTCAGGCAACCGTAACTTCGAGGCGCGCATTCATCCGAATATCCGCTCGAACTTCCTCGCGTCCCCTCCTCTGGTTGTCGCGTACGCGATCGCCGGCAACATGACCACGGACCTGATGAAGGAGCCGCTCGGCAAAGGCAAGGACAAGAACGGAAAATCGGTCGACATCTACCTCGGCGACGTGTGGCCAACCAGTCAGGAAGTGGCGAAGCTGATGAAGTTCGCGATGAACGCCAAGACGTTCAAGGAGAACTATGCCGGGGTCAAGGACGCTCCGGGCAAGCTGTGGGAGCAAATCAGCGGTGTCGCACAAGGCCAGGTTTACGATTGGCCAAAATCGACCTACATCGCAGAACCGCCTTTCTTCGGCGACTTTGCGATGCAGCCGAAGGCAGCTGCGACCGAAATCAAGGCGGCGCGGGCGCTGGGCGTGTTCGGCGATTCGATCACTACCGACCATATCTCGCCGGCAGGTTCCATCAAGGAATCCAGCCCGGCCGGTAAATGGCTGACTGCCAACGGCGTGCAGAAAGCCGATTTCAACTCGTACGGATCGCGTCGCGGTAATCATGAAATCATGATGCGCGGCACCTTTGCGAACGTGCGCATCAAGAACCTGATGATCCCGGCAAAGCCGGACGGATCACGCGTCGAAGGCGGCCTGACGATTCATCAGCCGACCGGCGAAGAAATGTCGATCTACGATGCCGCGATGCAGTACATCAACGACGGCGTGCCGACCATGGTATTCGCCGGCGAAGAGTACGGCACCGGATCGTCACGCGACTGGGCGGCCAAAGGCACGCAGTTGCTTGGCGTCAAAGCGGTGATCGCCCGTTCGTTTGAGCGGATTCATCGTTCCAATCTGGTCGGCATGGGTGTATTGCCGCTGCAATTCCTGGGCGACGACAGCGTGCAGACGCTGGGCATCAAGGGTGATGAAACCTACGACCTGAAAGGCCTCGAAGGCGAGCTCAAGCCGCAACAGGAAGTCACGTTGGTGATCCATCGCGCCAACGGCAACAATCAGGAAGTCAAAGTCCTGCTGCGTATCGATACCCCGATCGAAGTGGACTACTACAAGCACGGCGGCATTCTTCCGTTCGTTCTGCGTCAACTGCTGGCTGCCTGACCCGGGCCATTGCAGCAATCGACGCCGGGGCAATTTCCCGGCGTCCCGCATCACCATAAACGCCGGCAACTGCCGGCGTTTATCAATTTATCCATCTATGTTTGTCGAATCCTCTACAATGCCCCTTCCTGCTTTTTGCTTATTGTGATTGAGTCATGCGCCGCCCATCCAAAGGTCTTGCCCCAAAAATCGCTGTTGACAGCCAGCGTTTGGTATCGTTGGCCCAGGCGCTCACGCAGGCAAGCAGCCGCCTCGAAGAACGTCACTGGGAACGCCACCTCGATACGCTGATAGAAAAATTACTGAAAAGCGATCGTCAAGCGACGATCGATGCGGCACTCGACCATCTTTTCAAGATGGAGCCGGATGCTTACGATGCGCTGATGGAATCGATCGAAACGGGCAGCGCATCATGTGTGATCGAACACGACGGTGCGCGCTTCGATGCGCTGCTGGTTGCGGTGCCGATCCTTGCGTGGACCCGATTTTCAATCGCGTCGGGCCCGATTTCATCCGAGGCGCTGCTGGCCTTGTCGGCCCATTTGTATGGCCATGTGCTGGCCGCTGATGCGAAACTTGCGATGTCCCCGAATCTGTTCGCGATCGATCAGTTGCCGCGTACGCATGCGGACGCTTTCCAGCTTACGCACCAGTTGGCGCAAGCAGCGCTGACCGGCCGCGCGCTGCGTCCGCTCGTCAACCCGCCGGAAACTGCGCCCTTCCTTGCCGATACGCGCTACCTGCTGGCCACCATCGTGGTTCCGGCAGGCGCCCCCATTTTCCGCTGGCAAATGTCCGACGTACAGGCACTCGATGTAATCGGCGAGCGGCGGCAAGCGTTGGCCCAATGGCGCGCCCAGGCAATGCCGACCGTCGAAAAAATGGTCCCCGGATGCGGTGTCGAGCTGCTATTGCCGGAAGCCTATTATGTCGCCTGCCGTGAAGCCGACAAGCAGATCCGCCCCGCCTCGATCCGCGCTGCGGTTCATTACCTTGTGCACGCGCTGGCCGTGACGCCAGGCGAACTATCAGCCATCGTTGGCGGCTTTGTCGAAGATCTGGGTGACGGCCGGATAGATGAATATCGAATCGGATTCACGTTGCGTCAGCAAGCGGACGTGGTTTACGGGGTAGTCTGGCCGCTGTATGGAGAAGAAGGAGCCGAAGACGGCACGCGCGATGATCCTGTGATACCTCCGGTTACTGCGGGAGCGTTCACTCGATTTAGTTATGCGAATCCTCTCCGGGAAATTCTCGACTTGCTCAAGCAATGCGACATCGACGATGTCGTGGTGCATGACGCGCCATTTCCAATGGAAGCATGCGACGACTGCGGTGCGCCGCTTTATTCCGATCGACATGCGGAACTGGTGCATGCGGAAATGCCGGTGGATGCGCCACAAACCACTGAGCATTTTCATTAGGATGCCTTGACCCGCAAGCGGTCAAAGAATTGGGAAGTCAAAGCGCCGCTTTGAGAATTCTCGTCAGGGAACGCGCGTTACACATGGCCGGCGTAGCCGCTGCAGCGCTTATTCAGGATGGCGCTGCGTTTATTGAATGAGAACCGTAGCAGAATCTTCAGTCCCTTCGCGCCACCGCATCCAAAATCGGCTCCAGGATCGCCGCCCCCAAGCGCGCGCTACGCGCCCCATTCCATCCCACTTGCGGGTCGGGCAGATCGGCGTTGTCCTTGAACGGCATTTCCAGTGTCAGTGAAACGCATTTGAAGGTATGTCCGATATATTTAGACGCCAGCTTCAGCATATCCTCGCGGTACTTTCCCGCCGCATATCCATGCCGGGTCTGGAAATCCGGGCTGGCACGCTTGAACGCATCGATGAACGCCTGTTGCTCCTTCGCCTGCCGCTCGCTAAAACCTTCCAGCATTTCACATCCCGCTACAAATACATACGGCAAGGCTTCATCGCCATGTACGTCGAGAAACAGATTACAGCCGGTCTGATGAATCTTGTGTTTCACCGCAAGGACTTCAGGACTCGATTCGAGCGACGGCGTCATCCATTCCCGATTCAAGTTCGCTCCAGCCGCATTCGTACGCAGATTGCCGCGAACCGAACCATCCGGATTCATGTTCGGCAGGATATGAAAAACTGCTTGTTCCAGCAAGCGTCTCGCGATCGGATTGGCCTCATCGAGCAAGGCATCGATCATCCCTTCCACAAACCATTCCGCCATGGTCTCGCCGGGATGCTGTCGCGCGATGATCCATACTTTTTTCTCTGCCGACGTGCTGCCGATCGTCACCAGATTCATGTCCCGGCCTTCGATCGTGTTGCCGATATCGGTAATGCATGCAAGCGGAGATGCCTCGGCGCGCCCCAGCAAGCGCAGATGCCGCTCCCATGAATACGGCTCGAAGTAGGCGTAATAAATGCTGTCCCGCTCAGGTGTGTGGGTGATGGTCAACACCCGGCCGTCGTAGGCGGTCGGCACCCGGAACCAGGTCTCGCGATCATAACTTGCGACCGCCTGATAATTCTCCCATCCAGCCGGAAAACTGGTCTGTCCGGCATTCAGGAATCGCATCGTGCAAGCCGTATTGCGCGCACCCTGCAGGCAAAAATAAAACCACTGTGAAAAATCGGCGTGCGAGTCCTTGCGGAAATTGAGTTGAATGGATTGCGCGTTATCGATGCTCAGCACTTCGATAGCGCCGGCGTCGAACTGCTGGCTGATTTTAAGTGGCATGGACGTATGGAATAAGTTGCAAGGCCAGTTGGATTCTGGTCGAAGCACGGAATCGGAAACTACGAGAATGCGATGGCCAACTGCGCATATTTTAGCCCGCAATCAAGATCGCCTCGCGAGCAAACGCGAGTCTCCTGAAGAGCCCTGTCGTAACGTTTTATTTTGTTCATGCGGTAGCGGTATTGATAATGGTCGGAAAAGAAAAAACAGGTTCGCTCTGCTATAATTCGCAACTCGTCGGGGCGTAGCGCAGCCTGGTAGCGTACTTGCATGGGGTGCAAGGGGTCGGAGGTTCGAATCCTCTCGCCCCGACCAATCGAATCAACAACTTAGACCAGTCACGCGATTGGTCTTTTTTGTTTTTACCGTCTCGTGCCCGCGAATGTCGCGACCAATTCAAAGCCAACGACATACGGTTTTAAAGCCAAACGAAACAAAAGTTAGGCAAATCGGTCAAATTCCAACTCTTTCTCTTGCACTTCGGAAAATTTGTCTTAAAATCATTTTCCTTGCAGTACTCCGATCGCTCATTCTGCTTCAGTCGAAGGTTATATGACAGGCACGACGCAATCCCGGAAAGTACTTGTTGCCATCCGACCCGACGCCATCCCTATTGTGGCGCGCACAATGGGTTCCGAATTTGACGTCGTGATCTGCCATACGATGGAAGACGCGAAGGCCAAACTTAATGAGCAAGTAGGCTTGATTGCCTGTGGCGTCCATTTCGACAGCGGCGCGATGTTCGATCTTCTCCGTTACGTAAAGTCTCTTCCGGAGACACGGTCGATTCCCTTTTTTCTGCTGATAGGTGAAGGCGAACGCTATTCGAAGTCTATCTTGGCCGGTATCCGAAGTGCGGCCGAAGTATTAGGTGCTGAGGCCTTTACCGACCTTATGCGCCTGAAAAACAAGATTGGCGAAGAAGCCGCCTATGAAAAACTCAGGCAGTCCATTCGAGTTTGCCTGTCGAAAGACGAATCACGAATCAGGCGAATCGATAGTCCCTGACTGGTTTGGGTTGATGCTGCCAACCACGATAATCGGGATGGCTTTTGCCGCCGCCCTTCCGGTCTTGATCAGACCGGGGGCGGCTTAATCACGGCAGCTATCGCTTCATTGCGATCCCGTACCGCTTCGGCTGCAAAAGCGGCGGCACAGCTAGCAGTCGGTCCGGTTAAATCGATGGATATATATCGCGTCTTTTTCCACCTGACGGTTTCGGTGTTCCATGGAACACCCTCGCCGTTGCATGGCGAGACACGACCGAAGGAAGTCCCCTTGCGGGATGCGGCCTCCTCGCGCCTTGTCAAACGAAAAAATCCATCGATTTCTTTCCCGCCGATTCAATCTGACTGACTACCAGTTTCGGGCCAATTGACCTGTTCGGATACCGGTGTCAGGACCGACGGCGCAGCCAGTCCTTTGCCGCACCGATCTCGTCGAACGCCTTGATGTCGGTTACTACGGGACTCAACAGCAACAGTGCTGCCTCGGCAGAGATGCGCGAAAACCGGCTCGGTCCAAATGCATGCGCAAAAGACGTCATGCCGGCCCATCTTGCGCGTGACAGCGCATCGAATACCAGCCAGTTCGCTACGCCGGTCCAGATTCCCACTATGTTGGTATTGCCGTTCAAGACCTTGTATATGCGGTGTTCCGTCATCTGGTCGATAAACCGATTAACTCCCGCCTTGGCTGGCGCATCGGTTTGCTAGCCCTTCCAGTTCACGTATATGCATCGGATATCGGTATCGTATCCGATGTCGAAAAAATCATCCTGTACCAGCGTCTCAACCATCACTCATCCCGCAAAGTTATTTTCCTGTCCATTCAAGCTGACGGCTGTTCAAGCTGGCTAATTTGTATGCATTATGGAACCATCTGAAAGCTGAAAACTGTTCCAGCATATGCAATCGCAGAGTAGCGAACGTCCGCATGAACAGGCTTTCCGCCGGACGTTTTCACCGTTAGCAACCATTAACAGCAATCCCTTGCCTGAAGGGAAAATATTCTAAACCGAAGTTGGGCTGGATCAGATCCGCCAGAAAATTCGCGATTTGGCCATGCAAAAGATTGTGCAGTGCGATATAATTCAGTTGTCTCCTCCACCCTCCCAAGGGATGGATTTAGCCCGCTCCTTACGGTAGCGGGCTTTTTTTTGGCCGCGTCAGCACTTGCTGCATAGCACAATGACATTTCGAATGAAATGCTGCATTATTCGCGTTAGAAAAATCCATTGCCGATAGGTGAGGAGACCGGAAAGCCCGCAGCCGTAATCGACTGCGGGCTTTTTATTGCCGCGTGCCGCTGCGGTAGAAGACATCAGAAACCCGGTACGTTCGACACGCTCGCTACAGTATTTCTACCAATGTGCGTCGGGCGGCGAAGAGCGCTACGTCGAGATCTGGAACCTCGTGTTCATGCAGTTCGAGCAGC